>JBBRBE010000192.1:0-11412 GCA_038206175.1 Chloroflexia bacterium
TGGCGGTCTGAACGTACAGTTCGTGCGTAACCCGGCCAGCGATCCTAATTGCCCTAACTGCATTACCCAGATCACCGATACGGCCACCGGAGTTAACCAGGGGATTTACAAGTACGAATACGCTTCTACCGACGGGCCGGACTTCACCAGGGGCGACCTGATTTCGATGACCCTACCGGGCATCCTCACGCCCACCCTCTACACCTATTTCACTGCCCCCGGCTCTTTCAAGCATTTGTTCAAGAGTGCCAAAGACCCACGCGGCAACCCGGTCGCTACGACCGAATATTACACCGATGCCGACGGTAATAAACTCTCCGGTCGGCTCAAGACGGTTAAGGACGCCCTTAGCCAGACTTTTACTTATACCTACGACCTCTCGACGCCCTACATCTCTAGCACGACTGTCACCAATCCCGACACGACTTACCGGACGTCGGTTTTCGACGCTTATGGCAAGCTCTTAAACGAGCGAGACGAACTGGGCCGGACTATTACTAATACTTACGACCTCAAACACAATCCTACCCAGTACAAAGACGCCATTCACCAGACCGACTACGAGTACGACCCAGCGAAAGGCTATGGGACTAAAACTTCGCGTAAGCTCGATGCCACTACCACCCTATCCAGCACGACCATCTACAATGAGTACGGCGGGCCACGAGTGATGACGAACGAGGAAGGCCAGCCTACCTCGGTGGATTACACCCCTTCGGGTAACAACTATTTCCTGCCCACCTCGGTCACGGACGGGCTGGGGGCCATGGGCGACTACTCTTTCTACTCGCAGGGGAACGTCGAGCGGCGGTACGACGCCAACGGCCAGGCCACCCTTTTTACTTATGACCCCTACGGTAATAAAACCACCGAGACTGACCCGCTAGGCCGTACCACGAGCTACGAATACGACCTCATGGGCCGCATGACCGTGATGACCGATGCCCTGGGGGTCAAGACTAAGACGAGCTACGATGCCCTGGGTCGCACCATTTCGACCACGGCGGCGGTCGGTACGGGGGTAGAGGTCACGACCCTCTACGGCTACGACGGCAATTCTAACCGTATCACGATGACGGTTGCCGCGGGAACGGCGGATAGCCGCCCGTCGTCCTATAAGTATGACGCCGCCAACCGGCTCATCGAGGAAACCCGGCCCGATGGCTCAAAGTTGGGCTACACTTACGATTTCCGGGGCAATAAACTCACCGAGGTGCTAACCAGCAATACCACCGTTGTATACCGCACAAACAAGTACGAGTATAACGAGGCCGGGCAGCTCGTCACGACGACCCTGGCCTTCGGTAAACCGGAAGCTGAGCAAAGTGTCGTGGGCTACGACCCGGCCGGTCGCAGGATTTCGGAGAAGAATGCTCGTAACGCTACTACGACCTACGAATATGACGCCCTCGACCGGCTGGTGAAGATCAACGTACCGATCAACGCGGCTTCGTCGGTCACGGCTACCACCTCCTATACCTACGATAAAACTGGGCGTAAACTCACACAAACTGACCCTAATCTCATTCCTACGAGTTATGGCTATGACGTGCGAGGTCGGTTGACCCTTATAACCTACGCGACGGGCATCACGGTGGGCATGAGCTACGACCTGGCGGGTAATCTCAAGACCAGGTATGATCAGGCTAACCGTAAGACCTCCTATAGTTATGACGAGGCTAACCGGCTCCTGACCGTGGTAAACCCCAAAATGGAAGGCACGGACTATCACTACGACAAGTTAGGGCGTCTGTCCGAGATAATAGATGCCAACTCACACCATACGAACTTCCAGTACGACGAACTAGGGCGACAAAAGCTGAAAAAGTGGGCCGACACAAGCACCTTCGAGACCTGGGGGTATGACCGGGTGGGTAACTCGACCTCCCACCGCTTGGGAGACGGTCAGACCAACCTCTACGAGTACGACCCGCTTAACCGTCTTACCAAAATCCAGTATTATGACGAGGGGGTAGCGACCCAGTATAGCTACAACCCGGCCTCGTTGCGGGCCACGGTAATAGACAAGCGGGGCACCACTGCCTACACCTACGACGGACGTGACCGCCTCAAGACTATTATCCTGCCCGGCACGGCTACCCCCTCGGTTTCCTATACTTATGACCCGGTAGGCAATCGCACTGAGCTGACCACCCTCGATGGCACGACGGGCTACACTTACGACGAGGCTAACCGGCTCAAAACGGTTCACGAAGCGGGCGTTACTCCCGGTCTGGACAACACCTACACTTATGACAATGGAGGCAGGCGCACCCAATTACAGCTGGCGAACAGTGCGGTTATCACCTACTCTTACGATACTTTGAACCGGCTCGTCGGACTGAACCACTATTCGCAAATACCGAGTGGCACCCCTTTGTCGAGTTACGTCTATTCTTATGATCAGGGCGTAGCGGCAGGCAAAGTCGGTCTCAAGACTGGCGTAACGGAATATCAGGGTAGCAGCACGGCAGCTCGCACGTTGGCCTGGGTCTACGATGACGCCGACCGCCTCAAGAGCGAAGCCTGGACGGAAGGGGCACTCCCGGCGGTCACCACGAGCTTTACCTATGATAAGACTGGCAACCGCCAGAGCCAGACGATAGGTAGTGCCCTCACTTCTTACGAGTACAACGCCCTTGACCAACTCAAAACCGTGACGGATGCGAGCGGGGTCAAGACCTACACCTATGATAAGCGGGGCAACCTCTCTAAAATAGGGCAGGGCAGCACTACGCTGTCCAGCTTCACTTTCAACGGAGCTGACCGATTGGTGCAGGCTCAGGTAAGCGTCGGGCCGAGCAGCCTCTACACCTACGACGCTGACGGGCGGCGTATCAAGGCCGTCGTAGGCAGCACGACCACGAACTACCTGTGGGACGAAGCCTCCCGATATGGGGATGTGGTGCGGGAGACGGATGGAAGCGGCAGCCTCAAGACGAGTTACACTCTGAGCGGAGTGAGCGGAGAGCTTATTAGCCAGAAACGCGGGTCTAACGCACCCGAATACTACCTGTTAGACGGGCGGGGTAGTGTGCGCGGGCTGGCGACCAAGAATGCCAGTAATGCTGTGGTAGTGAATGACCGCTATGCTTACGATGCCTTCGGTACGGCTCACGCTGGAAGCGCAGCTACTTTCGGCACAACAGCGAACGTGTACCGCTACACCTCGCAGCAGGTGGACAGCGCAACGGGCTTGTACGACCTGCGGGCCAGGTATTATAATCCTACTGATGGCCGGTTCTTAAGCCGGGATTCCTACACAGGAAGAGGCAGTTCTAGTACCGAGCTAAATCGCTATGTTTATACCGCTAATAATCCGGCTAATTTTTCAGACCCTTCTGGCTACAGCACTACAGCAGCAGCCCCACCTCAAAGTTCTGGTGGAGCAAGTGAATACGGGCTAATTCAGACTTTCATTTCTATTTTTGCCCTATCTGCATTGACAGCACTGAGCCTGGCTTTAACCTGTGTGCTTGCTTTAGACGTTAGTAAGGTTATCGCAGCAACAGGTGGAGACCCTGATATTGTTCCGGCTCCACAGATATGTAAGGTTAATAAACAGTCTAACACCTGTGCCAGTAAATTTCCAAATATAGTTTCTTATGATAGTGCTTCAGTACCTAAAAGCCCTGCTTCCTACTACGCAGGAGAAAAAGGGTATGTGTGGTCATCAGGCTACATTTTTGATAGCCGTCAACAAGCATTAGCTGCTTTAACCGCAGTGATAAAGGTAGGCTTAACTCCATTTACCGAAGATGAATCGTTAGAAGGTCCTTGTAAAAGGGAAAGTGGATATGAAGTGGGTACGCATCAAACCTTTGGTGCGCCTGACGGACAAGCAGTAGCTTCAATCGTATCATGCCCGTGCTGCATAATAAATGCTACTACTCATCAACCTGAGCGAGTAAGAAAGTGGGCTGTAATAAATCTTAGAGAAAACTATTTAAAGGATCCTTATGACGACCCATTTTAGTTATTCCAAATGAAAGATTGTAACTATGGAGATGTATCCTAAAAATTGGAGTATAGATACCTTGTTATCTCTCTCAGCAGAAAATGAGAGGCTACTTATTCAAGTCAATAATCTTTTAACGGATGGTGAATTTCCACTACTCGCGCTCATTCAAGCATTGGAAAGCGAAGATGTTGTTGACCGTAAAAATGCTGCCTTTGTATTAGGAGAAATAGCCGATCCTGCTACAATACTCCCGCTAGTGAAAACTTTCAAGGACTCGGATGCAGAGGTACGTTCGGCTGGTTCTGATGCTTTAGTGAAAATGGGAAGCTTTGCTATACCTTATCTTAACTTTTATTTGAAGAATAAAAGTCCTAAGATAAGATTCAGAACAGTTGTAATATTTGGCCGAATAAACATTCCAGAAATCGCACCTTATTTATTGCAAGTAATCAAAACTGACGAGAGTGAAAATATTCGTTCTGTAGCTTTGCGCTTTTTAGGAGAATTAAAAAATATTTCAATGACTGATGATCTCCTTGAAGCACTTAACGATCCAAGCCCAGAAGTCCGACAAAACGTAATTTATACTCTTGCTAAAACAGGTGATCTAAAAGCTTTACCAGCATTAATTGAATTGCAGAAAAATGATTTAAGTGAGGTTGCTGGCGGATGGGGGAGTACCATTAAAGAAGCTGCCACAAAGGCAATCTCCTCTATCAGGAACCAAAATAATACAATGTTTCCACAAGCATAAAGGCCCAATATGGGTTGTGTCAAATCTCGATTCGCGGACAATTAAGAGTGGCGAAAAGGGACACCAGCCGGGCCTTGTAGCGGCCCACGGCTAACTGAAAAATGAATTGCCCGTTTTCAAAGTTTATGGTATCCTCGTTTTAGATGTCAGCCTATTTCTTATAGCCAACTTTAATCTAAATCATAAGCTAAGGAAATTCAAGTAATGGATTGTCCACATTGCTCGTCGGCCAGCACTTATCAGAGGACGACTACTACCAAAAAGAGGTTATAAATGTTACCACTGTCGCAACTGCGGCAAGTTTTTCAACGAACGCACGCTTTCTCCCTTCAATCGGCTCTGCCATAAGACCGAACTAATCTTCAAAGCAGTCCTCTTTCGGTTGCGTTACAAACTTTCGCTACGCGAGCTGGTGGAAATGTTTGAGACGGAAGGAATTGCCCTTTCCCATGAAACTATCCGACTATGGGAAGCGAAATTCGGGCCTTTAGTAGAAAAAGAATTGAAAAGTGAGCGTAAGGGGACGGTTTCTTCTTCCTGGCCCGCCGACGAAACCCTGATAAAAATTAAAAAAGAATGGCATTATCTTTATCGGGCAATTGACAGCCGGGCCAATTAGTCGAAACCAAGTTGTCCAAGACCCGCGACCTGGCGACGACTACGAACTTTTTCAAAGAAGCAGTCGAAACCGTCGGCCAAACTCCCCACAAAGTGACGACCGATAAGGAAAGCAGCTATCCCGTGCTATCGAAGCGGCCCTGGGTAAGAAAGTTGAACACCGTGCCATTAAATACTTAAACAATAAACTTGAACAAGACCATCGGGGTATCAAAGGTCGGGTGAAACCGATGCTAGGCTTCAAAAGCCCAACCAGTGCTGCCCGCTTTTGCCGAGCTTTCGACGAAAAACGCCACTACTTTCGGCCTCGCAAGTTCCTCAAAGAGCCGGTCAGCCTAATGAAGAAGCGGGTGCATTTCCGGGGTCAGTACCTGCGGCTCAAGCGTAAGTTCTTGGAAGAGAAGCTGCACTGGCAGCAAAGCGCTTTGCTCCTGGTTTAGTTATAATGATATTTATAATACGACCTAATGTTCTAAAAAGCCTATGCGAATCGAGATTTGACACAACCAGAAAGAGAACGCGACACTACCACTGTATATCAGTGGTAGCTTTAGCAACCGAAAATAGTTCTAAAAGCCCTGTAACAGACATTGTATTGATTATTTGTTGTGACAGACCCACTAAAACGAAACGACCCTTAAATGTCATCTGACGCTGTAACGATAGCAGCACACGTAGCCCTGCACTTGACATAAAATCAATTTTGCTCAAGTCCAAAACCAGGTTTCGATACTCCGTGACAAATGGCAATAGTTGCTCTTGAATAGCAGGACCGGTTTTACCATCCAGGTCACCTTCTAGATGAACCACTGTCATCTCGACAGTTTCTTCAATAATTACGTTCATCGAGTCCCTGTCTTTCTTACTTTAGCATTTACGCCAGTTTGCATAAGCATCGGTTTACTGTCAAGAACTGTACGAGGCTACTCCGTCAGCCACTGTTTCTTAAATCATCACATGACTGGCCCAAAAACTCCTCACAAAGCTCAATAGCTTATATTTTACTTTGATTGGATTGAGACAACAAAAATAATATGATTGTACTCTCCGACGCGCTCGTAAAATAATTCATCAACACTTTGTCTAGCCAGGTAAATACCCCACCCCCCTGGCAACCGCTCGCCCAGTGATACAGTTAGTTGTAAAGGTAAAGCCTGGGACAGATCGTATGATTTGGTCTTATCTAAAAGCCCGATCTTTAACACTTGGCCGTCAATACTAGCCTCTGCTTGTATAAAGTCAGCCTGGGTAGGTGTAACATCCGCATAACCGTGCATAATGATATTGGTGGCAATCTCATCTACCGCCAAACACAAATTGTAACTGGCGACATAATCCAGGTTCGCACCTGCCGCCGCTTTTTGTACAAATACCCGGAGCGGTTTTAGTGAGTCGAATGAGACTGGCACTGTCAAGCTGTCCATCAATACTTTTGTCCTCATAAAGTATTCTAGAGTCATAGATAGCGTAAAGCCATTGCCCACAAGTTAAGCTTTTAGTAAGTTTGTCAATCAGCAATATGTTGTTTTTGAGTTAAGAATGTGATTTATCATTAAGAAGCACCGCTATATGTTAGCGTAAACAACAAAAGGCCGTTACCTAGCCTACTAATTTTGTCAGCCTCACTCACTTGAACAACTTTTGTGCCAATTTTACTAAACTGCTAACAATATGACAAAGGCAGCAAAGTATTAACTTATAGGCAATGGCGTAAGGCTAACATTGTAACATCGTCCTGTTGTCCCATATTGCCTGCATGCGCCCCCACTGTTGCACTAATGTGTTCCAACAAAACCATCAAATCTTAGGATGGCTCTTCTAATAAATAATGCTCTAGCAAATCTAGTAAGCGGTCTTCGGAGAATAAAACCTTTTCAGCGTTGGCAGCCTCAGTTACTCCGTCGGTGTAAGCTAACAGTATATCAGCGGGTTCCAACTGCACCTGGCTCATCCCATATTTAGCCTCTGGTATTATGCCTATTACTGGCCCGGTAGGTTTCAGCCATTTTTTGACTTCACCCTTTCCCATTTGAATCGGCGCGTCGTGGCCAGCGTTGACATAGCTAACCAGGCCAGTTTTGCTATCTACTACAGCCAAAAAAAGCGTAGCAAACATATCGGTATGCTTATGATTGCCAGTGATGTAATTGTTGGTGAGACGCACTGTATCCAAAATTTCAAAGGTGCTAGCTGGCAGCATCAAAGGGGCAGGTTGGTTTACGGTAGGTGGAACGGCTACAAAATAAGATTTGACATTTACACCTAATTGCTGCAGGCTAACTATCGCCTGTTGCGACAAAACTCGAATGAGGGTACGTACTAGTGACATAAACAAAGCTGCGCCAACCCCTTTGTCACAAACGTCAGCTATGACAATAATCAAGAGGTCGTCAGGTAGACAAAAGACATCGTAAAAATCGCCTGCCACCTCGTGAGCTGGTTTGAACCAGGCTGCTACTTGCCAGCCTGGAAGTTGCGGCAAGCTTTCCGGCAGAAAATCAGCTTGAATTTGATGGGCTATCCGTAATTCGTTCTTAACTGACTCAACAAATTTATGTTCATGATGGCGTAGCCGCAGAATTGTTTCTCTCTCTGTGTACAACTCGTTTTCAATCTCGCTGAAATGTTCGGTAGTGGTTTCTAGCAGAAGTTCCAGGTCTTGTTTCTCCTGGTTAATCGCCGCTGATTGGGCGTGCAACCTTTTTAGTTCGTGCAACAACTGCTCTCTTGAATAACTTTTGCTCAATATATACCTTGCTTTTTTCTAATTTCAACACGGCTACTTTTTATTTTACTTTTACTTTTACTTTTACTATTACTATTTAGGCAACTTGACGGGCTGCTAATTCTTTGAATGGGCCATTTTGTTCTAGCAAATTGGAATAAGTCCCCGATTGGACGATTTTGCCCCCTTCCAGTACATAAATGCAGTCGGCGTTGATAATGGTACTGAGACGATGAGCGATTACAATGCGAGTAGCTTGTAAACCCTCCAAACTTTGGTTAACAACCGCCTGCGTCCGGTTATCTAACGAACTGGTGGCTTCGTCAAACAACAAAATACGAGGCCGGGTAACTATCGCTTTGGCAATCATCAAACGTTGACGCTGACCTCCTGACAAGGTACTACCACCCTCGGCTATAGAAGTAAACATCCCCATCGGCATCTCCCTGATGTCTTGCTCAACCCCAGCCAGACGTGCCGCCTCCCAAGCGTCGTCTTGGGTATAGGGTAATGAGCCAACAATATAGTGGTAGATGTCGCCCGCTGTCAGCCTACCGTTTTGGATTACCACCCCAATTTGTCGGCGTACCTCTTGAACATTCAGGCTTGCTAAATCCTGATTATCGTAATAAATCGATCCTGTGTTGGGAGTCTCAAAGCCCAAAAGCAAGCGTAGCAGCGAGGATTTGCCCGACCCAGATGACCCCACAATTGCTACAAGTTGACCGGGTTTAATTTGTAATGAAACATCGCTCAACACATAGGGAGCATCCTCATCATAACGAAACGAAACATTATTAATCTCGATGCTACCACTCAATTCACCTGGATAAAGTTTCTCACTACTAACTTCTGGTAAGGCTTCAAAAACTGGTTTAATCCGCTCGTAAAGCGGTATGGCTTGCAAAATCGAAGTCAAGGCGGTGGTCATACTCAACATTGCAGCCAGAAACGAGCCAAAAGCCGCGTTAAAAGCTAAAAACGAACCGATTGATAACTGCTTGGAACTCATTATATCTACCCCTAAAAATATGACCATCAAGGTTAGTATCGGCCAGGCAGCGTTAAAAACCAGTAATAGATTGTTAATTGAGCGCAACTTGAAGCTCATACGGCGTTGGTGAGCAAATTGTTTGGCCCACACCCCAAAAGCCCGCAACTCGGCCCCGGCTACCCTTAGTTTAGAAATGCCCGTAATCATCTGCAGCACCAGGCTCGATATAGCTCCTTGCAACTCGGTCTGTTGGCGCTGGTAGGGCATTTGGGCCAGACTAAGCGAGATTGTGACTGCTAAAGTGACAACTGTTAAAAGCAAGGTAAGCAGAGCCAGTCCCAAATCGTAGCTGAACAACAAGAAAAAGCTAAATATAGAAGATACACTGGCTAAAATGGTGGTGGTAACGCTGCTACTAATCAACTGCCGAATAGCGGAGATACCCATTACCCGCACTCCTAAGTCGCCAGACGTATAGTTACGGAAGAAAGAGGTTTCCAGGCCCAGCAAACGATCAAATACGCCGGTCTGTATAGCCGACTCGGAGCGGGTTTCCATCCGCAAGACGGCAATACCACGTGTAATTTGAAAGCTGGCAACAGCCAACGCCGCCACCACCAGGGCAATCATGATTTGTAATAGGATTTCACGTTGAGTAGAAGGAATAATTGCATCTACGACCTGACCGGTAATGATCGGCACCAACAAGCCTAAGATACCTGTGAACACGCTCAAAACCAATACTCGCAACAAATCAGCCTTGTTTTTGTAGGCAGCATACTGAAGTAAATCTTTGATTTTCAACTGCTTATATGGCAAGGGGCGGTAGAAAATGTAAGCCAACGGTGTAATAGAGTCAGCTACCTTTGCAGTTACTCGTTTCCTGCTACCATCGGCGGGCGAAACCATCTCGTAAGCGTGGTTAGCAATAGGCAACAAAGCCACTGCATTGGTGGTAAAGCCCAACATGGGTCCGCTCTCCAGTTCCCACCAACTAGCTGTTAATGTTATCGGACGGGTTCGCACGCGCGAACTGCGGGCGATTTCTAAAAGGTGGTTGCGGCGTGGCTGAATTACGCCTTCCAGTTCGGGCGGCCCTACAATAGTGATACCTTGCGCTTCGCCCACCAAGTGGCAAGCCGCCAGCAGCGTATCCTTTGTCGGCTCAATTGCGGCGGGCGTTTCATTGTTAGAGCTTTCCAACACCTCGGCCAGGTCGCTTACGGCTTTTTGCTCCACCTTTTGTTCATATTCGGCTTTCAGGCCCAACTGCGTAATCTCATCAAAGGAAGCCAAGCGAATGTTAGTAGATTTTAGCTTAAAGAACAGTTTATGAAATATATCTAAGCCTATCCAGCTGCGTTCTTCCCCAACTACGTCCACCAGGGCCAATACCTCCAGGTGACACGGCTCCAGAGCTTGTAACCAGATGTCACCATACAATGGAAACAGAGCTGAATTCTCAACCAGATCCAACGGCTCTTCACCTAGCAATAAGCTACGGCCTTGCTTGAAATTAATCCATACCCCGTCCTTGTTTGGCGCAGCCCGTTGCATCGCCTCGATTGAGGTTTCAGTTTGTGGCTCCAAAAGTACCTGACTGGAGACGATACCTAAATCATTGGTAAGGTCAGACGTAAGTCCTGCCACCCACGTTTCTAGCCACCCTGCTATGGTGGGTGCTAGATGTGGTTCGAGAACCAGTTGGCGCAGACAGACTATAGTTAGTTTTACCATTTGAGTACCAATGCTACCCACCGCCAGCAAACCTAAACCATTGCTATCATCTGAGGTAGCCAGACCAAATAAAACCTGCCCCGTTTCTATAGTGCAAACATGATAGCGTGAACCAACCGAGGCGGCTTGCTCGTTTAGTTGAACGGCAAAAACTTCAACTCTGCCTGCTTTAACTAACCACACACTGTCGGGGTCTTGCAGCAAAAACGGCTGGTTGCCTTCCACTTGAAAAGCCGAACCTTCTGCCGCAATAATATCAAACGGCTCAACTGGAAGCGGCTCGGTCTTGAACAGCACAGTCTCAAGCGGGCTAGAATTAGCGTTAACCTTGCGGCGACCAGTGCTTTTTTTTCCGGTCACTTGTATACACCCTCCTCAGCTTACTATTAGTTGGGCATAGGCCCCTTCGATTTCGCACAGCTGCTGGTGCGTCCCACGTTGGACGATGCGACCCTTGTCCATCACGATAATTTCATCACAATCACGAATGGTGCTGAGGCGGTGAGCGATAATCAAACAGGTACAACCACGCCGTCGCAAATTCTGGTCAATCATATTTTCCGTAAGTGGGTCGAGAGCCGAAGTCGCTTCGTCCAACACCAGTAGCACCGGATTATTGGCTA
>JBBRBE010000193.1:0-11374 GCA_038206175.1 Chloroflexia bacterium
CTTATTTCCTGGCCCGCTCAGGCTATCCGGCAAGCCGGGATCAGTACATCGCCGCGCTTGTGTTGCACGATCAAGTCGTCAATGTCGGCTTCCGGGCCGCAAGCCACCCAATGTGGGTCGCGGCGCAGCTTGAGCGTGGTAAACTCCGTTTCTAGCGCGTCAAACAGGAGGAACCGCCCGGCCAGACTCTCGCCAATGCCCAGAGCTAACTTGAGGGCTTCGTTCGACTGCAACAGCCCGATCACGCCCGGCAACACTCCCAGCACGCCCGCTTCGCTGCAATTCGGAGCCATTGCTGCCGGAGGTGGGTCGGGGTAGATGCAGCGATAACACGGCCCTTCGTAGGGCAGCAGAGTGGTTAGTTGTCCGTTGAAGGATAAAATGCTGGCGTGAATTACCGGCTTACGATATTTCACGGCGAAATCGTTCACGAGGTAGCGCGTCTCGAAATTGTCCGTCCCATCTACCACCAGATCGTATTCGGGCAGGATACGCTCGATATTTTCCGCCGTCAAGCGTTCTTTGTAGACGTTCACTTTTACGTCCGGGTTGAGAGCGGCAATAGATTTGGCTGCGCTTTCGGCTTTAGACTGCCCGACCCGCTCGATGGTGTGGATGATCTGGCGTTGCAGGTTGCTTTCTTCCACCACATCGTTGTCAATAATGCCCAGCGTGCCAACCCCGGCGGCAGCCAGATAAAAGGCGTTAGGCGCACCCAGCCCACCGGCTCCGATCAACAGCACTTTGGTTGCCAGCAGCTTTAGTTGTCCGGCTTCGCCGACTTCCGGCACGAGAATATGGCGGCTGTAGCGCGATTGCTGCTCTTTGGTCAGGGTTTGTGGCTTGACGGTCGGGAACCCTGCGTTCTTCCAGGCTCCGTAGCCGCCCGCCAGCGACACGACATTAGAGTAACCCATTTCTTGCAACGTTTTGGTCGCAAAAGCACTTCGTACTCCGCCCGCGCAGTAAACCACCAGGGGCGTTTCTTTATCCGGCACCGTCTCTTCGATCCGGCTTTCCAGAAAGCCGCGTGGAACGTGGGTCGCGCCGGGAATAAAACCATCGTCCCATTCGTTTTTCTCGCGCACATCTACCAGGCGTACCGCCCGTTCATTCCGCAAGCGGTCGTTGGCTTCGGCGGGCGAAGTCTCGCGTATCTGGTTTTTAGTATCTTTAAGTAAATTATTGTATGTCTGGCCCAATTTGCTACTCCTGGCTCAGTAAGAGCCTTTTTTATGGTACAAGTGATACTATGTCTACAAAGTATATCAAATTTATTACGTTTTAACTATAGCACCGAGGCTCTAAGCAGTCAAGGCAAATGACCGCTAATGAAACTCAAATCCAAATTCCCCGGCTAAAGTGTGATTTGCCTTCTACGCTCAGAAAAGCCTATGGTATAATAAAGTTTGGAAAAATAAGAATAGAACTTAATCTTTTTTTGAACAGCAATAATTAACAGGTGATAGTACAGTGTTTAAAGGCTTAAAAAATTTACTAACTGGCAGCGGCGTTGAAAGCGAAATCCGCCGCCTGGAAGTGGTTGCCAAACGGATTATAGACGAACTTGGTCCGCAATACGCCAACCTGAGCGATGAAGCTCTGGCGCACAAAACCGTCGAATTTCGGGCGAGGCTGGCCGAAGGAGTCAAGCTGGATAGTTTATTACCGGAAGCTTTCGCGGCTGTGCGCGAATCGGCCTGGCGTACCCGCAAGCAAAAGCATTACAAGGTACAGCTTATTGGGGGGCAAGTGCTGCATGCGGGCAAGCTGGCCGAAATGGGAACCGGAGAGGGAAAAACCCTCATGGCGACCCTGGCAGCTTATTTGAATGCCCTGCCCGAAAAAGGCGTGCATCTCGTAACGGTCAACGATTATCTGGCTCGTCGCGACTGTCAATGGATGGGACCAATCTACGCTAAACTGGGCTTAACTATAGCTGTGATCCAGAGTAATGGCGGTAATTTCCAGAATCCCGACGCCTACATGCTCGATCTGGATTTTTATAACGAAAAAGACCCCAACTTCCGCAACTTGCGGCCAGTCCACCGGCGCGAGGCTTACGCCGCTGATATTACCTGCGGCACTAATAACGAGTTTGGTTTCGACTATTTGCGCGATAACATGGCAAACGAAGTTGACCGCCTCGTGCAACGCCCGCTTAATTTTGCGATTGTGGACGAAGTAGATAATATCTTAATTGACGAGGCCCGCACACCTCTGATCATTAGCGGTCAGGCCCAAAAAGCCCAGGACGAGTATATGCGCTTCGCCGCGATTGCCCGGCAGTTGCGTAAGACTTCCGATTACGAACTGGATGAGAAAAAGCGAGTAGTTAATATCACCGAGCGCGGCCTCGACCGGGTGGAACAATTCCTGAGCATTCCCGAAACCGAAAGCCTCTACGACGACAAATGGAGCCACTTCGTTTCCTACGTTGAAAACGCGCTCAAGGCTAGAGAACTATACCTGCGCGACCGCGAGTATGTCGTGCGGGAGAACGGGGAGAACAGGGAAGTAATCATTGTAGACGAGTTTACGGGCCGTTTGCAGGAAGGCCGCCGTTGGGAAGGTGGGTTGCACCAGGCCATCGAGGCGAAGGAAGGCGTTAAAGTCGAACACGAAAACATCACTTACGCCACGATTACGCTGCAAAATTACTTTCGGATGTATAAAAAGCTTTGCGGTATGACCGGAACAGCCGCCACCGAAGCCGAAGAGTTTGCTAAAATTTACGGCCTCGATGTAATTCCAATTCCCACCAACCGTGAGATGATCCGCAAAGATTACACCGACCTGATCTACCGTAATGCGACGGCCAAGCTGCGGGCAATGCTGGAAGAGATCGCCGAATTGAACGAGGCTGGACGTCCGGTGCTGGTCGGTACAACCAGCGTCGAGAAGTCGGAAGAAATCAGTGAGCAACTCAAGCAAGCCGGGATTACTCACCGGGTGCTGAACGCCAAGTTGCACGAGAAGGAAGCCGGGATTATAGCCCAGGCAGGACGACCGAAAGCGGTTACGATTGCGACTAACATGGCCGGTCGCGGAACCGACATTGTTCTAGGTGGTTCGCCCGAAAGCTATCTGGAAGAAGAACTGGCCGCCCGTGGTTTGAGCGATGCCGACCGCGATACCGAAATTTACAAAGAAGCTGCCGAGGTTGCCGAAGACCGCTGGCAGGAAGCTCACGATCAGGTGATTGCGCTGGGCGGGCTGCATATCATCGGCACCGAACGGCACGAGTCGCGCCGGATTGATAATCAGTTGCGGGGCCGGGCCGGACGCCAGGGCGACCCCGGTTCGAGCCGTTTCTATGTCTCGCTGGAAGACGAGTTGATGCGCCGCTTTGGCTCGGAGCGGTTGGGTGGTATTCTCGAACGCTTTGGCTTCGACGAAGAAACCTCGATTGAGAACGGTATCATCTCGAAGTCTATCGAGCAGGCACAGACAAAAGTCGAAGGCCAGAACTTCGACTACCGCAAGCATCTGGTCGAATACGACGATGTGATGAACCGGCAACGGGCCAATATCTACGAAGATCGCCGAAAAGTGCTGATGGGCGAAGATCAGCGCGACTTTTTGCTCAGGTTAACCGTTGAACGCTTGGACGAGATTATCAAGGAGTACACCCAGGGCGACGAGTTGGAATGGGACTTGCCGCGTCTTCTGCGTAATGTCGGCCTGATCCTGCAAACCCAGGCTCTCGACCTGGCTCACCGTCCGAAGGGCGAGGAGGAGATGGAAGAACTCGTCCTGGAAGCTTTAGAGAATCAGATGGGCATGACGCTCGAAGACCTCGAAGGTAAAACGCCGGAAGAGTTGAAAGACCTCTTTGCCGGAGTAGCCGAGCGGCTTTACGACGAAAAGGAAGCCAAAATCGGGCATGAGGATATGCAAACCATCGCCCGGTTGGTAATGCTGGAAGTGTTCGACCACAACTGGGTTAGTTACCTGACGCCGATGGAAGAATTGCGACGCGGTATCGGGTTGCGGGCTTACGGCCAGCAAGACCCGTTGCAAGCTTACAAAAAGGCTGCTTTCCAGATGTGGAGCGATTTGCAGGGTGACATCCGGCGTGATATTGTGGGTAAATTCTGGTCGGCGGAGTTGCAGCGTAGCACCCCTACGCCGCCGCCTCTGCGCACAGGTTTGACCGAGAGTGGGCCGAGTGAGCAGCCCGAAACCGGTGCGGACGCAAAACCGGAAGGTAAAGCTAACGGTAACGTTAAAAAACAACCTGCGCGGTCTTCCAAGCTTAACCCGAACGCCCCATGTCCATGCGGAAGTGGCAAAAAATATAAAAAGTGCCACGGAAGTGTTGTATAATTCGGGAAAATTTTGTAAAATAAGAACAGCTTTTAATAAAGTTGCACCGATTGATCGGTGCGACTTTGAAGTTGTTATAAAAGTTTGGGTTATTAAGTGAAGTGGAAGCTTACCGGGTGCTTGTCCTGGTCGGTACTATGCTACAAAGCAGTAAGGGGGGTTTAATGTCACATCCGCACTTTGGGCCGGACGGTAAACAGGTTCGGAGTCACGACCACTCATTAAACTCTTTGGCTGCTTCTTTGACCGAAACCAGCTTTGAACCGGCTATAATTGGTTTTGACCCTGGTGCGGTTCCGGTTCCAGTTTCTCCCCCTGTTTCTACCTCGCTCCGTCTCGCCAGTGCAGACGAAATCGCCCGGCGCGAAGATACTCGTTATCGCACGCTGGTACGCCTGGCCTGTCATCTCAATTCCGAAAGCGATCTCGACCGGCTTCTCAACATGATCATTCGTGAGACTAATTCTCTGCTGGACGCAGACCGCGCTTCGCTTTTCTTGATGGATCAGGAATCTTCCGAACTTTATAGCGTAGTGGCTCTTGGCACTGGACGGCAGATTCGCTTGCCGCTTGGAATGGGCCTGGCTGGGACGGTGGCCGTTACCGGCGAAACCATTAATGTACGGGATGCTCACAGCGATCCGCGTTTTTACGGCACGATAGACCGCGAGGGCGGTTATATCACCCGCAACATCCTGACGATGCCGCTCCGCAGCCAACCCCACAAAATCATCGGCGTAATTCAGGCTATCAACAAGCGACAGGGCTTTTTCGACCGGCGCGACGAGGAGGTGCTGGAAGCTTTCGCCTCGATTTGTGCCGTTTCTATCGAAAATGCGACGCTCCGCCGCGACATCGAGCGCATGTTCGACTCGTTTGTGAAAACGATGGCGAAAACGATTGACGCCCGTAGTCCTCAAACGGCTGGACATAGCGGACGGGTTGCTTTCTACGCCGAAAAAGTCGCTTTACACCTGGGTTTTGCGCCGGAAAACGCCCGCGTGGTGAACCTGGCCGGTTTGCTGCACGATTTTGGCAAAATCGGGGTGCCGGAGGCCATCCTGACCAAACCCGGCAGTTTGAGCCAGGAGGAAATCGGTCAGATGCGCCGTCATGTGGTGCAAACCAAAGACATTCTAAGTAATATGTACTTTATTGGCGAACTCAGGCGAATTCCTCTTATCGCCGGGCAACATCACGAACGTGTCAATGGTACAGGCTATCCGCTGGGTCTGAGCGGGGAAGAGATCGAACTGGAGTCTAAAATTCTGGCCGTCTGCGATGTCTACGATGCGATCACGGTCAAACGTTACTACCGCAACCCCATGACCGCCGCCGAAGCCCTCAACTATATGAGCGGCTTGATTGGAATTGAATTCGATCATCACTGCGTCCAGGCGCTTATGCGGGTGGTGGACGAGTACGGCGCACCCCGCAACCCTGACCAGGATACCGCCGAGCAATTCAAGGACGTTACAACAAAGGTTTTCGACCGCTAAATTTCTCAGGATAAGCCCAAAAGAAACCCGATGAGCAAAATCAAGATTTTGCTCATTTTTATTTAAGTTTTTTTACAATGTGGCACACTTAGTGCAAGGTTTAACCGGGTAAGAAAGAAGGCAATTTGGTCTGTTAAAGCTAGAAAGCCAGCGAGTAATGTTACATCTGGATGATGAAGGGCCGCAACCTCAGACCCCACCGTCTATCCGGCGCACGAGTGGACGCCGTGGCCGACCCGAAGATTATGGCTACCCTACCGACGACTTACCAGCCCTGAAAGCCAAAGCGTTAGAGGCGATCCGCCGCCTGACCGAGCAATACGGGCCGGGCAGATGGTCGCGTAAAGACCCTCTCAGCATGTTAGTGGATATAATTTTGTCGCATCGCACCCGCGACGAGCAGACTGCTGCGGCCTACGCCCGCCTCAAAGAACGTTTTAGTTCGTGGGAAGCTTTGCGGGATGCGCCGTTGGTCGAGGTCGAGGAGGCAATCGAGGGGGTCAACTGGCCGGAGGTCAAAGCTCCCCGCTTGCAAGCGATCATGCGGCGGATAACCGAGGAACGCGGCGCACTCAACCTTGATTTTCTGATCGAGATGCCGGTAGAGGAAGGGGCGGCCTGGCTTGTCCGGCTCAATGGCGTCGGCCCTAAAACCATTGGGTGCGTGCTACTCTTTAGCTGTCGCAAACCAATCCTGCCGGTAGATACGCACGTTCATCGGGTCAGTATCCGCCTCGGCCTGATCGGGTCGCGGGTGACTGCCGAAGCCGCGCACCCGCTCTTACAGGCTCTCCTGCCGCCGGAGGCTCAGACTATTTACAACTACCACAAAGGTCTTTTGCGCCACGGTCAGCGTGTGTGTGTCTACGAGCGACCGCGCTGTGAGAAATGCAGCTTGACCGATATGTGCGACTATTACAAAACTGTGGTTCAACCTAAAACGGCCTGAGCGGAAGTAGAGGTACATCGGTTAGGTCGGGAGAAATCAGAGGACCGCGTTTACATCCAACATCTGACCCTTAGAACTGGTGTTCTGGTGGCACCGCGCAGCTCATTTCGTCGAATTCACAGCAATCGCATTCGATCTGGATGGTAGTATGACCGACCCTGTAACGGGTACTGAGTAAAGTCCTTAATCCTTTGAGGGTTTGACCAGTTTGGGATAGCGTACAATTTTCGGCCATCACCAGATGGCAGGAAAGTGCCACCCGCCCACTTGCAATTGTCCAGACATGCAGATCGTGTATATCAATTACTCCCGGCTGTCGCAACAAGTCGCGCACCAGCATCAGCATATCAACTGAATCTGGCACTGCTTCCAAAAGTATCCGGCCCGCCTCGGCGGTTATTCGCCAGCCCGAATGCAGAATCAAATAGGCAATCCCGGCAGAGATTACCGGATCGGCGGTATGCCAGTGCCACAGCCATTCGGCCAGCCCTGCCACGATTACCCCGACCGAAGCGGCGGCATCTAGCAACAGGTGCAAAAATGCACTGCGCGTATTCAGGTCGTGTTGCGACCCGCGATGCAGCAGCCCGGCCAGGAGTAAGTTAATTGCCAGCCCGGCACTGGCGATCAGGATCACCGGGCCGGCCTGCACTTCGGGGGGGCTAAGCAGGCGTTGGATACTTTCGTAAAAGACGTACAATGCAATAGCAGTTAGGGCCAGGCCATTGAGTGCGGCGGCCAGGATACCGGCCCGCCCGTAGCCGTAGGTCTGGCTGAAATTAGGGGCCGACCGCGCCAGACGCATCGCCCCCCAGCTAGAGAGTAGGGCTAGAGCGTCTGTCAGGTTATGTCCAGCGTCGGAAAGCAAAGCCAGGCTGTTGGTTAAAACCCCGGCCAGGGCTTCCACTACTACAAAAACTACCAGCGTTACTATACAAATCGCCAGTATAACCGAAATTCTCTTTGTCGAGGTCAAATCCTGGTCAGGTTCAGCCGCGTGTAGATGAGTGTGATCGTGACTATGCGAATGATGAGAATGTAGCTGGAGCGGTGGTGGGATGGGTCGCAAGGGACTTTTTGGACTGCTAGACAAAATCTACTCCTTGATAAAGCGACGATTTAATCAAAGTGGGGTGGTCGGCTGGTCATTGAGCTTTGCCAGTCGGCAAAATTGCTATCTACGCTACCCTGTGAAGTCAGCCGAATTGTTCGGGTGAACCGACCCAACACCAGCGGGTCGTGGCTGGCGGTTAAAAGGGTGGAGCCATCATTTCGGCAAGACTCTTCCAGCAAATCCACGATGGTGTTCGAGGTAGCAAAGTCTACGCTCGCGGTCGGCTCGTCGGCGATCAACAAGGCCGGTCGGTTTGCCAGGGCGCGGGCCAGAGCGACCCGTTGCTGTTGTCCGGTGCTAAGCTGGCGAGGCTGGTGATGAAGCCGTTGGCTCAGCCCGACTCGTTCCAGCAAGTCGGTGGCCCGGCGGCGACGCTGGCCGGACGGCACTTTGCTGGAAAAACTCATCGCAATCAGCACGTTTTCGAGCGCGCTGTAACCCGGCAGCAGATTAAAGGTCTGAAAGAGAATCCCAACCGTCCGGGCGCGATATTCGTCGCGTTCTCGCTCGCTCATGCGATGGAGAGGCTGTTTGTAGACCCAAATCTCGCCTTTTGTGGGCGCACTCAATCCGGCTATGATATTTAAGAGAGTCGTCTTGCCGCTACCGCTTGGCCCGGCCAGAGCTACAAATTCACCATCGCTAATTTCAAGCCGCTCCAGGTGCAAAACTTTTAGTTGTTCGCCGGTCGGACTGATATAATTCTTTTCCAGGTTCAGCAGTTTGATCACCGGGCTATTTCGTTTCCTTTCGTTTCCTGAAGCTTCACCTGACTAACTACATATCCCCGACGGCCAGGGCCAGGTTGCGGTAGCGAGCCGTTCTAAAGCGAAATTGCATTTGAACCATACTGCAAACTTTTTAACAGCTTGTTAAGATTATTTTAACATTCCCGGCTCGAAAGTAAACTATTTTCTCCTAACTGGCCCGGTTTAATTCAAATCCCGTAATTGGGCTAATACTTTTCCCTTACGATACTGCCCTGAAGTTTGATATACTATAAGCTCTAAAAAATTTAGCAGGAGGCAGGTTTGAGCTTACTAAAGATAGCCCTATTGCAGATGACCGCTTGCGGTCAGGATCAAGCGGCAAATCAGGCTAAAGGCGAGGAATTTTGTCGGCAGGCGGCTCAATCGGGAGCGGATATTGCTCTTTTTCCTGAGATGTGGAATATAGGTTACAGCTTCTTCAATCCGGCTGTACCCGAAGAGCAGGTGCAATGGGCGGCTCAAGCTATCGGACTGGGAGATAGTTTTATAAGGCATTTCCAGACTCTCGCCCAGGAGCTAAAAATGGCGATTGCCCTGACTTACCTCGAACGTTGGACGAATGAGCCACGCAATACCGTTTCACTGATTGACCGGTACGGCCAGATCAGCCTGACCTATGCAAAAGTTCATACCTGTGATTTTGGCAAGGAAGCGGCTCTTACACCGGGTGAAGATTTTTATGTAGCTAACCTCGATACCGCTGCGGGCATGGTTAAGATCGGCGCGATGATTTGCTACGACCGAGAGTTTCCCGAAAGTGCGCGTATTCTCATGCTAAAGGGAGCTGAAATCATCTTGACGCCCAATGCTTGCACTCTCGAAGCCGGACGGCTCGGCCAGTTCCGGGCGCGAGCCTTCGAGAATATGGTCGGGCTGGCCCTGACCAACTACGCCGCGCCTCAGAACAACGGTCATTCGGTCGCTTTCGATGGAATCTCTTGCCCGGAAATTGACGCCGAACCCTGCGACACCTTGATTGTCGAGGCGGGCGAACGCGAAGGGGTTTACCTGGCACCCTTCGACCTGGATGCACTCCGCGCTTACCGGCAACGCGAAGCCTGGGGTAACGCTTACCGCAAGCCGCGTTGCTACGGTCTGTTAGCTTCGTCAGAGGTAGCCGAGCCGTTTATGCGGTCGGATGCCCGCAGGTAATAGATGTACTTGTATTTAAAATTAGGGGAAAATGGAAGAGCTAGAAACAACCGTTCTAAATCCGCCCTCTCCGAAGAAACGGCGACCCCGACCACCGGGCGGCACCTGGTGCGTCGTAATCGTGACCGACAGTGTGTTTGTGGTGGCTCAATACCGCCCCCTGGCCGTCGAGTTGCTCAAAACCGTCGTACCGGGAGGAGCCAGGCGGTTTTACCGTTCGGTTGGGCCGGAGTTCTTTAGCAAGTTCCCGCTCAACTCGACCCAGATGACCTGGCTGACCGAGGCCCGGTTATTTAACGGTACCTGGGAAACTCTGCGCGAATATCGTCGCCCGATCCTGGATGTGCTGTCGCTGGAATACCCAGAAGTCTGGCTGGTCGAGGGTGGTCAGAGCCGTCCCTACCAGCTTCCGGCCAGCTACACCGAATCGCTCAGTCAGAAATACGCGCTCGGCCCGCAAGTAGTGATGCCGCTGCCCTGGGCGCGTTCTTACAGCCTGTATTGTCACCGGCATCGTACCTGGGAAAGTCAGCCTTGCAAAGATGTCGGGTTGCTGGTCGAAGCCAGCCCCAAGCCTCCGGCCAAAGCGGTTGCGCCGGGTGAGGAGCAAGAAGTGCGGCCTAAATCAGATGAAGAAGCGCGGCCTAAAAAGAAGAAGTGGCCGTCGCTAGAACTGCACGCGCCCCAGAATAGCCTGGTGCGGGCCAGTCGGGACGAAATAAGTTATTACCTGGCGAACGCAGGCGAGCGTATTCGGTTGGGCCGCGATAGCGTGGGCGAAACTGCCGCCCGCCAGGTCGAGGACGCTCAACGCCTGGCTCTGGTGTTGCGGGCGGGCCGCGCTATGACAGCTACTCCTAACCATTTTGCAACCGAACTTTCCTGACTACAGCTAAATTTATTAGTTGCTAAACGCTAACTGAAACGAGAACGAGATTTTATGAACAATTCCCAGAATCACTACTGGACTTATCACGGCCTGGACACGCTGCTGGGCTGCAAGCAACCGCTAACCGCATCGTCCGACGAAACGCTTTTTATTGCAGTTCATCAAATCTGCGAATTAGCTTTCCATCAAATCATCCTTGACCTGGATTTGGCTCTGGTCGCCCTGTGCGAGGGACAGCCAGACGAAGCGACTTACTTTCTCGACCGTATCCTGGCTCTTTTCCGCACGGTTAACACCACGATGCCGATCCTTAACGGTATGCGTGAGTTCGGGGCTTTCCGGCCCGCGCTTGGCCCGACCAGTGGCTTTCAATCTTTTCAATCGCGCCGGATCGAGATCATGAGCGGGGTCACTGAGGCTTACTGGCAAGGTGGCACTGCCGACGCCGACGGTAATATTCACCTGGCCGAGACCGAGTTTGACCGGATTTATGGCCCTTCGATAGCTGATTGGTTCCAGACTTACCGCGACCACAGTCTACGTTTTTATTACGAGAAGCGGTTAGAAGAGGAGCCAGGAGCGGATCGCGCCCAAAAATTGCTCAATCTGCGCCTGGACCCGACCTGGGCCAACTTGCTCAAGCGCTTGGCGGCTTACGACAAAGCTCTGGCG
>JBBRBE010000194.1:0-11276 GCA_038206175.1 Chloroflexia bacterium
GAAACGAGAGTAGTTCCGTCCGGGCTAAAGCTTAGCCAGGCTGCCGAGGATTTGGGCTGCAAGCTCAGTCGCAAGCTTCCAGACGGTATATCCCAAAGCCGAATTGTCTCGTCTTCCGAGCCACTTGCCAGCGTTTTACCGTCCGGGCTAAAGGCTACACTACGCACTTCCTCGCCATGTCCGGTCAGGTTTAGCAATTGCTTACCGCTTTCGACCGACCACACTCGCACCGTAGCGTCTTTTGAGCCACTCGCTAACAGCTTTCCGTCTGGGCTGAAAGCGGTTGGCAAGACCCAATTGGTGTGGCCGCGCAAAATCTGGCTGGTTTGAAATGTAGCAACATCCCAGACCCGCACCGTAAAATCGAGCGAACCTGTTGCCAGATGCAAACCATCGCTACTCCAAACCACGCTTTCGATCCAGTTGGAATGGCCCCGTAAGGTTTTGTAAGGTTGCCCGTCCGAGACCGTCCATAAGCGCAAAGTCGTATCTTTCGAGCCGCTAGCCAACAGTTTTCCGTCGGGGCTAAAGACCACTGCCGCTACTTCATCGCTATGTCCGCGCAAAGTTAAAAGCTCTTTCCCGCCCGGCCATTCCCAGAGCTTGATTGTGCGGTCGGTCGAACCAGTTGCCAATGTTTTTCCATCGGGGCTGAAAGCCACTGAGCGCACCTCGCCAGTGTGACCGCGCAAAGTCTGGATTTCTTGCCGGGTAGTCCAATCCCATAGCTTGACCGTTTTATCGGCAGAGGCGGTAGCCAGGGTCTTACCGTCCGGGCTTAGTACCGCCGCCCACAGGCCACCGTTGTGTCCGCGCAGGGTCGCCAGTTCCTGACCATAGGTATAGGACGGTCGGGATGTCGCAGTCGGAGGAATAGCGGTACTGGTCGCAGTCGGAGGTAAATTAGTAGGGTTGGGCGAAGCGGTCGGCGGAAGAGCGAGGGCGGTCGTGGCAACTGGCACAGGTGGGGCGGCAGTCGGAGAGGAGGAAGTAACCGGCAAAGCCTGGGTAATTGTGGGCGTGTTTGAAGGTGTACTTGAAGTCAGGTTCGTTGGTGTAGAGGAAGTCGGAGCGGGTGTCACTTCGCCGCAACCTGCCACAACCGAGCTTGACATAACTAACAAAAGAACAAAGCTAAACCGCCTCAAATACTTTTCCTCACCCTTCCTTAAAACTCTAAAAACCTTTTAAAACCTTTTTAAAGGCATCTCAAAAAGAAAAAAGTGGAAGGAGTTTTTCCACTTTTGCCGTTTCAAAATAAACTTTTACTGCACTTGCTTCCGAAACTTGAGGGTCGCCAGTATGAGCGTCAGACCGGCCAGTACCAGCAGCACCAGCAGACCGATACCGATTACGCTCAAGTCGGCATCGCCATTGGGCAATCGCTGGTCAATGTTTGGCCCGGTAATGATAATCCGCATCGCGTCAATCGCATAAGTGACAGGGTTGAAGCGCGAAACCGTTTGCAACCATTCGGGTAGAAACTTGACTGGAAGTTGGGCGGAACTGGTAAACAGAAGAGGCAAAGTAAAGAAGTTGATTACCAGGAATGTGGCCTGAGTGCTGCGAGTAGTCAGTCCGACATAAAGACCTAACCCGCCCATCATCATTCCGAACAAGAGCGCGATCAGGAAAGCCACCGGCAAGAGTTCCCAGTGTTGTATCTGCACGCCAAACAAAAGGCCCACGACCACCAGGATTGTCACCTGTACCATCATGCGGGTCAGGTCGGAAAGAAGCCCACCCAGCAAGATAGCCATGCGGTTGATCGGCGATACCCGCAATTTGTTGAGATAGCCGGTCTGGTCGTCGTTGATAATACCCAGAGCTGAACCTGCCGCCCCAAAGAGCATCATCTGAATGATGATCGAAGGCAGAAAAAAAGCCTGGTAGTTAGTCGTACCAAACTGAGCCGCGACCGGGTTCTGTCCGCCGGAAGTGGGAGCGGCTCCAAAGCCGGTAGTAATCCGGCTGAAAAGCTGCCCGAACAGCAGGAACCAGATCAAAGGTTGCACCAGCGAAAAGTACAGAGCGGCAGGCGCACGGGTTTGCCGGATGATCGCTCGGCGGTAGAGCGTGAAAATATCGTGCAAGAGATTACCAAACGAATTGTTGAGTCGCGGAGCCAGAGGAGCGGCTAGAGTGCGGGCCGGAGTTGCCATCTTCAAAATCTCCTTTTTCAGGCCATTTGTTTTTAGTTACGACAGAAGTCGTTTGCGCTGGAACCGATTTTTATCAGGCTGGACGGCGGCGACGACCGCCCCACGGCCCACCTCGACCGACGAACGGCACCGGGTCGTCCTGGCGGATGCGCGAACCGGTGTACTGCAAAAAGACATCATCGAGGGTTGGGCTGGTCATGGTCAGGCCCGTGACCGGCAAATTCTGTCCGTCCAGAAGGCGCATCAGGGCCGGAACGCTCTCGCTGCCGTTTTGCACAACTACGACCACCTTCGAGGCTTCGGCTTCCTTGCCTACCGTCGCAGTGCGGACAAAAGGCTGCCCCTTGATAAAGCTCTGGGCGAGGTGAGCTTGCTCGGTGGCCGGTTGGCCGTTGTCCGCGAAGGTCAGCGTAATTACATCGCCGCCCAGGTTCGATTTAAGTTGAGCCGGACTGCCCTCGGCGATAAGTTTGCCACCGTCAATGATGGCTAAACGTTCGCAAAGTTTGTCGGCTTCTTCCATATAGTGCGTGGTGAGGAAGATTGTTAGCCCTTCTTCTTTATTGACCCGTTCGAGATAACGCCACAGTCCGGCCCGGTTTTGTGGGTCGAGGCCAGTAGTCGGTTCGTCCAGGAACAGGATACGAGGACGATGCACCAGAGCGCAGGCCAGGTCGAGCCGCTTTCGCATACCGCCGGAAAAAGTACCAACTTTGCGGTCGGCGGCTTCGGCTAAATCCATTAGCTGAATTAGCTCTTCGGTGCGTTTTTTCAAAACAGACCGCTCGATATGGTACAAATTGCCCTGGATGTCGAGGTTCTCCCGTGCGGTCAGGTCGTCGTCGGGACTGGCTTCCTGGGCGGCATAACCGATCAAGCGGCGAACTTCGGTGCTTTCGGTGGCGACATCGTGACCTAAAATACTAACTTCGCCGCCAGTACGGGCCAGCAAGGTAATCAAAATTTTGATAGTGGTAGATTTACCGGCCCCGTTTGGTCCTAGAAAGCCGAAGAACTCGCCTTCTCGGACCTGGAAGCTGATCCCTTTGATCGCTTCGACCCCGCCAGGGTAAGTTTTAAGCAGGTCGCGCACTTCAATTACGGCATCGTCGTAACGTTGAGGAGGCTGAGCGGTCTGGGTGTTGGTTGCTTCTAGCATAGAATTCTCCTTTGCCTTTGACTATCTACAAGCCCTTGAAAATTGACAAAGCTGTACCGGCCAAGTTATATATCGAGAAATTCGATTTCCTCTCCTCGAATAGACTGCACAACTAAAGTGTAAAGCTCGTTGGGAACATGCTTTTTAAGCTCATCAAGCGTTTCATATACTTCTAAACGCAGGTTGTGGTGATGCTCAGCCCAATACTCGTCCGAGTTTTCCCAGTTCCGCCAGCCTCGGCGGGGCCAGGGCATCCCGCCGGGAGCATTGCGAATGTACAAAGCAAAGCGGCCTTTAGCAGTCTGGTACACTTCTAATAGCTCCGGTTGGGGTGGCCCTGGTTGGTGTGTACGCCGGTGCCATTTCACCAGCCGCTTTCCTAAAAACTGTTTCTTCTGAAAGAACCCCTCTTTGCTCCCAACTTTTAGCGTCACTTCTTCGTAGCCCATATTTTTAGCTTCCACAATCTGAATAAAGCGGCGCAAAGCTTGCACAATGGCACCGGAAAGATTCTCCCCGGCCAGTTTCTGGGCTTTCTCGAAGAGAGGTAAATCGCTTTCGGGTACGTAAATCGTTTTATTGGGCATGCTTTTTCTTTAGTTTAGACTGTTTCTCAATCTTCCTGGGTTTATTTTAGTATACGTATACATATATTACAATAAACCGATGTAAAGATTTTGTAAAGTTTAGTATAGACTTCTAATTTAGCCATTTCACATTGATAGCTTCAGGCAAAGAGGTGTCCTAAACTTTTTTTCTCGCTCAGGAAAAGGCCGCTGTCCTTGCATCGTGGCGATTTTAAGTTATTTATTTAGAGGAAAGGGAATAGTTTGTCTTGATTTATTTGTCCTGGCCGCGCAAGCACGAAAATAGGCTAAGCCTGTCCGGTTAGCGCGTTAAAAGTTATTGAAAACAGCTTTTGAATGCGGTCAAGAAAAGCGACTGATTTAATGAAAAGTCAGTTCCGCCTCTTAAAGTTATAGAGATCGAGCATTGCGTCGAAATTGCGGCGGGAAAGTCCGGCAGCTACCGACAAAGCCAGCAGTTCGGTTTCATTCGAGCGGTTCAGCACGATCTGAAAGCCTTCTAAAACCGACCAGTCGGCATCGGTCAACATTAATTTAGGGCTTTCGTCAATCACTCGTTCGGAAAGGGGACGGCAAGCCAGGAGAATCTGGTGCGCCAGAGAGTACCATTGTAAGCCTGGTTGCTCGGCAGTCTCAAGCTTACGACCTGTTCTTCTTTGCATATGGTCGCTCCTATTCCAGGGAATTAAGCCTTTCGTGAGTCCACCAGGATAGCCACGGCCCGCAAGACGGGCCGGGCTAGAATAAGCCTAATTTTAGCAAAGAATAGCCCGTCTGACAACCCTTAGCTGGTCCTGATTTTGAAATAACTTTACTTTTAGCTAAATTTCTTGAAAACAGCGACGCCGTTCTGTCCACCAAAACCAAAGCCGTCAATCAGGGCTGTTTCGACCGGAGCATAGCGGGCCTCGTTGGGTACATAATCGAGGTCGCATTCGGGATCGGAATTTTCCAGATTGATGGTAGGCGGAATAACACCATCGCGGATTGCTAGCAGGGCGGCCAGGGCCGAAATTGCCCCGGCTCCGCCCAGCAAATGCCCCACGATTGATTTTGGAGCCGTCACCGGAATCTGGTAAGCTCTTTCGCCAAAGGCCGATTTGATCGCCTGGGTTTCGGCAATGTCGTTCAGGGGTGTGCCGGTGCCGTGGGCTACGATTAAATCCACTTCGTCGGCCCTGATGCCGGTTGCGGTCAAAGCTTTGGTCAAAGCACGGGCGGCTCCCACCCCGCCGGGGGCCGGGGCGGTGATGTGGTAAGCATCGGCAGTTTGGGCACCGCCTAACACTTCGGCCAGAATGTGGGCGTGCCGCGCCTGAGCGTGTTCGAGCGTTTCAAGCACGAAGACGGCTCCGCCTTCCGAAAAGACAAAGCCATCCCGGTCACGGTCGAACGGGCGGCACGCCCTGGCTGGTTCCTCGTTGCGGCGGCTCAGGGCGTGCATATTGGCAAGCGAGGCCAGCGAAAGCGGTGTGACGGACGACTCAGTGCCGCCAGTTACGGCGACTTCGGCTTCGCCTGCTCGCAAAAGCCGCACTGCATCCAGAAAAGCCGTCACCCCACTGGCGCAGGCTGCCACAGCAGTCATGGCCGGGCCGGTAATGCCAAAAATCATCGAAACCTGGCAACTAACCATATTTGGGGCCATCATTGGTACGTAGAAAGGACTGGCTCGTTCGGGGCCTTTCCTTTCAAAAGCTAACGTTTCATAAAAGGTTTCGCAAATCCCGGCTCCCCCGCTATTAATCACTACCGCAACGTTTTCTCGATTTTCATCGGTAATTTCGAGGTTGGCATTCTCAAGAGCCTGGCGGCTGGCCGCAACTGCGAACTGCGCCGCCCGTGACATCCTCCGCGAGGCTTTCACATCCATATGCTGCCGGGCTTCAAAACCTTTCACTTCACCTGCAATTCGCACCGACAACCCGGCGGGGTCGAACTGTCGCACGATTTCCACGCCCGACACTCCTCCTAACAAATTCTGCCAGAATTTTTCTACAGTGTTACCGATAGGAGTAATCGCGCCCATTCCGGTTATGACAATGCGTTGCATATGCGGTTTCTCTTTTATTTTTCTTAGATTTGCCTGGTCGTTTATTCCACCATCTGAACCATTATGCTCAAACCCGTTATAAACCGACCTTTCAGTCTGTAATATTGTAGTAAAGAAGCTGGTGGCTGTCAAATAAATCTGAAATACTCCCGTGGAACCAGACCACAAACAAGTAAAATCGAATAGAATAAGGCTATTATTGATTATCTACAACACAACAGTGGAAGAAATAATGCTCCCCTTGAGGAAGAACCGGATAAATTTGATCGAGAATAGTATGAGGGGTTAGGTACTCATCCTGAGTTAGTAGAGCTTTTGTGGTATAAAAATACTGTGCGATTACCTGTGGATTATCGCTGGGTGATGTAGGCAAGACCTGTGTTAGTTCATCCTGGCACAGGTCTTGTGTTTGCTTTTGCCGGCGGTACTGGCATGTATGGCTTTCGAGTACCGCTTGAAGAGCGTTACAATGCTCAGCTTGCAAAAGAAAAATGGTTAGAAGGTAGAACTAATCTCGGTTCAAATATTGTTTTAGAAGGATTGAATTCCGAATGGGCTTCTTTGTTTTGGTACAATGATGCTGAAAACTGCTGCTTTCTGGCCTACAACTATGCCGGAACATTACGGTCATGACCTGAGGCTGTAACTGCTACCCCGACAAATTCCTGGATGAACTGCACCAGGGCTGCTGGCTGGTCTTCGGCTACGAACGCCCGCGAGTCCTGGACTGTTTCTAGCGTGCTATTGGGAAAAGCTCTGTTAAGGCGTTGAGCCAGCTTATAGCTGAAAATAAAATCCTGCAAGCCCCACACCAGTAAAACCGGCTTGTTGAAGCTACTAAAGGCGGTGGCCGCTTCTTTCGTATAACGATTGGAAATTCCTTTTAATATTTTCACCACATCTCGGCGCAACAGCTTATTACTGCCTAGAGGATGAAAATAAGATTGTCGGGCCGCCTGCTCTACCGGGTATTTAGCAACGAGGGCCGCCAGTGCCGTTGAGCCGAGTTTGGTGGTGCTTAGCTTGCCAGCCAGCCAGTAGCTACCCGGTAGCCAGGCCAGCCACACGAAAGGACGCACCAGGAGCGGCGGGAAGGCTTCAAAGGCATCACAGTTGGTGAGAATGAGGCGGTTGATCTGCTGCGGGTAGCCTGCCACCACTAACTGACAAAGTGCGCCGCCGGTATCACTCCCGACTAGCGTTACCGCCGGTAAGTCGAGGGCAGTAATAAAATCCGAGATAAGTTTAGCCAGGGCTGGTGGAGTAAGGTCGGCCTCGGCGGGCATAGCTACCTCGTGTGAACCAAGCGGCAAATCCGGCACAATGCAGCGATAATTTTGGGACAAGGACGGAACCACCTTGCGCCACAGATCGCCGTTAACCAGAAAGCCATGTATAAATAGCAATACTTCGCCCGAACCGCTCTCCCGGTAACGAATAACACCTTGCGGCAACTGGACTTCTTTTTGTAAGCCCAGAGTATCAAACTTCGACATAACTTTGCCTCCTTCTAATTTCATTACTTGCTTGTTACATAGCAAGTATAGCACCGAAAAATAAAGGCGTCAAGCCGTCCTGTGAGTTTATAGACCCTATCAAAATCACCCTGCAACCGATTTTTCTTAGCTGGCACAAATTAAACATTACTAAGATAAGGCAAGGGGCTAAGCAGGTTTTGGAGTGAGTACAGGCGCGTTCAAATTCAGGCTAATTAGCGAAAAGAGGAGAAAACTTTGAGTGACAATGAGAAATCCCTGCTAGAGTTAACCAGGCGTTATTTTGAATTTCGGGGTGATCCGGCTGGTACAATCGAGGAACTTAGCCAGTTTTTATCCCCTGACGTTACCTGGCAGGAAATGCCCAACCAGATGTTTGCCCCGGAGGGCCGCATTTACGGTTTTGAGGATATGCTAAAAGATTTCCAGATGGCTCAACAGTACACCAATCCTCAAAAATATACTATCGAAAACATACTTGTCGAGGGTGATAGGGTGGCCCTGCAAGCAAACTGGCAAGGTCACATCGCTCAGGCAATGGGGCCTTTTGCCGCAGGAGATCAATTAACCTGTCAGGTAGCGATTTTTTTGAAGTTTCAGGATGGTAAAGTGCTTAGACAGGTTGAATATCCTAGCTATCCTCCGCTTTCTAAAACAGATAAAAGTTAAAATTTCGGTCTGGGCGTCTTACGGATTTGTTCAGGCTGGTTTATCTCGCAGGTGGTAAATATCGTTGTACTGTTCCAGCCGCCATCGGTAGAGATTATCCGACAGTTTGCGCCAGTGAGTGATCGAAGTATAGGCCGGGTCAACCATCATCATAATCGGGGAAGGTTCGAGCGGGCTTAGGCCGTAAGCAAACAGAAAAGAGGCTTCCACAATCCCGCCGTGACAGACGATTGCAACGGTTTTTCCGGCCTGTTCCTGGCTGATCCGGTTGAGGGCGGTACAGGCTCGCAAGGCAAATTGCGCCCAGCTTTCACCGCCGGGAAAAGCTACCACATAGGGTTTTTGATGAGCCGGAGCCTCTTTGAGACGGCTCTCAAACTCGGTCTGCTCTGCCCCGCTCTTAAAATTGCGCCATTCCTGCACGTCTTCATCCGGCACTATCGGCAACCCTAAAGCCGGAGCCACAATTTCTGCCGTCTGCCAGGCCCGTGGCGCGGGGCTAGAAATAAGCACATCGGCCTTGATCTCGCCGGTTGCCAACCGGTCGCGCAACCGTTCGGCTTGCTCCCGCCCGGTGGCCGATAGCCCCAGGTCAAAAGGGGCTTCTACTTCTGAAAAAAGGTAATCTCCGTGCCGGATCAAATATAGCTGCACTTTTATTTTCCCTCGAAATAGAGCCTTTCTCTACTGCCAACCACTTATTCTTCAAAAGCGTGATACCCAGCAAAACTAGCTGTCGGTAGGCTTGCGCCCGAAGAAGCCAATGGCGGTCAGGGTCATTACAAGCTGATCGTGCTGATTGTACATTTCGCCTCTGGAGCGCACGATGCCCATCTGGGGACGGCTGCGTGAGGTGTTGGTTTCTACGATGTTGAATTGCCCGTGTAAGGTATCGCCGGGCCGCACCGGGCGCAACCAGCGTATTTCGTCCACACCGGGCGAACCCATGCTAACGGTGTGATTGACCAGGTTATCCACCATCAAGCGCATAAAGAGCGCGGCAGTATGCCAGCCACTGGCGGCCAACCCCTCGAAGATCGAATGTTTAGCCGCTTCTTCGTCCAAATGGAAGGGTTGCGGGTCGAATTTGGTCGCAAAATCAATAATTTCGTCGTAAGTGATTGTGACGCTACCTAACTCGATTACCTGGCCTTGCTGCATATCTTCCCAGTAAATAATATCGCTCACTGCTTGATTTCTCCCGTTCAATTGTTTTTATTCGCCCGCTTTCCAGCCCCAAAATCCTGAACATTGTAGGAGAAACCCTTCGTAAAGTAAAATTTAAGGGCTTCCTGGCCTCCTGGCACATTCTTTGCTCTATATTTTACGTATATTTGTTCTGATTTTGAAAGGAGAAATTTTTAAATGAGCCAGACGCATAAGAAAACCCCAGTGGTCGAGCCGACCAACCACGATAACCTGAGTACAAATTTGCAAGACTCGCCAATGATGGCCCACTTGATGACCGCCCTTGAAAAAGGTCAGGACATCGGCCACTACGGTCGGCTGACCTTTGCGATGATCGCCCGGCACTTCCTGGACGAAAAAGAATTGATCCGGTTGCTGGGCAACCAGCCCGATCACAACCAAGACGAAGCTCGCGCTCTCCTGGTGCAAGTCGAAGGGCATGGCTACAACCCGCCCAAGCGCGAACGCATTTTGCAGTGGCAGGCCGAGCAAGATTTCCCGATCTGCCCTACCCCAGACGACGAAGGAAGCTGCAATGTTTACAACGAATTACGCTTCCCGCCAGAAGTTTACGACCATATTCGGGATTACTGGCAAGAGCATAACGGCGAAACGGCCAGCCGTTAACCGGCTTGCTGTAAAAGCAGCCCGGCTAAGAATACCTCAAAAGGTTTAGCCGGGCTGCTTTTAGTCCGTTAAAACAGTTTTTTAAGCTCTAAAAAGGCCAATATTAAAAACAGGCAAGCGATAATGGTTAATAGATGGAGTACCTGTGTCCTATTTTACGCTTGACAGCCTCAAAAAGCTTTGTTAAGATGCAATTAGCCAGGCTAGGTCAATCATTAAAAAGCTGATTTTAGTCTTGTGGCACAGGCGAAAGCTAATATGGGGTTGGGCCAGTCAATGACAAGTAGGAAAATTCGCCGCCAGAACGGTGTGCCTTCTTGCCAGAGTATCACCGTCTAAATCTGCATCATCCGGGCGGTAAGAGTGCTAAAGGCTGGGTCATTGTAACGTGTACAAACCGACAGGAGGTTTAGACCAATGGAGTTCTACAGCGTAAAACACCGCGAGAAAATTGACGTACCTGACAAGGACGTGAAGAAGCGCAAATTCAACAGCGATAAAGAGGGCGAGAATAGCCGCACTCGCTATGCTGCGGTGGCGGAAGTGACCCACAAGGGTGACAAAGTGAAGCTTACCAAGTTTGTCAGCAAGGTCGTCTTTGATGAGATGAAGGCCGAAGAAGTCAAGTAACTTCTGGTCTAACCAAACCAAAAAGCTGCCCCGTTATGAGCGGAGCAGCTTTTTTAGTTCAGCAGGGCTGATTGGCACTCTGATTCTAAACCTATCCCTGGCCTATTTACCCCATAAAGCCAGTTCGCCCGGAGCAATCGGCAAAGCCTGGCCGACTTGCCCTCCCTCGGTCGGCACGATATACACCATTGGCACGGCGTTCTCAGTATCGCCGGATTGTATGATAGCCGCTACATCGTCTTTGGAATAGCCACTAAAAGTAATGGCTTTGCTATCGGGCGACCAGACCGTATTGGATTGACTATACTGGTCGTAATAGCTCAACAGTTGCAGGGTGTTATCGCTCGGAACCCATTCGACCAGTGGTGTACTTTTGCTCGTGGCGAGGTCATAAATATTCCAAACCAATAATTTCGACTGCTCGTTGTAAGTGCTGTAGGCCAGCTTTTTGCCGTCCGGCGACCAGAAAAAGCCGACGACATCATCTTTGACGATCAAGGTTGGGTTGAACTTGCCGTCTGCCGGTGGCGTAGCCCCGATTTCGGAAATGGCAATCGTGCGGTTCAAGCCCTGGCTGTTAGGAGCCGAGTAGGTATGGGCCAGTTTGTTGCCACCGGGCGACCAGGCGAAAGAAGCTCCCGTGCCGCCTACTTCGATGCGCCCGATCTGGGTTCCGGCTTTGTCCTGGATAATAATTTCGTCCTG
>JBBRBE010000195.1:0-11260 GCA_038206175.1 Chloroflexia bacterium
TAAGTACAGTTCTAAAGTAAAGTGGACTGCCTATTCACCAGCAATTCTCGTGCCAGACGAAGCTAGAAATTAGTGAGTTTAGTCTGCTAAAGATACACCATTTTGGCACTTAAAGGCAAAATTAAGAACTGTTTGTGCCACTATTTAGATTGACGTTCGCCTGAGGAATCTACTACAATAGCCGGGTTGTTAAAACCACGGGCATAACAGCCTAAAATTTCCACCAGACTTAGAAATTGAAGGAGTAAGGGAGCGCGATGGCTTACCAGTTTATCTTATTCGAGCGCAGCGACGGCGTGGGTACCGTCACTTTGAACCGGCCCGACCAGCTTAACGCCCTCACCCCGGTGATGTTGCAAGAACTGTCCGACGTGTTTCGCGGGATGGAGCGCGACCCTCAGGTGCGAGCGATCTTGCTAACCGGGGCAGGGCGGGCTTTTTGTGGCGGGGAAGATTTCCGTCAGCGAGCCGAAGCGGAACTCAAAGAACCATCTTCGACGCCTCTACCCACCCCACAAGTTTCCTCGCGGCCCGACCAACCGGCCTTCGAGTCGCTTGCCATCAATTTTAACGATCCCTTCGCCGACTCTCGCTCCGGCTCGAACTACGAACCGCGCCCGCTACCTGCTCAAGCCGGCCCGCAACCTCAATTGACCGGGGAATTTAATCCAGTCAATTCTAATCCACAGCCGGTTGAGATCGGGCTTTCGTCGCTTAATTTCCAGCCGCAGCCGGTCGAAAACACTCGCCCCGGACCTGTATTTAAGCCTGAAAATAACTCGTTACCTTCCACTGAGGCCGAAGCATCGGCAGCGACCTCTTCCTTAGCCGAAGAAATACGCCGAGCCTATAACCCCTTGATCCGCCAGATGCGAAGCCTGGAAAAGCCTATTATTGCGGCGGTAAACGGAGTAGCTGCCGGGACGGGCCTGGGTCTGGCTCTGGCCTGCGATATTCGCTATGCCGCCGAACGCGCTCGTTTTGTGGAAGTCTCGGTAAGAGTGGGCCTTTTGCCCGGCGGCGGCACGGCTTTCTTCCTGCCCCGCTTGATCGGGCTGAGCCGCGCTCTCGAAATGGCTTTTCAAGGTGAAGAACTGCTTGCGCCCGAAGCCGAACGGCTGGGCCTGGTAAGCCGGGTCTTGCCGGTAGATAGCCTGGTGGATGAAAGCCGCAAACTGGCGATGCGCCTGGCGAAAGGCCCCACCCGCGCCATTGGCCTGACCAAAAGCTTGCTATACCGCTCCGCTAACCTCAACCTCGACCAATCCCTCGATCTGGAAGCACAACTGCTGCAAGACGCCACTCGGAGCCAGGATTACAAAGAAGGCTTGCGGGCTTTCGTAGAAAAACGCGCTCCTAACTATCGCGGGCAGTAATTTTTAGCTTTAATATCACTAATAAAATGGGCATCTAAGGGATGCCCATTTTGCTTCTATTTTGATGGCATAAATCGTGATACACTATAATCATATGGCGTTCGTCTGGACGATTATTCTAATTCGTCTTGCGCCTGATTGTAGGAATAATAGTATCGGTAAGGCGGTACTACAAGGGCTGTTTTATTCTTATCTATTACTAATCAACTCTTAGGTTGAAGGTATTTTATCAATCTCTTGAATAGACTCAAATCTTGTGATACAATTAACTTTAACCGAGAAATGCTAGTGTTTTTATTTCCTGGCACTTATAGTTGTGTTAACCTGACTACTAAACCTGTAGCTCGGTTAACAAAAAGGCAAGTCCCAATCGAAAGACTAGATTGTGTGATTAAGAGTTGAAAGACCTTAGATATACTGCTGAAAAAAGGGGAAGTGAGCGAGAAATGGCTAAAACAAGTGAATTCGGTACCGACATGGATGCCGCTACGAGTGTAAACGGTAATTATGAGGACAGGCCGACTAATGGCAAAGAAAATCCAGGCCGTAAGAATATTGAAGCACAGGGGCCACGCGGGGAAGCTGCCGATGCGGAAGTGCGCGAACCTAAACGGCGCGGGCGCAAACGCGGCTCTACAAATGCTAATAGCGTTCAAAACACCGAACCGCGTCGGCGTAAACGCGATAGCGAAGTAATCGTGGGCGAACGCATCCGCCGGTTGCGCCTGGAAGCCGGACTTTCGCAGGAAGAATTGGGCCGCTCCAGTAAAATGAGTACGAGCTATATCAGCCGCCTCGAAACCGGCGAGGTCAACCCGACCGTAGACGCGCTGACCCGGATTGTGCGGGTGTTTGGCCTGAGCATTGATGGATTGCTCGAACTGGATGCCGAAGCCCCTCAGATGCTGGCAGGAGAAGAACTCGACCCTGAGATTCGGGTGTTGCTTTTCAAACTCAAAGGCAAACCGATCTCGTCCCGCACGAAGCGGATCATCCAGACCGTGATCGAGGAAGAACTCAAAGAACTCGATGCGATTTCCAGCAAGTAAGCTTGACTTAAAAAGAAAAAGAACGCCCTCGATCCAGAATTCGAGGGCGTTCCTTTTTTTTGTGTGCTTGCCCGCCGCTCTTTGGCCGAGCTTACCTGAAACAGGTTTACAGGCTACTCAAAAACGAAAGTTGCAGGCGGCGCGGGCTGCTCCGCTTCGCTCTGCGGGAAAACCGGCGGGGGAGCGGGAATCGTTTGATCAAGCCGACCGGCTCGCGCCGCCTGCACGATTTGCCAGATTTTCTCCGGGCGTAGTGGCATATCTATCGCCTGGATGCCAAGTGGGGCCAGCGCATCGAGGACGGCATTAACAATAGCCGGTGGCCCGCCGGTGCAACCCGCCTCGCCCACACCCTTTGCCCCTAGCGGGTTGTGCGGTGAAGGCGTTTCCAGGCTATCGGTCAGGAAAACCGGCACCTGTTCGGCAGTCGGCAGAGTGTAGTCCATCAGCGTACCACTAATAAGCTGGCCCGTCCCGTCGTAAACTACCTCTTCATAAAGAGCTTGCCCAATGCCTTGCGCCAGGCCACCGTGTACCTGTGCGTCGGCCAGGTAGTGATTAAGCACTCTCCCGCAATCATCCACCGCTACGTACTTTAAAATCGCAATATCGCCCGTTTCAGTATCCACTTCGACCACGGCTAGATGAGTGCCAGAGGGAAAAGTAGCTCCACCTGGCACAAAATCGCGCCAGGCGGCCAGACCCTCGATAGACCGACCGTTGACCGGGTTGGGCGGTTCCCGGTCGATCAGGTCGGGCTGAGCTTCCACCCGGCGGGCCAACTCGCCCAGTTCAATCGAACACCCCGGCACTCCGCGTACACTTACCCGGCCCGCTTCCAGAACCAGGTCAGCCTCCGCCGCTTCCAGTAAACGCGCCGCCAGGCCCAGCACTTTGGCGCGGACGGCCTGGGCCGCCAGCAAAATAGTCGAAGCGGCAATTGGCGTCGTGCGGCTACCAAAAGTGCCGATGCCGTAAGCGGGCAAAGCCGTATCGCCCATCTGCACCTCTACCTGCCCGGCGGACAGGCCGAAAACCCCGGCAGCGATCCCGGCGAAGGCGGTGAAATGGCCCTGCCCGTTATGAGCCACCCCACTTTGCACCAATATCGTACCGTCCGAGCGCACGCGCACCGTGGCGGCTTCCTGGGGCATACCGGGCAGAGGGGTACCACCGCCCCCGGCAATTTCGATGTACGAAGATAAGCCGATTCCTAGCATTTTAGAAGAACCTTCGGCCCGGCGGGTCTGCTGGGTGGCCCGTAAGCCAGTGTAATCGGCCAGTTCGAGGGCGCGGTCGAGGGCCAATTCGTAATTGCCGCTATCGTATTGCACCCCGGTAGGAGCGTCGTAGGGGAAAGCCTCGGCAGGAATAAAATTACGGCGGCGCACCTCCGCAGGGTCAAGCCCTAGTTCGCGGGCAATCCGATCCATCGTGCGTTCCAGAATATACGCGGCTTCCGGTCGGCCTGCGCCTCGGTAGGCTGCTGTGGGGACTTTATTGTTCAAAGCTCCGGCCACCTGGCTGCTAAAAGCCTTGATCCGATACGGCCCGGCCAACATGCGAGAAGTGCCGGTGGGAACCATCGCCGTCACCGGGGCCAGGAACGCGCCCAGGTCGGCCACCGAGCGTACTCGTAAACCCAGCAACTGCCCGTCGCTTTTGACTGCCGCTTCGACATAATTGATCTGGCCGCGCCCCTGGGTCTGGGCCTGCAAATTCTCGCTGCGCCCTTCGATCCACTTGACCGGGCGTTCCAGGCGGATCGCCAGGGCCGCCGCCACAATTTCTTCGCCCACAAAGCCAGTCTTGACCCCGAAAGCACCGCCCACCTCCGGCACTTTGAGATGGATGCGCGAACGGTCGAGGCCCAGGAATGAGCTTAACATTTCGCGGGCGCGAAAAATCGCCTGAGAGGAAACCCAACCTGTAAGCATTCCGGTGGCCGGGTCGTAGTCGAACAGGCAAGCCCGACCTTCGATGGAACTAGGAGCCAGGCGTTGATTAACCAGCCGCAATCGCACGATCTGGTCGGCTTCCCGGAAAGCCTCGGCCAGGTCGCCGCCACTGGACTCGTGCAAAAAGGCCAGATTCGTGCCAAACTCTTCGTAAACCACCGCCGCCTCCGGCCCCAGCGCGGCTTCTGGGTCGGCTACCGCCTGTAACGGTGCGTAGTCTACTTCGATCAGGTCGCGGGCGTCTACCGCACTGTAACGGGTTTCGGCCAGCACGACCGCTACCGGGTCGCCCACGTAGCGGGCGCGTCCTAACGCCAGAGGACGGCGGGCGGGTTTCTTAAGGCCCGGCACGGGAAAAGTGTCCATAGTCCGCATCTGGCCCACCAGTTCGGCACTGCTGAAAGCTCCAACTACGCCCGGCACGGCCTGCGCTGCGTCCAGTTGCATCCCGATTATCTCGGCGTGAGCATACGGGCTACGCACAACTGCCATATGCAGGGGAGTGGGGCGGCCTGCCTCCGTCGCAAGATCATCGGTATAGCCGGAAGTGCCGGTAATGAGGCCAATATCTTCGCGGCGGCGTTCGGTTCCGGCGGGCAAACTCGTCTCTAGCATCTTTCTCCTGGCTCTCTGTTCGATCAATTTAGGTGTTTTCCCCGTAGCTTTCCTTCAGCAAAGGAAGTACAAAAGGCATACCCTCTCCGCTGCGGTGAGCTGATAATCAGAAATAGAGCCTGGGTTGAACACGACTTTATTTCGACACTAAAGTTGAGTCTAGCCAGACCCCGGCCAAATGTCAATTTGAAAACCTTTTAAGCTCTGAAACAAAGCTGGCTAGAAGACTGTCTAAGAGCTTAACCTGTCTCAACCAATCGCCGGGCCAGTAAGAGGGAGGCCCAGAGGCTTCAAGTCGGGGTTGAGGTCATGACTGAATTCGTGACCAACTAATGACTTCTGGCACTAGGGCCGGGCGAGCCAGGCAAATATAGTGTTAGAGTGTTATTGGATTACGGGACTGCTGGATGAAAGGATAATCAAGGAACGGGCTAAGGAAGGGCCAGGAAAGGAGGCAAATCAGCATTTTGTGGAGAAGTAACCCACAAGCTGCCTTGAAAAAGGGTTGTACAGATGTTAATCCTTTGGATATAATGGAGCAACTTGCAAAGATGCAAAGCTGGTAGAACCTGGGTCGAACTGGCCTGGTAAACATTTACTTTTCGATCTAACTCAACTCGACTTACATCTTTTTACGCACTAAGATTTGATTAACAAAAGGAGATGCGATGGGAAACCTGGCTTTCTATATAAAGTATGCCTGGCGCTCGATCCTGCGTGGCGGGCAGCGTAGTTTTTTTGCTATTCTATGTATCGCGGTTGGCGTAGCCTCGATTGTCGCTCTGCAAAGCACCGGCCAGTCCATCCAGGACACCGTAGCAGGTGATGCGCGGGCCGATGCCCGCGCCGACGTGCGTGTTACAACCCGGCAAGATTTATTTACAGCGGAAGAACTGGCCCGCTTTGACGACCTCAAAGCCAATAAAACGATCAAAGACTATACCGCCCCTGTCACCAGCCAGGGTATGAAGGTGCTTAAACCGGACGGCAGCAACAGCAACAGTTTTGGTAGTTTTTATCTGTCGTTTGTAGTTGATCCGGCCAAGTATCCTTTTTATGGCAGCGACAAAATTATCTTCGAGAATCCCAAAGGTAAAACCCTCAAAGATGTGCTGACCAAACCCGGCCAGATCGTGCTGAACAGCAAGATGGCGAACGGTTTAGGAGCTAAAGTTGGTGATAAAATCACCAAAGCCGCCGGAGATACTCCGGCCCAACCGCTCGAAGTGGTCGGAGTGCTATCCGAAAATGCCACTGTCCCTGAACGGGGTCAGGCAGATTTCACCGGCTACAACTATATTTCACCTGATACCGCCAAACAGGTGTACAAGCCTGACACTCTGCTTTCGAGTGACATCTATGTACAGACCGACAGCAACACAGCCGCCGATAACAAAGCCCGCGATGCCATCAACGCTTTGTCCCCCGCTTACGACGCTAAAACCAGCACCGAGCGCAACGAGCAACTCAAGCAAGGCACTAAAGGCTTGAGCGACCTCCTTAGCTATGTCGGTCTGCTGTCGCTCTTGATCGGTAGCGTCGGGGTAGTCAACACAATGCTGGTGGTAGTCGGGCGGCGCAGCAGCGAAATTGCCACGATCAAAGCTCTGGGTATGGAAAGCGGCCAGACCGTCCAGGTCTTTATCGTCGAAGCCGCTATTCTGGGTGTGATGGGCAGCATCGCCGGTATCGTGCTGGGTGAGCTTTTAACCCTGGCAATTGGTGGAGTGGCCGGAAGCTTTATCTCCCAGAAGCTTAGTTTCCAGATTTACGGGCAACCGATCCTGATCGGCCTGGTAGTTGGGATCGTCACGGCGATTGTGTTCGGGCTATTACCGGCCTACTCTGCCAGTCGTATCCCACCTGCCCAGGTTTTGCGCCAGAAAACCAATGCCTTGCCTAGAATCTCTTTCGTGGCGACCCTCTTGATCATCCTGCTGATGACAGTCGTGATGGGCCTTCTGGCGGGTGTAGTTTTGGGTGGGCAATTCAGCCTGGGCGTGATTATCGCTTTCGGTGCGCTGGTTTCCTGCGCCATTCTAATCCTGATCAACGCTGGTACGATCTGGGCGGTCGAAAAACTGCCCCTACCGTTTGGTCTGAACTACAAGATGGCTCGACGTAACCTGGGCCGTAGCCGGGGCAAAAACGCCACCACCATGCTGGTGATGATGGTCGGTATTTTCGCGGTGGCTCTGGTCTTTATCCTTTCCAGCAGTCTGAAAGAAACGATTCAGGATGCCCTCGAACGCAGTTTTGGTTACAATGTCGAACTTCGGCCCAAAGATAACGCCCAGACCCAACTGGCTCTCAAAGCCTTCGAGGACAAGCAAGTACCCGGTTTGCAAAAGAACCTCCTGACTACGACTGCCAATGCCCGGTTGGTCAGTGGCGGCGGGGTCAGCGCGGACGAACTACTGATCCGCAAAATCCAAAAAGACAAAGATAAGGCTAACTCTAACGCCAACCAGAGGGGTGGCGGCGGCGGAGCCGACATTTCCAGCATCGGCGGCATTGACGCCAAAGACATCACTACCTTTACCAAGACTACCAGTGGCCGTTATTTCGCTAACGACGACGAGGCGGTGATTAGCGAAGCTTACAACAAAGATTACGACATTAAGATTGGCGACAAGCTGGTTTATCAAGTCCTTTCCGATAAGAAAGAGTTTAGTGTCACCGTGGTCGGCATTGTCACCAACAAGAGTGCTATTGTTAACCTTGAGCCGGTGCAGGTGACTAACAACCGCATGGCGAGCATAACCGGCCATACTAGCTCGCTTCTGCTGACCATTGACAAGGCTCAGATTACCCCGGCAGTAAAATATTTGCAGACTAATTTCGAGGGCGCGGGTGTCACCGATCTGTCGTTTATCTCGAATATTATCAACGACCTGATCGGCAATATTACCGCTTTCCCGGTGCTGCTGGCCTTCCTCTGCCTGATTGCCGGGGCGGTGCTGATAGCCAATAACGTGGCCCTGGCAGTGTTGGAGCGGCGTACCGAAATGGGCGTGATGAAGAGCATCGGGGCCGACCGAGGCCGGGTGCTTTCGATCATCAACTGGGAGAGCGGCATCGTTGCTTTCCTGGGCGGCCTGGTCGGTCTGTTTCTGGCAATTGGGATTGCTTCGGCCCTGGTAGGATTTATCGGCACGCCCGATAACCCGGCGGTACTATCGGTCTCCCCGGTACTATCCATTGGAATGTTGGTGTTGGCGGTCGGACTGGCCCTGTTCGCCACAATCGGCTCGGCCTGGGGTGCGGCCCAGGAAAAGCCCCTGGTAGTGTTACGGTACGAATAGCTATAGCCAGTCGTCAGGCTAAAACTTGTTAGCCTGGCGAACTGCCAATTACGAAAGGATTAAAAGCGAGATGCAATCTCAACCGAACTATGCCCCCAATCAGAGCGGGGCTGCCGGGCAGACTATTATCGAGTGCCATAAAATTAGCAAAGTGGTCAAGCTCAACCGGGAACAAAGCCTGACGATCTTGCACGACGTGGACTTTCAGGTTAACCGGGGCGAAATGGTCGCTATTGTAGGGGCCAGTGGCAGCGGCAAAACTACTATGCTGGGGATTATCGGCGGGCTGGACGTGCCGACCAGTGGGCAAGTTATGATTGCCGGGCAAGACATCAGCAAGATGAAAGAGAAAAGTCTGGCCCAGGTGCGAAACCGCACGATTGGCTTCGTCTTTCAGTTCTTCAATCTGGTTCCAACTCTTTCGGCCCTGGAAAACGTGATGCTACCGATCCAGTTCGACAAGAAGCCTCAGTTTAAGGCCGAAGACCGAGCTAAAGAACTGTTGGAATTGGTCGGGCTGAGCCACCGTCTGACCAACAAGCCCACTCAGCTTTCGGGCGGAGAACAGCAACGCGTGGCGATTGCCCGCGCCCTGGCAAATCAACCGGCCCTGCTGCTGGGCGACGAGCCGACCGGCAACCTGGATAGTCAACGCAGTCAGGAAATCCTCGACCTGCTGACCGACTTGCGGCGGCAACTCGGCCTGACCGTTTGCATCGTTACGCACGACCCTCAAATTGCTTCGCGCTGCGACCGCACCGTGACAATGAAAGACGGCGTACTCTACCAGGGTAGCCTCGACCACTAAGCCGGGTTTGGCCTGTTCCCGTCAGGCTTGGAGGGTACCAGGAAAGCTTTCAATCAAAAGAAAGCTTTCCTGGTATCTGACAATTCGCCTCCCAGGTTTAGTTTCTTCTAAATTTAAGGGGTGAAAACCTGCTCGAAGTGGGCCAGGAAGTCGGCAGGATCGTCAAAAATGGCGATTGCGCCCTCTAAATCGTGGTCGCTCCAGCCGCCGGAGCGAAAAGCAACCGTGCGTACTCCGGCTTTGCTGGCGGCTTCGATGTCGTAAGGCGTATCACCCACCATCAGGCTTTCTTCGGCTTCCAGGCCAATCTTGCCGAGAGCGACCTGCACAATATCGGGGTCGGGCTTGGAATTTTTGGCATCACCCGAAGAAGCCTGGTCTGCCATAAAAGGTTTGGCCGCCGCAACGTTCAGCAGGTCGTCCAGTTCATCTTCCTGGGCGGAACTGGCAATCACCATTTTGAGACCGCTGGCCCGCATTCTTTCCAGAAGCGGCTTCGCGCCGGGTGTTGGCTGCAAACCGGCCAGATATTTCTCCTTAAAAATCTTCCCGCGCTGCTCGCTAATTTTGCGTCCCTCCGGGCTATCTTTTTCCAGGCCAGTAGTTTCAGGCAAGAGTTTATCGCCGCCTTTGCCGATCAACTGGCGTATCCGCTCAAATTCAACCTGATAACCACTCAGGGCTAAGGCTTCGACCCAGGCCTGGGCGTGAGCGTCGTTGCTATCTACCAGAGTTCCGTCCACATCAAAAATAACTCCACGAATTTTTTTCATACGTCTTTAACCCTCCATAGTTACAAGTCGGTCTGCAAGGGTCGGCTTGCCCTTCTTTTGTGAGTAGATTTGTTAAATCCTGGCAATTTTTGCGCCGCGCCTTAACTTAAATAGAAGTACCTAAGATAGAAAACTACAATGCAGGCGAGGTTCTTCTATTTGCTTTTCCCGGTAGCCAAGTCTAAAATAGGCCGACTTATTCAAAAACAAGGAGATGACCACGATGGGCAAAGCCATTGACCAGTACCACTATTTACTGGAAATTATGCGCACCGGCGACCGTAATTCGCCTGAATTTGCGCGGCATCAGGAGCTTTACAAGAAAATCCGCCGCTTTTGCACCGCTTGCAACAACCCGGATGAAGTTTGTGAAGCCGCCGAGTGCAATTTCTACTCGCTCAAGCCAAAAAAATCAGGGGCGGCGGATAAAAGTTGATAGCCAGGGTGGGATAGCGACTAAAAGGCCAGAAATAGCGACGGCTTGAAGCTGAAGCGGTAAGCATTGAATCAAAAAGAAGTGAAGAAAATGAGCGTCCGTCCAAAATCGGTAGTAGTGACAGGAGCTTCGAGCGGGATCGGGCAGGGCTGCGCGTTGCATCTGGAGCGGCTGGGCTGGCGGGTTTTTGCCGGGGTACGCAGCGAGGCAAGCGCGGCGGCTTTGCGGTCGCAAGCATCGGCCCGGTTGACGCCCCTTTTGCTCGATGTCACCGACCAGGCCGGGATAGCCCAGGCCGTTCAGACGGTGAGCCAGGCTCTGGGCGACGTCGGATTGGACGGCCTGATCAATAACGCCGGGTCGGTAGTAGGCGGACCATTGGAATTTTTGCCGATAGCCCAACTACGCCAACAACTCGAAGTAAACGTAATCGGCCAGATCGCCGTCACCCAGGCTTTTATGCCGCTCTTGCGGGCGGGCCGGGGCCGTATCGTCAACATCGGCTCGATAGCAGGCCGCAGTGCTATCCCCCTGCTAGGGCCATACGCGGCTTCCAAGCACGCCATCGAAGCTCTGAGCGATACCCTGCGGATGGAACTGTTACCTTTTGGCCTGGAAGTTTGCCTGATCGAGCCAGGCTCGATTCTGACCCCCATCTGGGAGAAATCGCTGGCTGCTAGCACCGAACTAAGTCAGAGCTTGCCGCCCCAGGTTCAGTCTCTATACGGCCTGATGATCGCCGGAACCAGTCGCTTTGCTCGCTATGCCGCCCGACAAGGGCAGCCAGTCGAACACGTAACCAGGGCAGTCGAACACGCCCTTACCGCTCCCCGACCCCGCACCCGTTACATTGTCGGGCGGGACGCCTGGATCAGGCGCGGACTGCAATTCCTGCCCGACCGAGTGCGCGACCGGCTGATCGTCGGTCAGATGCAAAAGT
>JBBRBE010000196.1:0-11189 GCA_038206175.1 Chloroflexia bacterium
GCCCGGCCCCGTAATAATAACTGAAATCGTCCGTTAGCTTACGGATCAAATAAAGTCCGTAGCCCGACTCGCGCAGTTCGTGTGGGTCGGGGTCGCGCCACCCGGCCAGAGTTGGATCGAAAGGTGGAGCCGTATCACTTAATTCCATCACCAGAGCCTGCCGTGCGCCTATCGTCCCGGCCCAAAGTTCCAGTTGCAAAGCCGCGCCGCTTTCGTCCTTTCCATAGCCGTGCAGAATGATATTGGTGGCGGCTTCCTGGAGGATCAGTTCGGCACTGTAGACGAAATGGCTGTAGCTGGTTCGCACTGCCAGCCCAGAAGAGGCAGTGGGTAAGGCCCGCGTCAGGTTTCCGAATGCCAGGTTCGTTTGGTCGGACTGAACGTAAAGATTGGGCAAGGCGGCACAATATTCGCGCACTGCCGCCCCTAGCACTGGCAGAATCGCCAGCCGCGCCGGAATCGTGACGGTTATTTGCCGACCGGGGGGTGTGACATAGACCGTTTCGGTGGTAACAAAGCGATCTTTTTCCTGGCCCATCCTCACCTCAAACCTGGCCCGACTCGCGCTGGAACGCCGCGAAAGCTTTGTCGGTATCTTCGTATAGATCAAAAGCGCGGTCGAGGCGGGTAATCTCAAAAAGCACCCGCACCACTGGCTGCAATCCCACCAGCTTGAGCGTTCCCCGATTTTTACGGCAACATTTCAGGCCGGAAACAAGGGCGGTCAGGCCCAGGCTATCCACAAACGTCACTTCGCTCAGGTCTATGATCAAGTTAGGCTGCTGCTCGTCTACCAGATAAGAAATCTGACCTTTGACAAAAGCCGCCGCCTCCGCATCGAAGCGGCCTCCCAGCTTAATTATCGGCACTGGGTGGCTATCGTCCAGCTTATAATCGAGTTCCATAAGAGTGTCCCTGTTTTGTTTTAGTTCCTGGTTAGTGTGATCAGGCTTCGTTCGACCAAAAGATAAAGCTAAATAATGCCTGGTTTGCTTTGAGCTATTATTGCATAAGGCGGTCAAAAATTCCATACCCAAAGGTTAATCAAAAATACTTTCGGTTGGCCTTAGCTTGTGATAAAATACAACCGGGTAAGCTCTCAGATGGTTAGAAATTAGAAACAGGGACAGGAATAAGTTTCAGGGGCGAGATGAAAAAAAAGAGTAAAAGTTTGTTGTGGCAGTACAGCCTGGCCTACAAATGGCTCTGGGTGGGCGGAATTGGGTTAGTGCTGCTGGCGGGAGCCTTGAGTCTGGCTCAACCGTTACTTTTAGGGGCAAGTGTGGATAACTTGCGCGACCCGGCGGCCAATCACGATTTGCTCGGTTGGTTGGCTTTGAGCATCGTCGGGCTGGCAATCTTAGAGGGTTTGCTGCGCTTTGGCTACCGCTTTTTGTGTACCCAGGCTTCGCGCAAGATCGAGCGGGATATGCGGGCGGCTCTTTTTCGGCATATACAAACTCAGGATCAAGCTTATTTCCAGGCTATTCACACGGGCGACCTTATGAGTCGGGCCACTAACGACCTGAACCAGGTGCGAAACTTTCTGGGAATGGGCGTGGGTAACTTCTTCCAGACCCTCTTTACTTTCGTGCTGGCGATGATTTTGATGTTTAGCCTCAACGTCGGGCTGGCTCTGGTGGTGCTGGTTGTACTACCTCTGGTAAGCGTGACTTTCTTCGTGACCGGTACGGCTATGCAACGCCGTTACGAGAAAGTGCAAGCCAAGTATGGCGACCTTTCGACCCACGCTCAGGAGAATTTCTCAGGTATTCGGGTAGTCAAAGCTTACGCCCAGGAAGACCTTGAAATCAAAAAGTTTTCCGAGCAAAACCGCGAGTATGTCAAGCACAATCTGGCCTATAACCAGCTTAGCGGCCTGACCTGGCCCTTGATGTTCTTGATTCTGGGATTGGCTTCGGCTCTGGTGTTGTGGCTGGGCGGGCGGTTGGTGATTGAAAAGCAACTGACGCTGGGCCAACTGGTGCAGTTTATGAGCTACGTCGCTCTGCTTGCCTGGCCCATGATCGCTCTCGGTTGGGTAGTCAACTTGTTTCAGCAGGGCATGGCTTCGATGAAGCGGATTAGCGAAGTCCTAAACACGACGTCTTCGATTGCCGGGCCAGAGACCGATACCGGGCCGGAAGAAGTGCAGGGCGAGGTCGAATACGCCGATGTCGGCCTGAAATACGGCGAAGAGTGGATTTTGCGCGGCGTCAGTTTCCACGTCCGTGCCGGGACTTCCTGCGCAATTGTCGGGCTGACCGGGGCGGGCAAAACCACCCTCGTTAACATGCTCTCCCGCGTGCGCGACCCGAACGAAGGTCGCGTGCTGCTCGATGGCGCGGATGTGCGCGACTACGACCTGGCTTTCTTGCGTCAGCAGTTGGGCTACGTGCCGCAAGATACTTTCCTTTTCTCGCTTCCCCTGGTCGAAAATATTGCTTTCGGCGTCCCCGAAGACGCTTATACCAAGGACGATGTTATGGCGGCTGTCACGGTGTCCCGGCTTTCCAAAGACCTCGAACAAATACCCGGTGGTCTGGCTGCCATGATCGGCGAACGCGGCGTAACCCTGAGCGGCGGGCAGAAACAACGCACCGCGATTGCCCGCGCCGTCCTACGCGACCCGAAAGTGCTGATTCTGGACGATGCTCTTTCCAGCATTGACACCCAGACCCAGGCCGAAATCCTGGGTGGTTTGCGCGAAGTGATGCAAGGCCGCACGACTTTGATCATCAGTCAGCGTATCAGTACGGTCAAGGATTGCAATCAGATTCTGGTGCTGGACGACGGCCATATCATCGAACGCGGCGACCACTCCACTCTACTGACTCGCAATGGCCTTTACGCTGGCATGTATCGGCGTGAATTGCTCAGTCAGGAGTTGTCCCCAAGCTAAATATACTCAGCCTCCAGTGAAAAGAAGGGCTAGATGAGAAAAAGTCGCTTTTCTCATCTAGCCTTTTTTTAATATAAAATAAAATTCTCTAAAGCGGGTCGGGGCTGAAAAGGTTGGCGTAGTAAGCGGCGATGTTGGCTCCGGTGGCCCGCCAGGTCGCCGGGCTGTTTGAAATGATCTGGAGAACTTCTTCCAGGTAGCGCAAACGCAACGGTTGGCCGACCAGGAAAGGGTGCAGACCGAGCGCGAAAACCCGACTGGCCGTGGCACTATCCGTTTCTAGCTGGGCGAACTGATCACGTACAGCCTGACTGAACTCTGGCCCGGTGACGCGCTGACTGAGGAAGAGCGAAATGTCGTTGGTTTCCAGGCTGTAGGGCAGCATCGTCAGTTGACCGCTTTCGACCGGCCAGAAGTAAGGCTGGTCGTCGTTTACCCAATCGGCCAGATAGGTAATTCCGGCCCGGTGGAGCAGTTCGGGGGTGTGGGACGTGACCGAGAAGCCCGGTGTAAGCCAGCCGACCGGACGCTGCCCGCTAAACTCCTTGATAACGTCAAGCGTTTCGGCGATCAAAGCTCCCTCTGCCGAAACTTCCAGACCAGCCTGGCCCCGCGAGTTGTTCAGGCCGTGGGCCATGATCTCCCAGCCACGGGCCAGCACTCCTTCCACAATGGCCGGGTAAAGGCGGCAAATGTCGGCGTTGAGGGCGGCGGTAACTCGTACTGCCGGGTAGCGGTCGAACAAATCGAACAGACGCCAGATACCGACCCGGTTGCCGTAATCGCGCCAGGCGTAGTTAGCAATTTCAGGCTGGCTAGTCAGGTGAGGTTGGATGGCCGGGCCGAGCTTGCCAAACTCGAAATGCTCGATGTTCACCACCACCCAGGTCGCCAGACCGCGTTCGCCCGGCCATTTCCAGGCCGGACGCTCCGGTAGAGCCGAATAGGGCGGCGGAAGGGAGCCACGGCCTTCGCTCATAAAGCTTTAGTCCTGACCTGGTAGCTCGACGATCAGCCGAACGCCCAGGCGGGCCGGAACGTTGATTTTGTAAACGTCGCCGTCGAAAAGCTCCTGGGGCGAGGGGCAGTTCTTGAGGGCTTCGACTACTTCGGACGAGTTAGCCGTCAGTACGGTTACTTCGCCTTCCGTAGCAAAAGGAAAATCGTGCCAGGTTCCTTTGTGGAGCATCAGGCCCGCTCCTGCCGGAAAGCGAAAGGCCACGGCCCGCGAGAGGTCTGGCACGTCATGGCCTTCGTCCTGGTTGGGCGGAGCCAGCACCATTACATATCCCCTGGTTCCGAGAGGCACAAAAAGCTGCGTCATGTGCAGGTGGCGTTCCAGCCAGTCCAGTTGCGGGTTGCGCCGCCCAATTTTCGCCGAGCGCATTACGGCCTGCCCCCGGTACTGGAAGCTAAAATTATGGCCTTCCTGCACGCTTCCTTTGTAAAAGGGGATGCTCAGGCCACTTTCGGGTACTTCGCTGCCCAGGTACAGCCCGAAAGGAGCCAGATTTTCGGGTGTAGCATCCACCAGCGGTAAGCGAACTTCGGGCAAGGCTGCAATTGTCGCGCTATCGAGGAGCGGCAAGCCTTGCTTTCTTTCTTCCTGATGGACCAGTGTTTCCATTATTTTATTCTCTCCAATTTACAGGTTTAATCTTTATTAAGCCAGACTCGTAAGCGCGGCTTTGGTGGGTTGAGCCGCCTCTAAGGTTTCTAGCACCTGGCTCGACTCGGCCAGCCAGCCGAAGATGCCGCCCTGCGCCGCGATCATTTTCAGGCCGACCGCTTGAAATTCGGGAAAGTAGGAGCCGACGCAATCCGATAGCACCAGACAATCGTAACCCCGGTCGTTGGCTTCGCGCACGGTCGTATGCACGCATACTTCGGTCGTTACGCCCGTTACAAAGAGCATCTTAATACGCTGGTTTTGCAAAAGCAGGTGCAGGTCGGTAGCGTAAAAGCTGCCCTTACCCGGCTTATCAATTACTGGCTCACCCGGTAGCGGCTTTAGCTCGTCAATAATGTCGTGGCCCCACTCGCCGCGCACCAGCACCTTACCCATCGGGCCGGGATCGCCAATGCCGCAGGACAGCCGACCTCGCGCCCGCTTGGAAGGCGGACAATCTGACAGGTCGGGCCGATGTCCTTCGCGGGTATGGATAACCATCAAATCTCTGGCCCGAAAAGCTTCCAGCACCCGCCGGGTTGGTTCGATAGCCGGACGAAGCTGTGATACATCGTTGCCCAACATTTCGCCAAAGCCGCCCGGTTCCAGGAAATCGCGCTGCATATCTATCACGAGCAAAGCCGAACTTTCCGGCTCGAACTCAAAAGGGTAAGGTAGGGCGTCTATCTCCATGCGTCGGTTCTTCTCCTTGCCACCTGTTATCTTAATTATTGCTGGTCTTTGGCGGCCATGTATTCGCGCCAACTGCCAAAAGACGTAATTTCAGTATAATTTCCTTCGGCTAGTTCGCGGGGGTAGAGGATGCCGTAAACCTTGCGGCCATCTTCCAGTTCCACCTCGCCCCGGTAGAGGTTGGGCGGTTCGCCCGCTTCTATCGCCTGCCAGGTCGCGTCTTCGACCCGGTAAAGCTCTCCGACAATACTCGCACCCTCCTCGTCCGGCCCGACCCGGTACATTCCCGGATGCACATCGTTGATACTGTGAACCCGGTAGCGGGGAGCCGTCCGAAACTCGCCCAAAAAGACCGAACTTCCCATATTTGGGTGCAATTTAAGCCCACGCATCAGCGTCCCATTTACAAACAACTCGAACGCGGGCGGTTGAGGATTGCTCATGTGATCCTTCATTCTTTCATTCTGGGTCTGGCGAAAAGAGCCGCCAAAATTATCTTGCGAACGATTTCTTGTTGGTTAGATCATCGGCCAGCGACTTTTGATCTCAATTCCGGCCCGGCTATAAACTTCTTTGGCTCGCAAGGTGGCCTGAGCTTTGAGACGTTCCTCGTCCAGGGTCAGCAGTTCTCGTTTCCAGACCACCCACTGCCCGCCGATCATCACACTCTCGACATCGCTGCCCTGTCCGGTGTAAACCAGAGCCGAAACCGGGTTCTGGGTCTCGAAAGGCTGCCAGTGCAGGGCCGAAGGGTCAATTATTACGAGGTCGGCCTGTTTGCCGACTTCCAGCGACCCGATTTCGTCCAGCCGTCCCATCGCCCGCGCCCCGTTAAGGGTCGCCATTTCCAGGGCTGATTCTGCATCTACTACGGTTGGATCGAGCGTGTGGGCTTTATGGATGACTGCCGCCAGTTTCATTTCGCGGATCAGGTCGTAGCCGTTGTTGGACGGCCCGCCATCGCAACCCATCGCCACGTTGCAACCAGCAGCCAGCAGTTCCGGCACGCGACAAAAACCACTGGCAAGCTTGGTATTGCTGCTCGGATTGTGCGAAACCGTCGCGCCGGTCTGGGCCAATAGTTCGATGTCCCGGTCGGTCAGCCAGACTCCGTGGGCGAAAACGCAGCGCGGCCCCAGATCGAGCAAGCCCATCTGTCCGGCAAATTCCACCGGGCTAGAATTGTACTCGCGCCGAATGTATTCCAGGTCGCTTTTGACTTCGGCCAGGTGGACAGTCAGGCCCATTCCACGTTCTCTGGCAAGCGCGGCAATCTCGCGGTAGAGCGAGGGCGTACAGCCACCCGGTGTGCGTGCGCCAAACCAGACCTGCAACCGCCCATCATATGCACCCTCGTATTTTTCCCACAGAGCCAGGGTGTCCCGGACGGTTGTTTCGCGGTCTTCGACCAGACCAGGGTGCATACTGCCGTTGCTTTCGGCGTAAGTACCAATATCCATCACCACTTTGCCCAGGCTGGCCCGGATACCGCTTTGTTGAACTACCTCGGCAATCCCCTCGAACCCGTAGCGACCAGCCAGGAGGCTTTCTATAAAAGCAGTCGTGCCGCTTTTGAGCATTTCGGCGATGCACAGGGCTGCACTCGCCCGCCCGTCAGCCTCCCCAAAGTTGCCCTGGAGCGGCCAGACCCGCTCTAAGAGCCAGGGGATCAGGCTCATGTCGTCGGCACAACCCCGGATCAAAGCCTGGGCCAGATGTACATGCGTATCCACCAGACCGGGTATGACCAGCTTACCGCCCAGGTCGTGTCGTTCGCTTGTGTTTGCCAGCAGGGGACGGGCGGCTTCGTCTTTCTGCAAATCCTCCCACTTGCCTACCCAGACGATCCGCTCTTGCTCGGTCAGGATCGCCCCGTCGCGGATGATTGCCCGGTCGGGCCGCATTGTAACGATGGTTGCTCCGTAAAGGAGAGTCATAGTAAGTAGGTACTTTCTGGTTAATCAATCTCAGGGTTTAGCATAAAATGGAAAAGCGGCAAGGATAATCATTATAACCAACTCGCCAACCCACGCAATAGGCAAGGCGCACCAAACCGCAAGAGGTCTGTTGACTTTTCCTACAAAGGTTAAGGGCCAAAAAGGTCTATTTTGGGCAATCTGCCCAAAGGTTGACGGGCTAATTATAGCGGGTTGTCCATAGAGAAGCCAGAGCTTTTCTAATATAATTTTCATAACATTCTCAAAAGCGAAAAAATAGCCTGGTTTCGTTTGCTCTAATCGGGATTTAAATGGGCTAAACATCCAAGATTTTGACCAAAGCTGCTCAAATTTCCTCCCTTGCTCTATTAAGACCAGGCCCGTAATAACGACACGGGTTTCTAAAGCCGGGAACGAGCCAGGTTGTCTCTACAGGTGGCCGGGCTTGCAGCGAAAGTTCCACTATTTCTATTTTACTTTTTTTTTTTAAGGAAGCCAGGATGAGCTTAGAAAAAATTCTATCTTCTCAAGAGCAACCCCGCAGCCAGGCCAACCAGCGAGTGATAGGAATTTTTCAGGCGGCAAACCCGGCGGTGATTGACATTCAACCGGCCCTGGCGGTCATCCCCGGCATGACGCTGGAGACAATTTTGCACGCCGGGCCACCTATCGAGTGGGCGCGAATGTGCGGGCCGATGCGCGGGGCGATTCTGGGTGCGCTGGTCTACGAAGGACGCGCCGCCGGACTGAGCGAGGCCGAAAGATTGGTCGAGCGCGGCGAGGTGCGCCTGGCTCCCAACCACGACCACGGCGCAGTCGGGCCAATGGCCGGGGTAACTTCTCCCTCGATGCCGGTCTGGGTGCTGGAAAATGCCGCTTACGGCGTCCGGGCTTATTGCAACCTGAACGAAGGGCCGGGGCGCACCCTGCGCTACGGAGCCAACGGGCCGGAAGTGATCACCCGGTTGCACTGGATGCGCGAAACCCTGGCTCCCCGTCTGCGCGAGGCCGTCCTGCGGGTGGGCGAGGCCGCGGGCGGTGGTCTGCCGATATTTCCGCTTGTGCGCGAAGCCCTGACGATGGGCGACGAGTGCCATAGCCGCAACCGGGCCGCCCTTACCCTGCTCTTGCAAGCTCTCCTGCCCGGCTTTCTGGCGGCGGATTTGAGCGCGTCCGCAGTGGCCGAAATTTATAATTTCCTGGTAGGCCGCGATTACTTCTTTCTAAACCTGACGATGGCGGCCTGTAAAGCGGCCTGGTTGCCCGCCGAAAGCGTGCCGGGCGCGTCGGTCGTCACCGCCCTTTCGCGCAACGGGGTCGAATTTGGGCTGCACTTGCAGGGTCGTTGGTTTGCTGCTCCATCGCCGGTAGTAGACGGTCATTATTTCTCCGGCTTTGGTGCCGACGACGCCAACCGCGACATTGGCGACAGCGCGATTACCGAGGCCAGTGGGCTGGGCGGCTTCGCGGCAGGCGGCGCACCGGCAGTAACCGGCTTTATCGGCGGGACGGCCCACGAGCTTATGGAGGCCAACCTTGAAATGTACGGAATTACCGCCGCCGAAAGCCCTCATTTCTTTCTGTCGGTGCTGGACGGTCGTGGCACTCCCACCGGCATTGATGTACTGAAAGTCGCTCAGAGCGGAGTTTGCCCCTTCGTGACGACCGGCATCGCTCACCGAGAAGCCGGAGTCGGTCAGGTCGGAGCGGGCCGGGTACGCGCACCTCTGGCTCTTTTTCAGGCGGCGGCGGCCTGGCTTGAGGAGCAAGCCCGGTTGGAAATGGAAAAAAAATAAGTTCAAGCCTATTTCAGGATGTTGTCAGGGTGTTGCAGTTTTTTGAGGATTAAGTTTAGGATTAGGAGGAGTTTTACGTTGAAGATGATGCAAAAATGGGGCCGCGCCCGTCTCAGGTTGAGCCTGGGACTGTTGCTGGTGCTTTTGACGAGTCTGGTGCTGGCCGCGTGCGGCGATTCGACTCCGACCACTGCCGTTACGACGGCGGCGACTGGCGCGACGGCGGCAGGTGGAGCGACTGCCGCGACCGGCAAGAAGTTTCGGGTAGCCTTCGTGTACGTCGGGCCGATTGGTGACGGCGGTTGGACTTACGCCCACGAGCAGGGCCGCAAAGCTCTGGAGAAAGCCCTGCCGGACGTACAGGCCACCTTTATCGAGAGTGTGCCGGAAACTCCTTCGGACGCCGAGCGCGTGATTACCGAACTGGCCCAGAAAAACGACATGGTTTTTACTACCAGCTTTGGCTATATGGACCCCACGATTAACGTCGCCAAGAAATTCCCGAAGGTCTTGTTTGAACACGCTACCGGCTACAAGACTGCCGAGAACGTTGCCACCTATCAGGTGCGGCAGTATGAGCCGCGCTACCTGGCCGGAGTGGTGGCAGGTAAGATGACCAAGAACAATCAGCTTGGCTATGTGGCGGCCTTTCCGATCCCGGAAGTAATCGGCGGAATTGACGCCTTTACGCTGGGAGCGCGTTCGGTCAACCCGGCGGTCAAGGTTAAAGTAGTCTGGACAAACACCTGGTTCGATCCGACCGTCGAGAAAACCGCCGCCCAGAGCCTGTTGCAAGCCGGGGCGGACGTGCTGGGAATGCACCAGGACAGCCCGGCAGTACTGCAAGCGGCCCAGGAAGCCGGAAAGTACGCCTTTGGCAACGACTCGATTATGGAGAGCTACGCGCCCAAAGCTCATCTCGCTTCGCCTTACTGGGATTGGGGCAAATACTACATCGAGCGCGTGAAAGCCGCCATGAACGGAACCTGGAAAACCGGCGAGTACCTGGGCGGTTATAAAGAAGGCGTAGTCGAACTTTCGCCGCTTAACGCTGTAGTGCCAGCCGATGTTAAAACGCTGGTCGAGACCAAACGCAAAGCGATCATTGATGGCAGCCTGGCTCCTTACACCGGGCCGATCAAAGACCAGAGCGGAGCGGTCAAATTGCCGGACGGCCAGAAGATGAGCGACAAAGACATCCTGGCTCTCGACTACTTCGTGGAAGGGGTAGACGGCGTAATCCCTAGCAAGTAAAATAGTTTTACCCAATAGAAATAACACAGATGCAAACCAATGGTTTGCATCTGTGTTATTTCTAGCTCTGGCGGAGGTGACAATAATCTGCTAAAGGCTTTCTTAAGAAAAGAAAATGGCAAACATAATACCAGCAGTCAAACTTGTAAATATTACGAAACGCTTTCCCGGCGTGGTAGCAAACCAGGGCGTAACCTTCGAGGTCTTGCCGGGCGAGATTCACGCTCTGCTGGGAGAGAATGGCGCGGGCAAAAGCACCCTGATGAATATCCTGACCGGACTGTACAAGCCGGACGAGGGCCAGATCGAGCTAGGAGGCCAGCGCGTCGAACTCAAAGGGCCGCGTGACGCTATTGCCCGTGGCATCGGGGTAGTCTTTCAACATTTCAAGCTCGTGCCAAACCAGACCGTAGCTGAAAACGTGGCTCTGGGTATGCGTCGTCCGCGCTTTGGGCTGGGGCTAGGCCGGATCGAGCGCGAACTGACCCGGTTGGGCGGGGAAATGGGTTTGCAACTCGACCCACGGGTACGCATCAATTCCTTATCGGTTGGCGAACAGCAGCGAATCGAAATCGTCAAGGCTCTGTACCTGGGCGCGAAAATTCTAGCCCTGGACGAACCGACCGCCAACCTGACGCCCCAGGAGAGCCAGGGACTTTTTGTCGTGCTGAGGCGGTTGGCCCAGGAAGGCTACGCGATCATCTTTATCAGCCACAAGCTCGAAGAAGTGGTAAGCCTGGCTCACCGGGCCACCGTGCTACGCAAAGGGCGGCACGTGGCGACGGTAAACCTGACCGGGAAACCGGGCGAGAAAGAAAAGCTGGCTCGCCTGATGATCGGGCGCGAGGCGGACGGCGCGACGGCGGACGAACTCGGTCTGGGGCTGGAACACGCCACGATTGCGGGGGACACCGCACGACCCCACCCGCCGCCCGGAG
>JBBRBE010000197.1:0-11116 GCA_038206175.1 Chloroflexia bacterium
GTTTAATAGCGGCTTGCTGGCAGACCCTTACGCTCCTCAACCCACCTTTAACTACCTTCCTGCCCTCCCCGAACTGATCGAGAAAGCTCGCACGCTCGATACCGTTTGCCGCAAATATAACGTACCGCTAAAAGCGGCGGCTATTCAATTTCCGCTGGGCCATCCGGCGGTAGTTTCGGTACTTTCGGGCGCACGTTCGGTGGCCGAGCTGGAAGAAAATCTGGCGATGTTCAGGGTAGAGATTCCGGCAGAGTTATGGCAAGATTTGATCGCACAGGGGTTGCTGCCGGAAGGTATTCCTTTGCCCTAAAACTATTTTGCGGGGCAGCCTGGCGAGGCGTGTGTGTCAATCTCGGCGGGCCAGGCTTCCGGCCCCAGAATTCCCCTAAAAGTCAGACCAGACTCTTAATTGCAAGAGGAATTTAATTTGATGATTGATTTCCCGATCATTGATACGCACGTCCACCTGTGGAACCCTGACCGCTTCAGGATGGCCTGGTTGGACGGGAACGAACTTTTAAACCAGCCCTACGACTATTCCCAATTCCGCCAGCACAGCAGTCAAAACTCGCTGGAAGCTTTTGTATACGTTGAGGTAGGGGTTGAACCGGCTTACGCTTTCCTGGAAGCGCAGTGGGTAGCAAACCTGGCGCAACAAGAAGTAAACCTCAAAGGAATTGTAGCGGCGGCCCCACTGGAAGATGGAGAGCGGTTGCGGTATTATTTGCAAGCCCTGACCGCGCTTGGCCCTCAGATTAAAGGAGTGCGACGCCTGTTACAGGACGAAGCTGACCCAGCTTTTTGTTTGCAGCCGGGTTTTGTGGAAGGAGTGCGGTTACTGCCTGAATTTGGGCTTTCGTTTGACCTGTGCATCCGGCATTACCAGCTACCCGCCGTGATCGAACTGGTAAAAAGGTGTCCCGAAACTAATTTTATACTCGACCACATTGCCAAACCCGATATTCGCCACGGGCTAAGCGACCCCTGGCAGGAGCATATTTCTGAACTGGCGACCCGGCCCAATGTGGTTTGTAAAATTAGCGGGCTGGTTACAGAGGCGGATCATCAAAACTGGACAGAAGCCGATCTGGTTCCCTATGTTAACCATGTGCTGGCGGCGTTTGGCGAAGAGCGCGTGCTATTTGGCAGCGACTGGCCCGTAGCATTGCTGGCCTCTGATTACACCCGGTGGGTTCAAACTCTGGACAATTTAACGGCAGGGTTAAGTGCCGAGGCTCGCGGCAAGCTATGGGCCGGAAATGCTCGTCGGTTCTACCGGCTCTAAAGGTAAAGAAAATCACAGAAAGGATTGCTCGATCATGGGGAAACTGGAAAACCAGATCGCGGTTATTACCGGGGGCGGTAGCGGCATCGGACGCGCTACCGCGCTGGCCTTCGCCCAGGAAGGAGCCTTAGTGGTAGTAGCCGATTACAATCTGGAAGGGGCGCAGGAAACGGTTACTTTGATCCAGGAAGTAGCGACGGAAGCGGCTAAAAGGGCCACCGCCTTCAAGGTCAACGTAGTAAATGCGAGCGAGGCTCAAGCTCTGGCCGATTTTGCCGTCAGCACTTTTGGCAAGCTCGATATTCTGGTAAATAACGCCGGAGTGGGTGTGCCAGGAACAGTCCTGACGACCAGCGAAGAGGATTGGGATCGGATTTTCGCCGTAAACGTTAAGGGGATGTTCCAGTGTTCGCGCTATGCTATTCCCAAGATGATCGAAGCGGGCGGAGGCTGTATCGTCAATCTATCCAGTATTGCGGCAATGGTGGCGGTTGTAGACCGGGCGGCTTACGGAGCCTCCAAAGGAGCGGTGTTATCCCTCACGAAGGCGATGGCTGCCGACCACGTTAAAGACAATATCCGGGTTAACTGCGTCTGCCCCGGCACAATTGATACGCCCTGGGTGGGCCGGATGGTGCAGAGCTACCCCGACCCGGATGAAGCCCGACGCAAAATGGTGGCCCGGCAACCCATCGGACGGCTAGGGACAGCCGAAGAAATAGCCCAGGCTATTCTTTACCTGGCTTCACCTCAAGCCAGCTTTGCGACTGGCTCGGCCCTGGTGATTGACGGCGGCTTTACTGCCTTCAAGTTACCGGCCTGAAGCTGGGAGGTTCTGCATAACCCCCAGTTTGGTTTACTACTGCCATAGACCGAGTAATATTTTGTCTCAAAATATCTTAGTGGTTGTGATGAATGCCATTATGAGATATAAATGATATGGGTAGTATCACTGAACGGCCAGTTCGGTTCGTTGCCTACCCCTTCCAGGGGCATCCGCGTTAGTCTCGTGCTGAATACCACTCCAACACTCTTAAGGCGCGCAGCGTGTTCCACCGGCTCGGTCTGCCCTCACCCTCATCCGTCTCGACCGGCATCACGCCGGGGTGCCGAGTTTCAAGCGGCCACCGTCCGTCATCGGCACGCTTGGACGCGATCAGCTCAATCGCCTCGGCCACGCGCTCGTCGGGAGCGACTCCGGCTCGGCGCAGATACTCAAGCCCGCGCAACACATCGTAGTGCCACCACGTCGGAAAGGCGAAACGGGTCCAGGCGGCGTTGACGACCTCACCGGTCGAGAGGCGGCGGAAGAGTCGGCGTTGAAGGAGGTACTCCTGCCCGCGAAGACGAGCCTCGCTCACCTCCGGGCTGCTCCCGACGCGCAGTTCGTACTCAAGCAGGGCCTCAAGCACGCAGATCGTGGTGTTGAACGACGACCGCATCGAGCCGTTCTCGGCCTCGCAGTTCCAGCCGCCATCGGGCAACTGCTCGGCCAGCAATCGAGCGACGATGCCCTCCACATCCTGGCCGAAGTACGCGCCGACCGCACCCACCTGTCCATTAATACAAGGCTCCACCTCACCGACGAAGAAGGGATTGGCATCACACTCCTGAGGACCACAACCCTTCCAGGTCACGCCGTCACGGACGAGACCCACCGCACGACGGGCCTGGTCGCTTGCGGGATCGAGACCCAGGTCCCGTAGCAGCATCAGGACGTGCATCGTGGAGTTCCAGCCATGATTCCACGCCACGCCCCCCCACCGTCCATCGGCCCCCTGACCGGCGAGGAGTTGTGCGCCCGCGCCCTCGGTGGCGACCCGCGCACGCTCGGCGGCGACCTCCTCGGCGGGGGCATCGGTCAGGTCCCGCATCACCTGCCAACGGAGCGAAGGGTCAGAAGCAAGCAGCCACTCTATGACCGCTCTCTTTGGCTTCGGGAATTGCCGTTCAGTTGGATTGGTCGCCATCTGCTGGTCCTCCTTACTTTGGTTAAAAGACCTTGTTGGTGTCCTAACATGTGAATAAGCGAAGTTCCTGCGGTCATTGTGCCACAGAGGGGGATTCGTCGCAAACCATGCGCTTATCCACTACTGCCCCATCGGGCTATAATCTTCGGTATGTGTCTCAAAAAGACACTTTCTGAAACGTATGAGCCACCCGACTGGAGCGAAATAGGGTGTGCTGCTACCTCGATTCTGAGATTGGTTACACTAAATCGTATAATGCACCGTTTCGGGGGGGTTATGCAAAACTCCCAATCTGAACAGGGATACATCACTACCAGCCTTTCGCTAGAACTTGATAGAACCTGGGCGCGGTCTACTCCCTTCATGAAGTAAAATAGATAAGATAAGGACAGCGACCGCCACACCTCTATTAATAATGAGGTAAAATAAAGACGGGAAGAAGCAGCCCGCAGAGTGGCGGCAGAATTTGAGAATACCAGATTTGATGCAGAGGAAAACAATGGGAGTTGGGAAGCGAGATTTGGCAAATATAACCATCGGGATTTTGGGAGGCGGGCAACTGGCCCGCATGACCGTAGAAGCCGCCCAACGTCTGGGCTTGCAGGTGGCAATCCTGGAGAATTTCGAGGATAGCCCCGCCGGAAAAATCGCTACCTTCGAGATTATCGGCCACTGGAGCGACCCCGAAGCCCTCGACACGCTGGCTCGTACCTGCCAGGTCATTACCCTTGAAAACGAGTTTGTGGATTGGGAAGTATTGCAACAGTTGGAAGGCAGCGGTGTGCCGGTCTACCCTTCGGCCCTGACCTTGCGGCTGATCCAGGATAAAGCTTATCAAAAGCAAACGCTGGCAACCTATGGGCTACCCGTCCCGGCTTTTGCCCCCGTCGAGAACCAGGCTCAGATCGAAGAATTTGCCGCCCGGCATGGCTGGCCGCTTCTCCTCAAAGCCCGGCGCAACGGCTACGACGGTAAGGGTAATTGGAAGCTAAACAGCCCGGCAGACATCGAGGCTGGCTGGCAAGCCCTCATAGCCGGGAGCGAATTAATGGTCGAGGCCTGGGTGCCGTTCGAGCGCGAACTGGCCGTAATGGTAGTCCGGCGCAGTGACGGCCAAACCGCAACTTACCCGGTGGTCGAGACGGTTCAGCGCGACCACATTTGTCACACCGTCTCGGCTCCTGCCGACCTGCCCCCTGCCGTCGCCGAGGAAGCGACCCGGATCGCCAGGGCCGCTATCGAGGCTGTCGCCGGAGTGGGTGTATTCGGGGTGGAAATGTTTCTGACCGGCCAGGATGGGGTGCTAATAAACGAGTTGGCTCCCCGCCCGCATAATAGCGGGCATTACACGATAGAAGCCTGTCCCAGCAGCCAGTTTGATAATCTCCTGCGGGCGATCCTCGATCTGCCGCTTGGTGCAACCAACCTGATTGCGCCAGCAGCAATGGTCAACTTACTCGGCCAGAAGCGGCGAGAAGGCGGGCCGGACGGTCTGGCCGAGGCTCTGGCAGTGCCAGGAGCCAGCCTGCATCTTTATACTAAAGCCGAATCTCGACCGGGCCGAAAGATGGGCCACGTCACGGCCCTGGCCCCCGGCGGTACAGTTCAGAATGCCCTGGCAACGGCTCGGCTGGCGGCGGATTTGCTGATCTTTTAGCCAGGGTTGTAAGCGTTCTTGAAGGCCATGCTGTTTGGCAACCAGAAAGTTATAAGCTTTTTTCGTGTTTACCTGGCTAAAGCTACGAGGCCGATTTGGTTTGTCACCCTCAACCGACTTTATTATAATAGATACATACCATCATTTCCGTTCATTAGTCTCAAGTTAAAATCAATATATTCGGCGAGAAAGGGAACACTTTATGGCTAATTATGTGCTGGTTCACGGAGCCTGGCATGGAGGCTGGGCCTGGACACCAGTCGCCCGGCTTTTAAGCGCACAGGGACACACCGTACACACTCCAACAATGGCCGGACACGGCCCGGACGTAGACCGGGTTGGCGTCGGACAGGCGGAGTGCGTTAATTCGCTGGTGCGTTACATCGAGGAACGAAATTTACGCGACATTACTCTGGTCGGTCATAGCTGGGGCGGCAATGTGTTATGTGGGGCCGCCCCGCTAATTGCCAATCGGCTGAGCGGTCTCATCTTCTGGAACGCTTTTGTGGTTGGTGACGGCGAGTCGCTGGTGGATGTTGTGCCGCAGCAGTTCCGCGAATTATTTACTTTTCTGGCCGGACAAACTACCGACAATACGGTTATGCTTCCCTGGGAAGTCTGGCGGGCTGCCTTTATGCAAACGGGCAGCGAAGGAGAAGCGAGGCTGGCTTACGAGTTGATGACGCCAGAACCTTTTGGTTGTTTTACCGATAAGTTAGACCAGAAAGCCTTTTTCGCGCTCGACACTCCCCGCAGTTACATCAATTGCCGGGACGATATTGCCTTGCCGCCCGGCGAATACGCCTGGTATCCCCGCTTTGGGCAGCGATTGGGCGAACACAAACTGGTCGAAGCGGAAGGCTGTCACGAAGCCTGCTTTACTAATACGGCCCAACTCGCCGCCGCCATATTAGAAGCAACCCCGGCTTAGAGCCAATCTAAAGACACCCCATCCGATTTACGAGATGGGGTGTCTTTTTTTTAGGTCTTACCCTTCCTTAAAACCACTGTTACTCAAGGTCAGGCGGCGAAGTTTACCGCCTCAGGCTCCGTTTAAGGGTTATTAGGAAGGGCCGGGCGGAGGATTAGTTGTTAATGCCAGGTTTAGCACCGCCTGGCCCGAAGCCACTACCCGCTCGACCAACTCTACCGCGTGTGTCATGTCGGGCAATGAGTGCATTTCGGTTTGCAACCGGGCCGCATTCTGGCGGTAGATTGGATTAGCCAGCACTTCTTCCACGGCCCGGCGGACATTCTCAGGGGTTAGTTGTTCCAGTTGCACAACTTGCCCCACTTGCAAGCTTTGGGTTATGTGAGCATTAAAGAACTGGTCGGCGATCAGTGGCACTATCACCAGAGGTAGCCCGACGTCCAGCGCGGCCAGCAGGCTATTACTGCCGCCGTGCATAACCATCAGGTCGCACTTTTTTAGGAGCAAGCTTTGAGGAATGTAACGCTCGATATGTACGTTGGCTGGTTGGGAGCCAAAATCTGCCGGGTCTTTGTCCCGGCCTAACGTGACGATCAGGTTCAACTTCATCTCGCGCAACCCGGCAATGATCTTTTGCAGCACGACCGGATAAAATTCGGGGGTGTTGTTCACTTCTGTACCCATCGTCAGGTAAACTATCGGTTGGGCCGACATTTGAGCGAACCAATCGGGCAGGCTTTGTTGATCGGCTCCGTCGAAAAAATCCGGGCGGATAAAATGGTTCGTGGCTGGAATAAAATTTGGTAGCTGTGGCCCACCTGCTGCTTGTAAGCTGAAACCGGGTGGAGAGTAGCTCAGACAGAGATAGCGATAGAGTGAAGTTAAGTGCGGGTCGGGAGCCAGGCCCCATTGCTGGCGGAGAGGATCAAGCTCGGCGGCGGCTTCTCGCTCGAAAAGGGCCATGCCCTGCAAGGAAGCGGCAAACGACACGACTGCGTGAGGCAAACCCAGGTGTTCGGCAGCGATAACTGCGCCATATTCCCCGCCCTCCCGGATCAGCATGTCGGGCTGCCAGGTACGCGCAATCGCTACCAGGTCAGGCGTTCGCAGGCGAGGAGTGACGCCGCAAAATAATTTGGAGAAGATGAAAAACTCAGTTTCCAGACCGGAAGGCATCTTCTCTAGCTGAGCTTTTAACTGCCGGTACTGAGGGTCTGCGTCCAGGTTGCCGCTCATCGGGAAAGCGGTAAAACCGGCGGCTTCGACCAGAGGCTTCAGAGAACGCCCGGCAGCAAAAGCAACTTCGTGTCCGGCCTGTTTGAGGGCGCGGGCCAGAGGAACTAGCGGATGAAAGTGGCCGTAGCCGCCGGTACAGCTAAACAAAAAACGCCTGGGCCGGGCCAGGGGTTCAGCCAGATTTGCTTGCGCCACCACCTTATTTCCCTCCTGGCCTCTTTCTCCCAGTATTCATCATTCATCAGAAATGAACTAGCCAGGAGAGATTATAGCATTTTAATTAACTGCACGAGGGTTTGAGAGGAAAGACCAGGGCGAATGCAAAGTCCGGGGCTTAGCTATAACAGGCCGTGTCACGCCGTGACACCTCGACTTTGCATTTGCCCTGGGGGAAAAACAAGAGGCTCTAAGTGAAAGGAAGGAAAAACAGGAGTTGTTAAGTAAAAGGAAGGAAAGAAGATCAGATGATTACAGGCATAATAGCTTTGCAACGCTGCAAAGCCACTATGTCCAATTCAGGTTTATTTAGCCAACGTGTACCGGGACAGCGGCTTCGACGCCAGCCATCTTCTGTTTGATTTGAAGCTCGGCCACGCTTTTACGGCTCGGCAAGGCGAAGGACAACGCCAACACCAGCACCGTACCAATCGCCAGGTAGATAAACACGTCGTTGATCGCCTGGGTACCGGCGGTTGAGCCTAGTTGCTGAAGCATCTGAGCAGTTTTCGGGTCTGCCGGGTTAGGCGGGGGTGTACCTGCCGGAATGTTAGCCTGTAGCTGGGCCAGGTGAGAAGTGGTTTGCTGACCTAGCACAGTTATGAGGACGGCGGTCGCTATCGAACTGGCGATCTGCCGGGCTACATTAAAGAGCGAACTGGCTTTTGCCAGAGCCGGCCCACTCAGAGAAAGAAAAGCCAGTGTCTGCGAGGGAATAAAAGTCAGGCCCAGACCCAATCCTAACAGGGCGTTCCAGGGAGCCATCGCCCAGCCATCAGTAGTAGGAGTCAGGTTGCCGAACTGCCACATCGAGATGATAACAAATAACGCTCCCGCTCCGGTTAATAAGCGTGAGCCTAGCCGGTTAAACATTGTTCCACCGATAGACGTACCAAGAATAGCTCCCAGACCCTGCGGCATCAGGGCCAGGCCCGTATCGAGAGCCGAGAGGGTGGGTGTGCGTATCTGCTGCAAAAAGACCGGCAAGAGCAACAAGGCTCCAAAGACTGTGCCGCTAATGACACAGGTAATGATGGTCGAAATCGAAAAGTTGTAGTCTTTGAACAGGCGCAAATCTACTACCGGATCGCTCAGGCGCAATTCGTAGACCGAGAAAGCCGCCAGTAGTGCGACGCCCGCCCCAATCAGCACCCAGACCAGCCAGTAACCCCAGCCATAAGACAGGCCAGATGGGTTGAACTGCGTCCGAGTATCCGGGTTGGTCTGATTGACCACCGTAAAGCCATAGATCAGAGCCAGGATACCCAGCGTCGAGAGCGTCAGGCCGGTGTAGTCGAAGCGTTTGCTGAAACTACCCTCCACCACTTTATCCGCCGGGATGATCCGCCAGATTAAAAAGACCGTCAAGAAGCCGATTGGCACGTTGATTAAAAACAAATAGTGCCAGCCAAAGCTATCGTTGAGCCAGCCTCCCAGGATCGGGCCAAACACCGGGCCTAAGAGGATCGGGCCAGCGATGAGCGACATCGCTCCAGCACGCTCGTGCGGCTCGAACGGGTCGAGAGCCAGACTTTGCCCAAGCGGGAAAAGTGCGCCTGCTCCCAAACCTTGAAGCACGCGGAAGATAATCAACAACGTGGCGTCCTGCGCGATACCGCACAGCAGCGAACCGACCGTAAACAAAGCTACCGATATCATAAAGATGTTGCGAGAGCCAAAGCGGTTGCCCAGATAACCCGCGACCGGGATTACAACGGCCTGGGCCAGGAAATAACCAGTTACCAACCACTGCACTGTGTTAAGGTCAACTTTTAAGTCTTTCGAGATCGGTATTAATGCTATGTTCACAATAGTATTGTCGAGTACGCCCATGATCAAGCCTAAAGCGGCGGTCATGGCAATAGCATACTTTCTACCCTTGGTCATCTAAATAAATGTCCTTTCTATTCTATGAAATAGAATCTAATCTATGAAGTAGAATCTAAATAGCCGAGAAGGTTAACTTACGGGTAAGTTAACTCGAAAGTCAAAAGAAATCTCAACTCTGCTTGACAGCTTCCATACCCCTGAACCAGAGGTCAAGTAATTGATCAGCTAATTCTTCGACGCTGGCCGGAATATCTTTCATAAAATCAGCCTGAACACATCTTCGCATAGACTCATACTGCTTGACCTGCTGGCATAGCCCCATGAAGCTGAAGAAAGCGATATTCGGGTCTACTTTACGCAACTCCTTTTCTTCAATTCCTTCTTCGATTACCTGTGTGACTAAGCTATGGACAGCATTAAAAATGTGTTGCATTTCCTGTTGAGCCTCGGAGGTTAAATTGTCTAATTCTGCGTCAATCAGTTCGCCGTGATTTAACAGCCCTTGTTGAGCCACGCTCAGCAAAATGTTTTTGATCCGGCTGTAACTATTATGGCCCTCTTCAATCGCTTTCTTGAAGTGCCGGACAATTTCCTCGCCAAAAGATTTGATCACCTCCAGCAACAGGTCATTCTTACCGCCCGGAAAATGAAAATACAGAGCCGGACGAGTAATGTTTAAGGATTTTGCAATCAGGTCAAGGTTTAAATGGCTATAACCCCCGGTCTGATAAAGTCTTTGGGCTTCGGCAATAACCCGGTCTTTTGTATCAGTGTTGCGCAGGTCAATTTTTACTTTGGCTTCTCGCATTCTCTCCTCGTCTATGTTACTTACTTATATGTAAGTTAATAACATATTTTTTTAGATTGGTCAATAGGTCAAAAGGCGGAATATTAGCGGTTTTTAGAGGCGTTGTTTCCCACTTCGGATTGAGTAATTAATTACCTGACAATTGCATAAATATTTCACAAAGCTGAAAACCTGCTTGACCGTTCGACCGCCCGGCCACACCCGTAGGGCGTGAGCCGGGCGGTCTTGATTACCGCCCTGTCTTTGCTAAATAAAGTGTCTGTGATCCTGTGGATTAGCCGCTCAAGGAGCTTTCAAAAGTTTGAGAATTATTCAGGCAATTCTGGAGTAATTACTGGCCTGGCAGAGGCAGGGCCGGTCTTTGAGGGTACTGGAAATCAAGTGGCCCGGTTCCATCCGGCACCGAGAAAACGAATGTCACCCGTTGAGGTTTCCCTGCCGGGCCAGGCCCGATGTCGAAGGTCGGGTAAAGTACGCCGGTTGAGCGGGAGCGTAGGTAAACTTGATCTGCCGCCAGCACTTGATCCAGAAAACTGGCCGGATAATCAATCGTGACGGCTAGCAGATGCTGCCCGGCTAACGGTTGGGCCGGGAAACGCCCGCTACCACGGAACGAGGCAGTCTGCTCTACCGCTACAATCTGCAACTTCTTAACAGAGGTGGCTTCATCGTAAACCGGAGCAGCAGCCAGGGCGGACGGAGGTGTACCGGTTGGATAGACCTTCGTGCAGCTAAAGCGGGTCTGGCCGGAAGGTTTGAGCCGGAAGCCGTAAAGTTGAAGATTGTTAAAGTTACCTCCGTTTGTCACCAGGTCGCTACCACGGGCCGCATCGTTCGCTATCAGCGTAATTTGTGGGCCGGTGCAACCGGCGTTACCTGAACCGTTTAATTTCAAGCCCACCGGCAACGGCCCCAGAGGATTAGTCAGAGTGACCTGGTACGGGCCGGAGCCAGGCAGATTAAAAGTAATAGTTCGTTCGGCGGCGGGCTTCATGGCGGCCACCGCCAGAGCTTGCCTGAGAGTGCCGCAACTTCCGGCAGTATCGTCAGGATTAACTACCACCCGGCAATCGGCCAACTCGAAGACGGCGGCGTTATTATTTTTGATGTAGGTCTGGCTCCAATCGCTTTTCCAAACCTGCACCTTGAACAAGTAGCTACCCAGGGGTTGGTCTGGCGGGGT
>JBBRBE010000198.1:0-11051 GCA_038206175.1 Chloroflexia bacterium
CCATTCGGCCATAAATGCGGCGGGGGTCGTCTCGAAAGCTTGCCGCCGCTTGACGATTTCGACCCGTTGCGACAAATCTAGAATCGTTACGATCCGGGCGTGCAGCCCAAAGCGGTCGAGTAGTTGCGGGCGGAGGTCGCCCTCTTCGGGGTTGCCGCTACCGACCAGAACGAAGCGGGCCGGATGCCGCACGCTAATGCCTTCGCGCTCGACTGTGTTCACGCCGCCCGCCGCTACGTCCAGCAGTACGTCTACGAGGTGGTCTTCCAGCAAGTTTACCTCGTCAATATACAGGAAGCCGCGATTGGCCCGTGCCAGAAGACCCGGCTCGAAGGCTTTAACTCCTTGCGAAAGAGCCTTTTCAATGTCAATCGTGCCGCATACCCGGTCTTCGGTCGCACCCAGAGGTAAATCTACCACCGGAACCGGCCCGACGGCGGCATTCAGGCGATGCCCTGACGCGAGGCGTTCGCGGCAATCCCGGCAGAGCGCACCGTGCCGGGCCGGATCGGGGTCGCAACCGTAATGACAGCCTTCCACCACTTTCACCGGCGGCAGCAGGTCGGCCAACGCCCGCACAATCGTACTCTTGCCCGTCCCCCGGTGGCCCATAATCATCACGCCGCCGATGCGCGGATCAACTACGTTCAAAAGAAGCGACCGCTTCATTTCTTCCTGCCCGACAATCGCTGCGAAAGGATAGACATAGCGGGCTTCCAGTTCGTCGGCGGGCTTTGCCACAGGTTTCGAGACCTTTTTGGGCCGGGTCGCCGCTTCTTCTGCTTCAGCTTCAATTCCGGCAATCTTTACTACGCCGTTACTCAGGGGCACTTCCGGCTCTAAAGGAGCAGTTTCGTTCAACAATTCGGTCATTTTATGCGCTTTCAGAGAATTTTATTTAGCGGTAGATAGTTCGGCTCGTTCGATGTGCATTTTGAGCAGGGCCGCGACCTGAGTCGGCAGTTCCCCCAGGATTAGATGGCCGCAGTTAGGCATCACGAAATAGGTGCAGTTGGGCAGGAGAGCCGCCAACCGTTCGCTGCTCTTGCGGCTGATCACTTTGTCGTGCGACCCGGCCACCAGCAGTACCGGCATTTCGAGCGACCTGATCCAGGCTGGCAACTGGCCCAGCACTTCTTTCGACATAGCGGAGCGTGCGGCGTGGTAAGCTGCGCGTTCCGAAATATCTTTGAGACTGAGCATACCATATTGTATATCCCGCCGCGAGACCGAGTTTTTGACCAGGGTTAGCCGTACATAGCCATAAACGGGCTGCCAGGCTTTGATCCGCTTTAGCACCCGGCTGAAAATAAAGCTGAGGGCGCGTGGCCCGACGCGTTCGACTGCCGGGCTGTACTCGAACAGACCATAGTTGAAGAAGCTAAGGCTGGCTACTCGCTGCGGTTCGCGGGCGGCATAAGCCGTGGCTACCAGTGCCCCGACCGAAAAAGCCAGCAGGTGAAATTTCTCCAACCCGACATGCTCGATCAGAGCCGCCAGATCGTCGGCCATCGTCGGCACGCTATAGCGGTCATCTACCGGGTCGTCGCTAAAACCGTGGCCGCGCAGGTCGTAGTTGATCGTGCGGTAGCCCGCCTCGTTCAGGGCTTTGGTCGCGCTGTGCCACCACATGCTCGAACAATCCCAGCCGTGGACGAGTACGACCGGCACGCCGTCAGGCGGCCCTTCGTCCAGGTAGTAGTGATTGACCTCGTTGAGGACGACAAAATGCGCCCCTTCCAGCTTGGCGAGGTCTTCCTCTAGCTCGGCCCGGCGGTCGGGTTTTAGCCGAGGCTGGGCGAGTTCGATTTGGCAAGCAGCAGCATACTCGACCGCCTTAACCGTCGGGCGGCCTTCGGCTCCGACTTTGGGGGCGGCAGGTATGGCGTTATCTTTACGGCTATATATTACAGTCATAGGGCCAGTATAGTGGGTTGCCCTAAAAGTAGTCTGTAGTACCAACTACACATTAAGGACATAGCGAGGATGGCGGGCCACAGGCCAGAAATTGCCTCATAAAAGGCGTTAAAATTACCTGACGCCTTTGCGGTATTCGGTACCAGGTTTATACCCTCAAAACCACTTCGCTTCATCTATAGCCTTGTGCCTGCAAATTAAACAGCCGGGCGTAAGTGCCGTTCAGAGCCAGCAGTTCGGCGTGGCTGCCGAGTTCGGCAATCTGGCCTTGTTCGAGGACGGCAATCCGGTCGGCCATTCGCACCGTGCTAAAGCGATGGCTGATCAACAAAGCCATCTTACCCGTCGTCAGGTCTCGAAAACGCTGGAAGATTTCGTACTCGCGCTCGGCGTCCAGCGCACTGGTCGGCTCGTCCAGTACCAGCAAAGCTCCATCGCGCATAAAAGCCCGGCTCAGGGCGATTTTCTGCCACTGCCCGCCCGAAAGTTCGTGGCCGTGGTCGAACCAGCGGCCTAGCATCGTCTCGTAGCCCTGGTCTAGCTCGGCCACCACTCTATCGCCTCCACCTCGCCGGGCGGCATCCTCGATCCGGCCCAGGTCGTCCAGAGCCTTAATTTGCCCGAAGCCTACGTTTTCGCGGGCGGTAGCCTGGTACTGCACAAAATCCTGGAAAATTACTCCCACTCGTTCGCGAAGTTCGGTCAGGTCGTAATCGCGCAGTTCGACCCCATCAAGGAAAATCTGGCCTTCGGTTGGTTCATACAGGCGGGTCAAAAGTTTTACCAGGGTGGTTTTACCCGCCCCGTTGCCGCCAACCAGGGCAATTCTCTCGCCCGGTCGAATGTGTAGATTGACCCCCTGTAGCGCGTAATCAGTGCGGTCGGGGTAGCGGAACGAAACATTGCGAAACTCTACGCCGTGCTGGATTGTGGTCGGCATAGGCCGGGCCTGGGGGTGAGGGGCCGTCTCTTGCGATTCGATAGCCAGGAAGCTAAAAAGGTTACTCATAAACAGGCTGCCCTCGTAAATCTGGCCGATAGCGTAGAAAAGTCCGGCAAAGCTACCCTGACTCTGCCGCAGCACGGTCAGGTAGAGCGTCAGATCTCCCAGGGTAAATTCGCCCAGCAAAGTCCGGTATACCACCCAGGCATAAGCTCCGTAATAGGCAACCGTGGCAATCAGGCTCCACAGCACACTTGTTATGGTCCGCCGTCGGGCCAGGTTCGCGTCTTCCTGGTAAAGCTGCCAGAACTGAGCATCGTAGCGGCGTAGCAGGGGTTCCCCAAGCCCGAATAACTTGATTTCTTTCATGCTGCTATCCACCGTCAAGAGATGCTCCCAGTAAGTTTTACGCCGAAATTCAGGGGCGTGCCAGGTCAGCAGCCGGAAATAAAGCTTGCTAAAGCGCATCTGGGCCAGGAAGCCCGGTAACACCGCCCCGAACAGCAGCAGCGCGACCACCGGCCCGAAAGCCAGCAGCAAGGCCAGCAGAGTCAGGATTGAAATGAGGTTCTGCACCATCAGGAAGGACTGGTTTACAATTGTCAAGGGACGGTAGTTAACTTCACGCTGAGCGTTTTGCAACTTGTCATAAAACTTGGGGTCTTCAAAATAGTGCAGGTCGAGCGAGATAGCTTTTTGCATGATTTGCATATGGATCGAGTGGCCTAGCCGGGCGTTAATCAGGTGTTCCAGAAAAGTGTTTAGCTGGTTCAGCACGGCGTACAGGGTGAAAAGCCCAAATTCGATGATCAGGAGGGGCAGAGCCTCGCCAAAACTTTGCTCAATCGGTACGCGGCGGCTCAGCGATTCTACTACCTTATCCACGATCAGCTTGCCAACGAGAGCCTGGCCCGCCGGGATCAGGGCGAATAGCAGAGTTACGACGGCCATTGCCAGGGTTGCCGAGGGGTGCGCCCGCCAGACCAGGCGGAAAGCTCCTTTTACATTCACAAAAGCTTCTTTAGTATCCAGCCAGCGTTTGCGCCAGCCCGGTTTAGAGACATTCTCGCTTTCACCTTGCGGTGTTTCGAGCGGGGTTTTAGCTTCGGTAGTCATTTGTTCTTCCTTTGCTCCTTCGCTTTAGGGTTCTATTTAGTTTTCTAATTTCTAATCGCTTTGGGCTTATTCTAACAGCTAAGACTACTTGTGATAAGCTTACTCGTGGCCGATGCCGGGCCGATGCACAGCCAACCGGGTTTTTTCCTGATAGCAAAGATCGAAAAAGCTCCTCGACCCTGTTTTGACAGGATTGAGGAGCTTTTAGAGTAAGGAGAGAGGAACTTTATTTCACGATGATCTTGGCCTTCATGAACGGATGCGGGGTGCAGAAGTATTCGTAAGTTCCGGCTTTGGAAAAGGTGAACTCGTACTTCTGGCCCTGGCTCAACAGTTCCGACTTCAAACCCTGAGTGGTATCGCTGCCCGTGACGGTGTGGGGCGTGCTATCTTTGTTAGTCCAGGTTACTTTGGAGCCGACCGGGACGGTCAGGGTATCCGGGCCAAACATAAAGTTTTGGATGCTGACTTCCATCGCTCCGCTCGTGCCGGTGGCGGCGGCCGTCGTCATAGCGGCACTGGTAGTCATCATCGCGGCGGCAGTGGTGCCGGGAGCCATCGTCATGCCGGGCATCGCGGCGGCAGTTGTCATCATGGCGGGAGCGGTAGTCATCATTGCCGCATTTGTCGTCATCATGGCGGGAGCGGTGGTCATCATTGCGGCGGTGGTGGTTTTAGCTCCGGTAGTTGGTTGAGCTGCCGGGCCACTGGCGGTAGTGCTGGTATTGTCGCCACAAGCTACCAGAAGCGCAGCCGTAACAACCACCAGCATTAGCAGGGTCAACTTTTTAGTTTTAATCATGTTTAGAAAATCCTTCCTATTCTAATTCTAATTCCTACGTGCTTATTTGTTTGCTTGAGCAATCTTACCCGAACAAAGCGAAAGCCGGTTATTACCCGGCTTTACACCATCTGAAGAATATCTTGTAAAGAGAGGGTTTGAACCTTCAAACCCTCTCTTCACGATTTCTTACATCTTACGATTGCGAGCTACTACTCGGCGTCGGAGGAATTGTCCTCGGTGGTCGTCTTGCGCCGCCGATTGATGATAGCAGTCGCGCCTGCGGCTGCTGCCAGAACGCCTACCACACCCAGGCCCGGCCCGGTCAGATCAACGTTACCCTTGCTGCCGCCGCCTACGCCAGTGGCCGGGGCTGCTACGGGAGCCGGAGCGGTGCCGCCCTGCGCGGGTGCCGCCGGAGCTGCCGCCGGAGCCGCGCCCAACAGACTGTTCGCGGTGGCCTGTACCTGGTCAAAAGGCGTACCAACTACGAAAGCGGTCGGTAAGGGGTCTTTTTTCAGGGCCGAGTTGAGGACGGCAATGTGGGTCGCTTCGACGCCGACAATGCTGGCCGCGGCGGTCGCCAGGTCGCGGTTCTCGAATGCTCCACTGGCGGTGTAGTACGCGCCGACTGCGGCGGATTCCAGGGCCAGGGCGAAGTTAAGGATGTCTTCCTGAGTCTTGAAAGCCGGGAAGTTGATCTTGGTCGGAACCGCCGGAACGGTCTGCTTGAGACTTTCCAGAGCGGCTTTGAGGGCGTTGGCGTGATCCTGGTGCTGTCCGGCAAACTTGGTGCCGACTGCTACCACTTCAGGACTCAAAAGGCCACTTCCGGCCCCAGCCTTGTACGCGGCTACGGCTACGTTTTCCAGAGTGTAAGCGAACTGCACGGTTTGCACGTCGCCATCGGCAGCCTGTACTGCCGCAATACCAAAGCTCAAACCTTCGCCGATAACGCCCATCGCCATCAGACCACCGCCGACAATACCAACCTTCTTGAGGAACTTGCGGCGCGAGTGAACATCGGTCAGGCCACGATAGGCCAAATCATCTAGTGCCATTCTGAATCTCCTTGATTTCTTGGCGTACTCAAAACACTTTAATTAAAAGTTGTGGTAAGGGCCTGTGGTTAGAGGTGCCGGGGGCTAAGTGAGCCAATCCCTGAAATTCAACTCTAAAATACAGAGGCCCGGCCCGTCTACTTGAAGGGAAGGAACGACACCGGATTGGGATCCATTTTCAGAGCCGACCGCAAGATCGCAACATGCTCGGCTTCAGCGTTCTGGATGCTGATGGTCTGCAAAATAAGGGACTTGTCCGCCGTTTTGATAAAGCCAAAGTAGGCGTTAGCCGCTTGCTGTTCCAGGTCGAGGGCATACTTCAAAATATCTTCAGCAGTTTTGAAGGCCGGGAAATCAAACTTGGTTGGGGCTGCCGGAGCTTTACCACCCAGTTTGACCAATGAAGCCGTATCTGCTTTCTCATGCTCGGCGTGCTGAGCCGCAATTTTGGTGGCAATGGCGACGGTCGCCGCGTCCAAGAGACCACTTTCAGCCCCGGCTTTGTAAGCGGCCTGGGCTTTTTGCTCTAGGGGAATAGCTGCCATTAGAAAATCCATGTCAGCTTGGGCGGCTGCTACTGAAAGAGTTTGCGCCCCACTCTTGATAGCCATAACTCACTTCCTCCTTGTGATTAAGGTCTTACCCTTTTGAGGGTAAAGTTAACAAAGCTAAACCAACTATCAGTTGATTACTTTTTACTAAACTAATTTACTTCTTGTCTAACCTGACATTGCTACTGATATACGTCGTTACATTACCAATGGATTAATCGAAAGTAGTAAACTTTCAGTGCGACCCGCACCGAGTGAGTGCCACTCGAAAACAGGTTGCCCCGTGCTTCCCACCGACCAAACCTCAATCCCTCTCCAGAAGGTCTGAGGGGCCGGAAAAAAACCGGAAGCTTTTCCATTGAGAGCAGCCAACCAATCCTCGGCCAGACTATCCAGATAGTCGGCCAGAAACGCCAGCCAGTGGCTTTGCTCGGCCCCGGAGAGGAGCCACACCCAGTTACCGCTATCGGTGGTGTGAGCATAAGAGCAAAGTTCTTCGTAGCGTATTTCGCTCAGGAAAGGTTGGAAACGTTCTAGCCATGTGAAGATATGGCCGTTACGCGGATTCGCCAGGAAGCTATCCTGGCCGGGCATCCAGGCCACCCGGTGGCCCAAATGTTCACTCTGCTGTTCCAGGGGCGTCAGCAACCCGCCTGCCGTTACAAACGCCTGACAATCCACACAATAGAAAAATTCATAAATTTCTTTATCGGCTGGGTTGGCCCGCATTTGCAAAATTACGGCTGGCTTGTCTAACTGAACGAGCAACTGACTGACCTCCTGATGGTATTTTATCGTAACGTCATTATTACGTTGTACGGGGCAGGTGCGGATTTATAAGGGCAAAAACTACTGTTATTGGTGAAAAAGGTAAACTTCACCAATTTCGTTAGCTTTTTCTGCATTTTATAAATTTACAATGGGTCGTACTGAAACAATCAAGCATACTGCCACAATTAGAGCTTTGATTTGCGGCAGGGTGCTAGAACAATACATAACTATATATCAATGGTAGCTCATATCCATCTATTGTCAATAGTATAACTGTTAATATTAGAAGTACAATGAGACTACTATAATATTCCAATTTTCCAGAAAAATTTAGTTTGTTAAATCCCGACCGGGGTAGACCGCCCTGGTCGAACCAGGAGAGGTTGCGAGGATTGAGGTGTTTCGGTCGGCGGATTGAACCAACCGAGCAAGGGTGCCAGGAACCACCAGGCCGGAGGCAGTTTGGGGAAAAGCTGTGGAGAATGGCGGCGGGCGTGCTTTATAAAGCGTTGCGGCCAGTAGGACGGTAGTAACTTCCAGAACGGCTCTTTAGCCTTAAGTAGCGAGGCCAGCAGGCCGGGCCAATCCATTCCCCGCTCGTAAAGGGTGCGGGCCTGGTTAAGCTGAGTCTGGCAGTGGCGGCGCAAATCCTCGGCCAGAGCTTCCGCGTCGGCACCTTGCAGGTCGGTAGCGTTGAAAGGTTGGCCGAACAGCACCGTTGTCGGCACGGGCAGGGCCGCGTAGAACAGCCAGGGCAAGAACGGCAAAAAGACCGTGAAAGGGCTGAGCGGCAAAAAGGGTAAGCCCAACTGCTGCCCGATGCGTTTGAGCCAGCCGACCTGCCGGGAGTAAGGATGATAATACTCCGAGCCGATAATCGAAACCGGCACGAGGCGGGCGTTGTACTGGCGGGCCAGGCGTACCAGCGGGGTTGGGAAGGGTAGCAACTGGTAGCGGTCTTTGAAATCACGCGCAATACCAGGGATGCCTTCGGGAAAGATCAGGGTGTGTTGGCCTGATTTCAAGCAGCGGGCCAGGTTTGTAGCCGTCGCGTCAATACAGCCCATGCGGTGCCACCAGTTAGCCAGGCGAAAAGGTAGCAGGCGTTGATGGGTCGAAAGATCGGGCGCGACCAGGGGACGCGGGCGGTTGCTTACGTCCAGCCCGTACTCTTGAATCCAATGCCGACCAACGGCGTAATCCAGCACTATGCCATCCCAGGGAAAGGTTCGCCCGGCGTGATTTGCCACAAAAATGATCGGCTGTTCTGAATGGCCGTCGGGAATGTTTTCTGCCCCAACCACCTGGAGACGAAAGTAGTGCAGTACGAGTGGCTCGACCACCTCCCAACCAACTGATTCGGCATAGGTTGGATCAAATAAATTGCGGGAGTTGGACGACATTAGTTCTTACCTGTTTCTTTTTTCTTTGCGAACTTAATCTGGTTGTTCCTCGTGGCAAAAGCAGTCACGATAGTATTATGATCATAGCATTTTATGATCCAGCTTACCAATCTGCCCGATATAGCAAAATACTCTGGTTTAGCTTAAGTCAGTGGCTACTGGTTTATTTTGATTTCCCCTACACCGACACTCAACCAGCGCGTATCCGGCCCCAGGCCAAGCTCGGCAGGCCGGTAAGCGCGTCCACCGATTTCAAAGCTTAACTCGTTTGAGCCAGGCTCTAAATCAAGCTTTAGCCGCACCGTCTGGGCTTCCAGCCCAGCGTTTGCTTCGCCTACGGTGCGGTCTCCTAATTTGAATTTGACCGAGTGGGCTTCGTGGAAGCTCCACAGGGGGAATTCGATTTCAAGCTGGCGCGATTGGGCCGTCCAGAAGTCGAGGAGGGCGGTCTGGCCCTGCACCCACCGACCGAGATGACCGTCCGGCCCTTTTTCGACTCCGTACCAGCTCGATTGCGCCAGGTAGTAGAAGAAATCAGTTTTAGGGCCGGGCGGCACTTCGTATGCGGCCAGGTCTTCGCTATTGGCTACCGGCGACTGACCCGGCAGCAGCTTTGCGACGACCTCGAAGGCTTTGGCCCTTTCCTCACCCCGAAGAATATCTTTGCGAATCACGATGTAACGCACTCCGTAACGGCGCAATATCCCGGTGTCCAGAGGCTGCGCCGGTAAAATATCGGCAGCAACTTCGGGCGCGAAGTCGCGGAAGGCTTGCAGAGTTGGCACCCCTTCGTAAGGGCCGAAGACCGGGTTGCGCGAGATGTAGCCGTTAAGGATCGGTTTGGCATGGGTCATCTGGGCTTCCAGATAGCGCGTGTTGTACTGGTACTTGCCGTAATTGAGCGGTATTTCCAGCAGCGAGTAATCCGTTCGAGGGTCGGCGGCCAGTTGGCGGTAGAACTCCGGCACGCTGTAAGTAGCCAGGCGATAAGGAGCCGGAAAGAGTTCAAAGCCCAGCGTCAGCAACACCAGCCCGACCACGATAGCGTACCTAAGCGGTTTGAGGTTCCACCATACACAAAGCCGGTTCAGACCCCAGGCGGCCAGGATCGCCAGAGCCAGGATCGTTACCACCGCAAAGCGGGAAGGTACGCGGGAAATATTCAGGATCGGCAAGTTATAGATCAGTTCGCCGGGTAAAACCGGGCCGTGTTCGACGCCGTTGAGGTGCAAACGCGGGCCGAAAGAAAGCACCCCGAATATGCTGGCCGCCAGCATCCACCAGAGTGGCCCCGGCCTACCGGCTTGCGGGCCTTTTTGGGCTAGAACCGTAACTTCTGGCTTATTTTGACCAATTTCGGGCTGTTGCCAGTCTCGACCCGACCTGGTTTTCCGCCGGGCCAGAGCCAGGGCCGCGACGAGGCCCACCAGCACCAGTAAATAAACGGTGTAGCCCGGAAAAACGATTTTCTCGATTAAGCTCGCCGTCCAGGGCCGAATCGCTTTTTGGATAGTCGTTCCCCAGATGGGCTGAAAAGGGCTGGGGTAGAGATAGGCCAGCGCGTCCGCCGAATAGATCCGTTCCTGGCGCAACCCGTCCGTATTGGTGCGGACGGCGACCAGCAGGGCGGGCAGGCTGAAAGGCAGGGAAACCAGGCCGAAGCCTATGGCTATCAGGCTGCCCTGGCTCCCCACTCTTAAAAAGCTTTCCGTGACCGCGCCACCACGCCACCTTTGCCGCAGCCAGGCCAGGCTGAAATACAGCAAATACAGCCCGCTAAAGATTGCCATGTATAGCACATACTGCAATTCCAAAAGCATCAGGGCGACCAGGCAGGCGACCGGCGGAAGAATGAGGCGAAGTCGGCGGTAAAGATTGCTGAAGGGCTGGCCGTTCGGGGCCGAGCCGGGGTGGAGGGCTTTGAGGAAGAAAAGGATGTAGAAGGGGATGAACTCCGACGAAACCAGATTGAGATGGCCGAGCAGATGAGTGAAATGGTAGGTGCTGAAACCGTAGGCGAGACCGGCGACCAGGGCCGCCCGGTCGTCCTGCCAGAGGTAACGCGCCAGACAAAAAGCACCGTAGGCCGCAAAAGTCAGGCTGAACAGGACGATAAAGTTGTATCCGGCGACCGCCCCGCCCGCCGCGCCCCCCAGTAGACCGCCCAGATATTGCACCGGCAGGCTGAAGAAGCCGTTGAGGGGATTGAGGGCGTGCAAGAAAAGGCTGGTGCCTTGCGGGTAAAAGATCAGGTCGGTCTGGAAAGGATTTTGCAAATGTTCGAGAGCATGGCGCACCCACCACAAGTTCCAGACCATTTGCCAGACGTCGCCGTTATCGTCGCCCGGTACTGCCTCGCCAAAATGTAGCACTAGCGGCCAGGTAAAGACTACCGCTACCAGCCCGAAAGCTGCCACGACCAGAGGTTCCGGCCAGAGTTTAAATTTCCGCCGCTTCACTGCCAGGCTCCGGTTTTTGTCTTCAGGGTTCCTACTGGTAATTGACACG
>JBBRBE010000199.1:0-11015 GCA_038206175.1 Chloroflexia bacterium
GTTGGCCGCCATCTCCCGAATAAGGTCTATTGTTTACCTAGCAAAGCCTTTTCGGTCATCGATTCAGCTTTGGATTTAGAAAGATCATTTACAGTTCCCCCAACCAGGGTAGACTTAGCAGGTTTAGTCCAGGCTATAAAACACTTAAGAGGAGTTTGGCCTAAGGGCTGGAAGATATTGGTTAATCGATGAAGCAGGAATTTCATTTTAAGCGGCTACCTTTCTCTAAATTGAGCTTCAAATGAGGTTTATTTTACCTCGGTTCAAGCTGGTAGCCAATTCAGGTATAAAAAGTCGCTATAAATAGATGGCGAGTTTCAAGAAATTTGACAATGCCGATACATTCTGTCAGGCATTTGATGAACAGAGAGAGTTTTTCAGATACAGAAGGTGGCAAAAAAATCGTCGCGGAAGTACCGGGAAGACGGCTGATTTCAAAGCAAAGTTCTTTCAACTTAAGAACAACTCCCCGGAAGCAGGCGGCTTTGCCATTTTAGTAATAATCTCCCTGCCAACTGGGTAAAATCGGTCTGTTGTCTGAAATGAAACGCAACCAACTATTCCGATATTGTAAACTTTAGCTCAGATTTAGTAAGTGCATTTAAGCAAGAGATGTAATATAATTATGGCTGACTGGTCAACCATAATTATAAGCGAGTTTATGGAAGTAAGGAATAGGAATGCTGAAACAAATAAAAGAACGGCTGCAAATTCGTCAACCATTAAAACAGGGTAGTATTGAGACCGGGCGTAACCTGGCTAAATGGTTGGGGCTAGGATTGGCTATCGGCATTGTGGCCGGGCTGGGTGCGATTGTGTTTACCTGGTCTATTGATTTCTCGACCAGCCTTTTCCTGGGACAAGGCGCAGGTTACGCCCCGCCTTCGGCTCTCGGCGAAGGAACAGACAAGATCACCCAGGCCGCCCGGCCCTGGTTGTTTCCGCTGATCTTGACCCTGGGCGGTCTTATCAGTGGCTGGCTCGTCTACAAATTCGCCCCCGAAGCCGAGGGTCACGGCACGGACGCCGCCATCGCTGCCTTTCACCACCGGGGCGGCAAGGTAAGGGCGCGTGTCCCATTAGTCAAGCTTATCGCTAGTTCGATCACTATTGGTAGCGGTGGTAGCGGGGGGCGCGAGGGGCCAACTGCCCAGATTGCCTCCGGTTTTGGTTCGCTCCTGGCCGGTTGGCTGGGGTTGGACGCGTCCAGCCGCCGGATTGCGATGGTGACAGGGATGGGCGCGGGCATCGGAGCGATCTTTCGAGCGCCTTTAGGAGGGGCGGTGATGGCAGCCGAAATCCTGTATCTGCACGATCTGGAAGTAGAAGCTTTAATACCCGGACTGGTGGCTTCGATTGTGGGTTACTCGCTTTATTCGGTAGTTTATGGGTGGTCGCCAATTTTTGGCAGTCAGTTGGGCGGCCTTACTTTTAATAATCCGCTTCAGCTAATTTATTACGCCGTACTGGGACTGATCTGCGGTCTGGTCGGCCTTTTCTACGCTAAAAGCTTTATTTCGACCGGCCATTTCTTTCATCATCTGCGGTTAGCCGGTCGTGCGATTCCCAATTGGATTAAACCAGCCATCGGCGGCTTTTTGGTGGGGCTGATCGGTCTGATTTCGCCAGCCTTCATTCATATGGGTTACGGCTGGGTGCAGGCCACCATGTCGTCCAGCGCGGTAGATGGCCTGCGGAGTTTACCGCTGTGGCTGGTGCTACTCTTGCCGGTAGGTAAAATTGTAGCGACCTCGCTTTCAATCGGTAGCGGTGGTAGTGGCGGGATTTTCGGGCCGGGAATGGTTATTGGCGGGTTCGTGGGGGCGGCTTTCTGGCGGCTGACCGAAGGCTGGTTGCCGGGTGTCCCTACCGATCCCGCTCCTTTTGTAATTATTGCCATGATTGCCCTGTTTGGCGGGATCGCCCACGCCCCGCTCGCCGTGATGCTGATGGTAGCCGAAATGACTGGCAACCTGAATTTACTCGCCCCGGCAATGGTGGCGGTTGCCGTTTCTCTGTTAGTTTGTGGCAATAAAACGATCTATGTCAACCAGATTGCAACCCGCGCCGAGTCGCCGGCCCACCGCTACCAATTTAGCTTCCCGTTATTGGCCTCTTTGCCGGTGCTGGAGGTGATTAAAAAGTTGCCGGTTTTATTGAATCCGCACATGAGGTTAGGACAGGCCGAAAAACTGCTCGATGAAACTGAAAGAAGCGGTTTGCCGGTGGTAGACACCCGCGGTTATCTGGTAGGCGTTTTGACTAAAGCCGACCTAAACCGGGCAGCCATCCTACCGCTAAACGAAGGCCAGCAGATGACAGTAAGCGAAGTTATGACCGGTGAGCCGGTGGTCGTCCCCGCCGGGGAAGAACTAGACCGGGTGCTGGAACTAATGGCCGAGCATGGCATTAGCTGGCTGCCCGTAATCGAGGATGATAATAATCGCCGACTGTTGGGGGTGGTTGGCGCAACAGAAGTAGTCAAAGCCTATCAGAGAGGGTTAAGCCAGGGGGTACGCAATCTGGGTGCAACAGTCAGCGGAATGAGTTTGCAGGAACTTCAGCTTGGCCCACGCAGTGCCTCAATTGGCAAAGCCTTAGCCGAATTAGAGTTGCCTGCCGATACCTTGATTACCGCCATTCATCGCAATGGCGAACTGGTCATTCCACGCGGCAACACTCGGCTACATAGCGGGGATGTGATCACAGTTATGACTGGCTCGAAGAACACCGGTTCGTTGTATCTTTACTTTGGGGCGAAGGTAACCGAGATAGAACCACTGGTTGAGCCGGTAGCTTCAACCGAACAAGTGATTTAGGCCAAGATGAGAGTCTGGGTTTTAGATTTTGTTAACTAACCACTAACTTGATTTAAGTAGTTCTTTCTTCGGAAATGGCTTTTAGACCCGCCCACAAGACTTTTACAAGCTGCGACTGATGTTGCTCCACAAAATCGGGGGCAAAACCTAACGACTGAGCCTGTAAAGCCAGTGTCTCGCAGGCGTTTAGTATCAACAAGGCCAGGTGGGTGACTTGCGTGTCAGGTTGCCCTGGCACCTTAAAGCCTATCAATAAGTTTTCGATGAGGGTTAGAAAATCGAGCCTTAAGTTGGCCGCTTCCTCCTTAAACTGGCGATTAACCCCGTAAAGAGAACTGATAAAAATCCGAAAGCTATCCGGTTGTTCACGTACCAACTGATTAAAAGTGCTAAAGAGGGTTGAGAGTACCATAAATTCGTCCGTTCGGTCGATCTTGGATAACGCCGTTTGCAGAGTTGCCAGTTGCTCGGCTGCTATTTCCTTGAGCATAGCCCGGAAAAGGTCCTGCTTGGACTCAAAGTAAAGGTAGATAGTACCCTTACCAATACCGGCCCGCTCGGAAATAGTTTCGGTTTTAGCCGGTTCAAATCCGACACGGGCAAATTCTTCCGCCGCCGCCGCCATAATTTGCTGCCGCATCATTTCCCGTTCTTGTTCACTAACAATCTTTGGCATAATATTTACTCTACCTATAAAGTAATAGAAGCATCTACCGCTTTTTTGCACTCGAACTTATTCTGTATAAACTGGTTACTCCCCAAAGAGCGATTAGCCAGACCCAAACCAGATCGGTTTTGACAGGCTGCGGGGTAGGTTCAGCGGTTGGTCAAACCTCAACCAGTAAACGCGGTCTTTGTTCGTTTTAACGTCGGTCGGGCTTGCTTGAATATCTAAAGATTTTAAGCACCAGTTTAATAAAGGATTTAGGTTAGTGTATTGCTGCCGTCGTAATTGACTGGTTAGTCATCCATAATTATAATAGTTGTGAGAAGATGTTGCAAATGATTTGTTTGTTCTTCTCTGCAATAAAGTTTGCTTTGCTTTCTTTATTGAAAATAGGTGAAATTATGCAAAAATCATTTCCCCTGCCGACACGCCAAAGTTGGGGACTCCTGTTAGTTCCCATCGCGGTTGGGATGGTTTCGGCTATCGGAATATCTCTCAACCGGCCACCAGGCAGTCTTAGCCACATTTTTCTATTCTTGCTGATTGTAATTGCCGCCGCTACCTGGTGGGGTTTATTACTGGCAGTTTACGCCAGTGTGCTTTCGCTACTGGCAATCAATTTCTTCTTTTTTCAACCCTATGGCTCGGTCTGGTTTACAGCGGATGAATCAACTGTTACCAGCGAAATTCTAGGATTGGTTTTCTTTGCAATTTTGGCTTTTGTATTGACCTATCTGACCCTGGCCTTACGGCGAGAACGTGACCGCGCTCGGCTGTTAGCCGAAAGCGAACGGGAAGCCAAAGAAGCCGTTGTGCGCGCTTCATTGCATTTGGAACGCCAGCACCGTCGGGTACTTTACTTACAACGCGCCCGCCATCTGTTAGGCGACACTTTTGAACCTGAAAGCGTTTTACCAAAGGTATTAGACGAATTGGTAGAAAATTTAGGGGGGAAAGTATTTCTACTCGTCGAAAATTATAATCATCAACATCAAGCCAAATCTAAGGTTGCCAGTCAGACCGAGCTTATTTCTGCCATCCCATTTTGGCAGTCCGGTTACGAAGGAGTAGTATCAGCCTCTGCGGCTAATTTTAATGCCGCCGACCTGGTGATTGCGTTACGAACAGGCAGCCAGCATTTTGGCCGAATTGCCTACACCTTCGCCAGCTTTAAAGCAAGTGACCCAATCTCGGTAGAAGAAAACCGAGAAATAACCACCTCTTTGTCTGACCTGGCTGAATGTATTGCGATTTCGTTAGAAAACGGTCAACTTTACCGCACACTTGAGTTTCAGAATAATGAAATGGCCCAACTTCTACGCAGTAGTTTGCACGCCGACACCGCCCTCACCAAACGGGCAGAACAACTTTCTATTTTTTATCGCTTGTCAGCAGTAATTCTATCCGGCCTGAATCGAACCGACTTAATGCTACTGGGCCTGAGCGAAGCGGCCCGTGTTTTGAATTGTCAGGTCGGGGCAGTCCTGCTTTATAGTCCCAATAACGAATCGAACGAGCTTGAACTGGTAGCCCACCGGGGTGAACTTGGAATGGTGGAAGGTAGCCGCATATCTTTGAGTCAAGGTTTACCCGGTTATGTCGTGAATAAGGCTACTCCATTTGTATCGAACTCTTTTAATAACGAGCCACAGCCTTGCCCAATCCTGGGACAAGCCCGCCTTGCCGTGCGTTCATGTATTTATGTGCCAATGATGAGTGCCGACGAACCGCTGGGGGTGATCGCAGTTGGCACGTTTGAGGCTAACCAGTACGGTGCCGAAGACCTTGATTTTTTGCAGGGTCTGGCCGGTCTTCTAACGATGGCTCTGGTAAGTCAGCGTTATTATTTCGAGCGAGAGCGGGCAGCCTCGGTTGAAGAACGGAACCGTATTGCCCGCGACTTGCACGACGGTTTGGCCCAGTCTATTAATTACATCGGCCTTAAAATGCAACTCATTCAGGAACTTTACGCCGATGGCGAGTATACGGCGATTATTAAGGAGGTGGCAAGGGTTGCAAAAGTAGCAGAGGTATCTCGCAGCGATATACGCGAAGCTTTGTACGGTCTACGGCATACCGAAAGTGACCGAACGCTTTTGCAAAATCTAACCGATCTGGTACACGGGGTTTCTAATTTGAGCGGTATTAATTTACAATTAACTCATTCTGACTCTTCAGGGTGGCCTTCCTTGTCTTTGACAGTTCAAATTCAACTACTACGCATCATTCAAGAAGCTCTTTCTAATATTCAAAAGCATTCTAAGGCAAGTGAAGCAAGCGTAAATGTGAAGTGGTTGGCTGACACCGAAACGCTTAAGATTACAATCAAAGATAACGGCGTTGGTTTTGACGCCGAAAATGCTGCGGCAGATACAAAAGGACAACATCTGGGGCTGAGCATTATGCGCGAGAGAGCGGCGCGAATTGGCACTACTCTTGATTTGAAGACGCACTCTGAAAATGGTACTCTTATTTGCCTGGAATATCGGTCAAAAATCGAGGGGAGTAAATCAGTCAGCTAAGCAGTGCGCTACCATCTAAACCAGAGTTACTGCATCCTTAGCACCGCTCGTCACTAGAAAGGTACGGTTTTGGAAATAGTTTTGAATTATGGTAAGTATTCAGACTGTCATTCTGAGCGTAGCGAAGAATCTTCTTGAAAAAGCAAAATTGTGAGCATTAAAGAAGATTCTTCGCTACGCTCAGAATGACATGGTACGACCGGACGAAGCTGTCTGAATAGTTAAGTATTACGTACCTTTCTAGTGACGAGCGGTACTTAGACAGCCTAAAGGTTTCCCTCACCTATAAAATTTTAACCTTCACCCATATCACTCCAAATTTCTGTCGCACAAAAGTGAGCAATTGTAGAGGAGGAAATTATAATGAGACAAGAAGTTGATAAGTTAGTGGAGACTGCTCAACAAATAGCATTAGCGTGTTTTCACAAGGAACAGGTTCTTTCAGAAGAAGAGCAAAACTACTATTTGGAAAAAAGGTATTATTACTGGCAACAAATCATAGATTGCATAAATACATGCCAAGAAGTAACAGATAGCTATGCAGGTTCGGCAGGGTCTATCGTAGTAACCTGGAGTGATGACCAAGCTTAGAATAATGTCGTTATAGAAATATGCTTGTATGCTCCACTTGTTGCTATCTACACATACGGTTCTCCTTCTGCTAATATTCAAAATCAGATTGAGTATTGTATCAGCAAAACAGATTTGATTAAATTAACTGTCGCCGAAATTGAAGAGTTAGAGCATAAAAGCATATATAGTTTTATTTTTTAGTGTCACTGAGAGTATAGTACAGTATTCCAGCGTCCTAATGCACTAGCTAAGCTACCACAAGGGTAGGGTAGTAGTAGTGTAAGTAAGGGTGAATTGTATCTAATATTGGTTGTTAAACCTGGGGTATGGCCGGACACCTTCGCTCGTACTCCTCGACCACTCGCTCGACGGCAATCGGAATCTTGAACAACCCCGGAACCGGGCAAATATGATTAAAGCTGTGAATGCGCTCGTTAACTTCTTTGAGCTTGACGGCGTGGGCTTTGAGCCAGTGCTGGTGGGAGGCGGCAAGCTGGCGTAAATCTTTGAAGAAAGTATGCGTCGGGCCGTTCTTAATATGATTTAGCTGGCGGTTGAGCCAAAGCAAATGGTTCTCGCGCTCTCGTTTCACACTGGCGATCAGTTCTTCAACCGCTTTCTCCGTCTCGATCCACGGCGGAGCGCAACCAGCATTTTCTAAAATCTTGTAAGCCAACCGCATATCTTCTTCGACGTAGGGGTTTTCTTCTTTGATGTGGAGCGGTTTGCCTTCTCCGGCCAGATTATTAAACTTACCCTGCTCTTCTGCCTCGCGGATCAATCGCTCGACGTAGTTTTCATGCCCGGCGGCTCGTAGCTGAGCGCGGCGCAACTCTTCTGGGCTTAGCGGTTCGTCCTGTATTTTCTCTTTAGCGCGTTTGAACAATTCGCACCTCCCCGTTCCTGAATTCCTTTCGTTCGTGAATATTATAACATAGTTGGCAAGTCTAGCGGACTTACAAACCCTGGCTTATTCCATGCTAATTCTCAATAAGAATAGCAAGTAAGAAAAGCTACCTTTTCTTATTTGCTATTCCATTGGCCCTGACAGGGTAAATTTAGCTTCCCGCTATTCTCTGAATACGACGGGTACGACGAACGGATAAGATTACCGGCTAGGGTTTGCGCTCGAAGTCGGTGAAACGATAGCCCAGGCCGCGCTCGTTAAGAATATATTTGGGATGAGCGGGACTGGCCTCGATTTTCTGGCGAAGGTAAGTTATGTAAAGTCGAAGGAGTTGCTCGTCGTCCCGGTATTCGCGGCCCCAAACCTTCGTTAAAAGTTGCTCGTGGCTCATGAGTTTGCCCGCGTTCGAGATCAAGTGATAAAGGAGCTTGTACTCGGTGGGGCGGAGCTTCTGGTGCTTTTCGCCTACAATCACTTCGCGTTTATCGAAGTCCACCGACAAATTTTCGTCCACCCGCACGATTTCCTCGGATTTGCTGACCGTCGAAGGTAGAGCCGCCCGGCGAAGCACGGCTTTTACCCGACTGGCAAGTTCACGGTGGTCGAAAGGCTTGGCGACATAATCATCCGCGCCCAGTTCCAGGCCGCGTACCTTGTCGTTCTCGGTGGCCTGGACGGTCAGCATAATCACCGGCACGTTGCTGGCCTGGCGGATTTCGCGCAACGCCTCGAAACCGTCCATTTGTGGCATCATTACGTCCAGCAACACAACATCAGGTAATTCTTCGCGCACCCGCTGTACCGCCTGCTGGCCGTTATGAGCCTCGACCACGTTGTAGCCCTCTTTTTCCATAATCGCCCGCACGAGGTCTACTAACTTTTGCTCATCGTCTACAATTAAAACATTCTGGCTCATATTTTTCGTTCTCGTTCTCTTCTCATCCCAACACTGAATACCGCCGCCCAAACAAAAGTTCAGTCGGTTTATTTTACAGGAAAACCCGCCTTCTGCCAAAGGTTAGCGGCAATTTACCGCCGGACTGACCCTTACGAGCGATTTGCAGACCGTGACCGGGCAAAGTCAGAAGATTGACCCCCTTTTTTGGAAACAGCCCGGCCTCGCTTTGCCATCCGGCCATCTCCGCGTAAGAATAGGTTCCGGCTTCGCTCAGGGCCGAAAAATAGAGATCGCCCAACGCTCCCACCTGTCCGGCCTCCTGCGGTGAAGTCGCTCGGATCAATTCGAGGATGATCATCGTACCGCCAGGCCGCAGGGCGGTTGCTACCCGCTCCGTCAGAGCGTGGTTAGTCGCTGGGTCGAAATGATGCATCAGGTTCGAGAGCAGCACCAGGTCGTAAGTGGCAACTCCCAGATCGTAAGTTAGCGCGTCACCTACCTGGTGTTTTACCCGGTCGCCCATGCCTTCACGGGCCAGCAGCGAGGCCGCATGGCTGATAGCTTCGGGCAAATCCAGCACCGTTGCCCGCAACCCTTTATGGCGACGACACAGCGCGACCGAGTACAACCCGTGCGAACCGCCGATGTCCAGCAGCGTACTTGCCCCCCGCGAGAGCGGACTACGCCGAGCTACTTCGGTGGCACTCAGGCCCGCATTCGCCCGCATGTAGCGTTGATAAATCCCCCAGGTTTCCTCCGGCAAATCTTCGTGCATGTTGTAAGGTCGGCCCGTGCGCACAAACTCTTCGTAATGCTCGATCAGTTCCCACTGCCAGAACATCGAAAGCATCGAATCGTGCAGCGAGTATTTACTCTCTTTGAGCAGCCAACGTCGTGAGAGCGGGGCAAGGCTATAGCGACCCGCCTCGTCCAGCCGTAGATAGTGCGAACCAACCAGGGCATTGAGCAGCTTGGTGGCTCCAAAAGTATCCAGGCCGCAGCGTTGGGCGACCTCATCGGCGCAAAGCTTATCCTCGGCCAGAGCCTCGAACAGCCCTAACCGCGTCCCGACCATCACGGTACGAGCCAGCCACATCCCTACGAGAGTATCGGCCAGAGGCGTTGGGGCCAGGTTCGCCGCCAGAGCAAACCGCTCCAGGAGGTTCTGGGGTACTACCCCAAATTTCATCTTATTCTCCCGCTACGGCTTTTCTACCGAATTAGCATAAAGGCCACGCCCAGCCCTAGAATTAAGACCAGAGCCAGCACCAGCCCGAAAACCCAGACCAGGTTGGTCAGCTTCTGGTTTGTCTCCTGCAAGCGGGCGGTTTCCTTGCGAAGGTAAGTAATAAGCTCTTCAAGTTCACCGATAATGACCAGCTTTTCGTCTAGCTGACCGAGCGTGTAGGCGTCCTTAGCAACTTTGGCGTGCAGTTCGCCCAGTTGCTTGATCAGCCCTTGCCGTTCACTTTGCAGTCCGGCCAGGGCTACAAAGACGGCACTGCTGACCTCGCGTTGCCGACGGGCACTCACCTGCGGCCCCAACTCGTCAACTACCTCGCCTGCCACCTTACGGATGTGGCGTTGCTGTTGCATAAGTTCCAGGGCCGCCCGGTTCACCCGCACCTGCCGCTTATCGCGGGTCGCCTCTAACAACCCGCGCTCGACCCAGGCATAGATTGACCGCACGCTCACACCCATGTAGGTAGCGGCTTCTCTAGGCGAAAGCCACTCCTCCTCGGTATTATATTCAGAGGTAAAATCTGGCCCGTTCTGGCTCACTCCTCAAGACATTCCTTCCGCTTGATCAACTTAAAGCTTATAGCAGTGCTAAAGACTTTTCTCTGGCTATTATAACAAATTACTGCCCGGTAAAGCTATCGGAGATTGCCTGGCGGCGAAGGAGCCAGAATAGTGTGCTTTAGCTGGATTAAACGGTTTGGAAGATTCACAAGTTTTTAAAGGGAACCGGCGTTGGTGGCACGCGAAATGCTTAATAGTAATACGAGGAAGTAAGACCGAAACTGGGACACAAGTTTGAAGGTATCGGGGTTCCTCAATCCACATTTAAACCTCTTAAAAACCGCTTTTTATGGCGAGCGCGAAAGCGCGTTGCTCTCTCAGATAATAGACAATGAGCCAGGGTAGCCCGAAAACTCCCTGGCTCTTTTTTTGCTTTTTTTTCCTAAGCCTTTAAGACTTCGCTTCCCTATCCATGACTAAATGCCGACTTAAAATAGCTTTGAGTTGCACAGCCAGGTCTGGTTGAAGCGGGCGAGGCAGATAAAAGGGAGCTTTGCGGCTTATCAAGGGTGAAGACGGATTGCGGTAAAGCCAGTAACCGTCCGGCGCAGGGCGGTAAGAACGAAACTCGGCCCACTCGTGCTGATTGCTAAAAAAGCCGATGGACGAAGCCAGGCTTTCCGGCCCGACCCGGTACTGGCGCGGCAGAAAAAAAGGCAGTAGGGTTGCTAATAATACTCCCACCAGCACCAGGGCGGTCAACGGCGGTAAGCTCACCAGCAGCACCGCACTGACGCCCACCAGCACCAAAGCGACCAGCACCGAACGCAACCAGCCATCCCTCCCACTTTCAGCCAACGGCCAACGCTGCCAGAGCAATGAAACG
>JBBRBE010000200.1:0-10930 GCA_038206175.1 Chloroflexia bacterium
GCGGGATGATCTCAAAAGGAATTTCTCCGGCAATTTCACGCAAAGCTTCCACCCGTTGCGGGCTGGCCTGGGTCATTTCCTGGCTGATAATCAAACGGTCAATTTCAAACTCCACTATTATCGCTCTCAGCACATCCAGCACCGTCGGAATATCAGCCACCAGGGCCAGATCGATGCGTTCTGGGCCGTCTGGAACGGGAAAACCCCGGTCAGAGATTGTAATGTGATCGGTATGGCCGCTCGAAGCAAGTAAATTACAAATAGCCGGGTTGAGAATGCCCTGTTTTTTCATTCTTCCGCTCCTGCCGAACCCGCCAGAGTCGAATCGGCCATTTTGAAATAACGCTGCTTTTGTTCCAATGTCACCCGGTCCCGAAAACTCCGGGCCGGACGCTTAAAATAAAACCGGGGCAGTTCCGTTTCGGTCGGTACTACCGCGACCAGTTCCCAACCTTCCTGACCCAGCTTTGTCAGATTTTGGTCCCCGCTAACGCTTAAATATTCCCACTCTTGCATGTTCTTCACCACTTCAAAGGTTAAGCGTCCTCTTTTTCAAAGGTTAGAGGCTCTCTTTTTTAAATTCTTCAACTTGAACAGTAGAACTTACGCTTACAAAATCAGCCAGCACCCGCGCTTTTACTTCTTGAATATGGCGTTCCATCGCATGTTCGGCAGCGTCGCGGTCTCGCTGCCGCAAAGCTGCCACAATCGCCTGATGATGTTCCAGCGACAGGTGAACGAGGTTGCTCAGGTGAATACCATAAAGTTGAAAAACGCCAATTTGAGCCTGGAGCGAAGCCAGGCTAGTTGCGAGGCGACGGTTCTGGGAGGATTGTACTAACATTCGATGAAATTCACGGTCAATCTTAAGGAACTGCTCACGGGCTTTGGTATCTTCCCGGTCAATCAGTTCGGCCACGGCATCGAGATCGGACTGAGACTGGTTGAGCGCAGCCTGAGTTAAATTCGGAGCAGCCAATCGCACTGCCAGCACTTCCAGGGCCGTCCGCAAATCATAAATTTCTTTGACATCCGTGCTGGAAAAGGTCGCCAGATAGAAACCGCGGGAATTATGATTTTTCACAATTCCTTCCTGAACCAGGCGGAACAAACCTTCACGCACCGGCGTTCGGCTAATACCCAGGTCTTTGCTCAACTGGAGGTCGGAAAGTTTTTCGCCCGGCTGGATTTGCTGGGTGACAATTCGCTTCCACAGCAGTTCGTAGACCTGGGTTCCTAAAGAATTGTATTCAATTTTTAGTTCATCCGATCCATCTAAGTGGTCGCCGTTATTTTTTTCAAGTTCAGGGTGGTTTGGCTGCCCACTCATAAATCTACTCCTACTATGCTGTACCGGGTTTCGGACGCCAGGGCCAAAACCATTTCTACGGTTTAGAACCTATCAAACCAATTTCTTTTAGTTAGGAGGCTGTTCTAGCCTTTAACTGCACCCACCAGTAATCCTCGTGCGATGAAACGTTCCAGGGCAATCGCCATAAGTATTACCGGGAAAATCATAATTAGAATCAGCACCGACATATACCACCACTGCGGCCCCCTGGTAGCGTTTTGGGCCGCCACGGTCAGGGGCATTGTTTGAGCTTTGGCCGAGGAAAGAAACAGGGCCAGCAGGTATTCATTCCAGGCGAACACCAGTACAAATAAGAAAGTGGCGACCAGACCGGGTACTGATAAGGGCAGCACAATCGAGCGGAAAATGCGGTAACGCGAAGCCCCATCAATGGCGGCTCCTTCTTCCAGTTCAAGCGGCACGTTCTGGAAATAATCCCGCATCAGCCAGATCACGATTGGCAAATTGGCCGCGATATAAGCAATAATCAAAGCTAACTGAGTGTCCAGCAGACCGACTTGCTGAAACAAGACATAGATCGGAATTATCGTAGCAATCGGCGGCAACATGCGCTGGGAGATCAGCCAGAAGGCAATATCGTTATTGCTCAGAGCTTTCTTAAACCGGCGACCAATCGTTTGCCATAATAGAAAGAAGATAATGAGGGCCGCGACCAGAGCTAACTGCCAGGGTACTCCGGCCAGCACGGCCACGATTGATAAGCCAATACAAACGATAAACATGGCAATAATGGCGTAGCGAGGCCGGTAGTTAAACCGCACCAGGGCGTAAGCGGCGGCGGAACCCATAAACAGCACTATTACCGAACTGGTCAGGGCTACCACGACCGTATTACCGTAAGTGCGAAATGTGTCGTTTCGCAAATCGCCCACCAGGATGTATTCCCAGGCGTGTAGCGAGGGCTGAAAATCCAGGAACGGTAGATAGAAAGGCCCGCTATCTACCTGGATTGGCAATTTGAAGGACGTAACTACCAGCCAGTAAATCGGAAACAGCACCACCAGTGTCCACAACCCCAGCACCAGATAGGAAAGAACCGCCGCCAGAGGGCTGGGCTTGAAAGGCGAGTAAGCCCTGGAAGAAACCGACCTTTTTCGCATCTTAAAGTGCCTCCACTGCCCGTTGCCGAACCAGATTTATATAAATAGTGCCTAAAAAGGTGACAACCAGTAATAACAAATAAGCTACTGCCGCCGAACCGCCCAGGTCGAGTGTGCGCCAGGCAATAAAAGAGTGGAGCGTCAGCGACTCGGTAGCGGTTCCCGGCCCGCCGTTGGTCAACACATTGGGCAAATCTACAATTTTAAAGGCTTCAATCATCCGAATGAGGATTAAAGTGGTACTCATCGGCAGAAGGGCGGGCCAGGTAATATAACGGAAAAGCTGTAGGCGGTTCGCGCCATCTACCACGGCGGCTTCTACCGGGTCGGTCGGCAATCCTTCCAGTCCGGCCAGCAGGACGATGAACATGAAGGGCGTCCATTGCCAGACATCCCCAATAATAACGGCCAGCCGCGCCAGCCAGGGGTCGCTAACCCAGGAAGCATTGCCCAGGCCAAAAGCTTTCCAGATCGGGGTAAAGGGGCCTTTGCTAAAATCGGTCAACATTCGGAACATGTAAGCGACGCCGACCGGGGTTATCATCATTGGGATCAAGAAAACTACCCGAAAGAACCGCCGACCGGGAAGTTTTTGCACCAACAACAAAGCCAGGCCCAGTCCGAGAAAGTATTGCAAGGTTAGACCGGCAAAGACATAAATCAAAGTTACGGCCAGCGTGCCGGGCCGACCGGGAGCCTGAAGGGTAGTTTGAACCATCATCCAGACTCCGGCCAGCAGAATCAGAGCCGCCAGGCTCCGCCCGATCAAACCCAGGATCGAGAAATACCTGGCCCGGCTATAGTGCAGTAGACCCCAGCCTAGCAAGCCTGCCGCTAAACCCAGCAAGGCCCAACCCAGCGGAGTTACTTCACTACTCACGCCCAGCAGGTGAGTCTTTTGCGAACCGAACAAAAGCTTGTTGTAGTTATCGAACCCGACAAAGTTAATTTCTACCCCTCCCTGGACAAAACGCATCCGGGAGAAAGAGATATAAAGAGAAACGATCAGGGGGAAAATTGCAAACATCAGTACTACTACTATCGCAGGCCCCAGAAAGACTGCGTTAGCTATTCCCTCAGTCCGGGCGGCTACCTCTTTTAAGCTGGAAGAGGTAGGGATAGGCTCAAGGCTCTCCTCCATTAGAGGAGAGCCTTGAACACTGGATTTAACTTGAAGCGGTTCACGCCTTGACATGACTTTACTTTACTACCCCTAGACTGGCCTTGTAAGAAGCAAGTTGCTTATCACGGCCAACCTCGTTAGTAATTTCCTCCCAACCGTCATAAATCTGCTTCATAGCCTGATCGCGATTTATCTCACCGGCCAGGAACTGCGAAATCGCCGTATCCAGCACCACTTGCTGATACTTCTGGTTTTGCGGCACGCGCATGTCCAGTACCATGTTGGGGCTGGCGAGACTATTCGATAGTGCGCCCAGGTAGTTTGTCGCCATCGCATCACTCATCCCGACTTTCTTCCAGGGGTCGAGATTTTTGAACTGCGAGGCACGGTAAGGATTAAAGCCGGTCTTACCCAGCGTTACATCCTCATTAGACTGAGTGGGTTGACTGACATAGGACAAGAAGGCGTAAGTGGCATCTTTGGCTTTCGACGGCGCGGCAGAGTTGATGGCCCCCGACCAGCCTCCAAAAGCGGCAAACGGCGCGTGATTGACCCCGTTTGTGGCGTAAGGACAGGTTTTAGCATCACACTTGACCAGTTTGCCGGAAGCCCGGTCCAGTACCTGGCTCGAACCCGGCAGGATGATCGTACCTACTTTATCCTGCACCTTCGAGGTAGCCTTGTCCAGGGCCAGCGTGCCAATATCACCCCAGTCAATCGAAAGGGCGCATTTGCCGGAAGTAAACAAACCACGGGTGTCACCCACGTCCAGGTTAAGCTCGTCCGGGGGAGCGTACTTGGTTGTTTCTTTGTAAATATCCAGCGCGGCGGCGAAAGCTTCGTTATTGGTCAACGGCTTCATGGTATCCTGATCGAAGAAAGCACCTTGAGCCGTACCCTGAGATTGCAGCAACGAACCGGCAACGGCATAGATAAACCAGTACGCTTGCGCTCCCCGCTTCTTGGAAATACAAGAACCATAGCCCGGCCCAAAGCCTAAATCTTTACCCTGGAAGGTTTTGGCAATATTAATATAATCTTCCCAGGTTTCGGGAGCTTTAAGGCCCGCTTTTTCCAACAAATCCGTGCGGTAGTAGGCAACCAGGAAGTCACCGTCCAGCGGGATAGTGTAGTTGCGGCCCTTGTAGGTTGAACTGAAGTCGCGGAAATAAGCCTGGACATCTTCCCACTGAAGGGCTTTATCGGCTTTGAGGCGGTCGGTCAAGTCCTCCAGGTAGCCAGGAGTAACGAAGTCGGGCATCCACTGGGGGGCAAGCACATAGCCGGTGTAGCTGTTGGTTTTAGTGGAAGCATCAATCAGAATCTTCTGATAGAGATCACTAAAAGGAACAGTGATAACATTAACCTTTGCGCCGGTCAGTTTGGCAAAATCCGGGGCGCGACGCTGCAAGGGTTCGGCAATTTGAGGCCCGGTAAAAGTTAGAATGTTAATTTCAGTTCCCTGAAATTGATTGGTCGCGGCGGCAGTTGTCGCCGCAGGAGCGACGGTAGTTGGGGCGGCGGGAGCGGCGGTAGTTGGGGCGGCGGCTGCCGAAGTGGTGGCTACCGAAGCCGCCGTGGTCGGGGCGGCGGCGGCGGTAGTCGGGGCGGGGGCGGTAGTGGGTGTGGAGTCGCCGCACGCCGCCAGCACTAACTGGCAGAGCATTGCCAGCAAAAGCAATCCACCGGCCCGGCCTCTGTTTCCGAACCTGGAACGGGTTAAACCTCTCAACATCTGATCCTCCTTTTGCAACATTGCATGAGTAAACAAAATTTGTCTACTGGAAAGAACCAAGATAAAACAACCCCTAAGTTTCGAGCCGAATTCAGGCTAAACTCAGCCGTCAGGAGATATAGCGGGTTATGAATTCTTTAACTTTGCTAAAGAACACACTAGAACTCTAACGGCTTTCAAAACTTACAGATTTGTCAGGATTTATTAAATTCTTGTCCGGGCAACCTGGGTATGAACTTCTAAATTTCCAGCTAATTGTATACTGTATACAGTATACAATTAGAATCAAAAATGTCAAGAGTGATTAATCGCACTTGCGGCAGGCTGGCATTATTGCTATAATTTCAGGTGAGACGGCTAGTTTTCCCCAGGTGGAGGCTCAACCTCCCTAGACCGCTCTCTCCGCTATTGGCTTTAGTAGGATGGTGGGTATGGAGCGAATTCTTTCTTAGCTAAATTTTCCTTTCGACCAGGCTTTTAACCTCGGCCCCGCTTTTAGGGCTGAGCTTTGGGTTAATAGCCAATAGCTAAAGAAAGAATTCAATATGCTGCGTATAACCAACCTCAGTAAAAGCTATGGCGAGGCTACTATCCTCGCTAAAATTAATTTCACCTTACATCAGGGCGATTGCGCCGGTTTGATCGGGCCTAATGGAGCGGGTAAATCTACCCTGCTGCGGATTATTGCGGGCCTGGAAGAAGGAGATCGAGGATCGGTCTGGCTCGAACCGTCGGCTCGCCTGGGCTATCTCTCTCAGGCTTTAATTTATGCTCCCGACGCGACGGTAGGACAGGTTATCGGCGAAGCCATTGGCCCGGCCCTGGAAATTGTCGGCCAGGTCGAACGGTTGGCTCAGGCCATCACCCAGGCCACAGGCGACGAGTACGAGCGGGTACTCGAAGAGTATTCGACCGCCCTGGAAGAAGCCGAACGACTGGACGCTTATAGTGCCTCGGCGCGCCTGGCCGAGACGCTGGCCGGTTTAGGTCTGGCGCATCTGGACGAAAGCACCTCGGTAGCAATTCTCAGTGGCGGCCAGAAAACCAGGCTGGGCCTGGCTCGCTTACTCCTGGCCCGACCTGACCTCTTGCTTTTGGACGAGCCAACTAACCACCTCGATATTACCGCCCTGGCCTGGCTGGAAGAGTTTGTGCGGAACTATCCTGGCACAGTCCTGCTTGTTTCCCACGACCGGGCTTTTCTGGATGCTTTGGTGCAGAAGGTGCTGGTACTCGATCCGGCCACGCATAGCCTCAAAGAATACGCCGGGAACTATAGCGACTACGCCAGCGAGATCGAGCAGCAACGCCTGAAATTGCTGGACGATTACCGTCGTCAGCAAGAGCGGATTGTCCGGATCGAGGACAATATTCGTGATATGAAGCAACGCTCCGCGAACATGGAGCATCAAACAATCAATTTTTGGCTGTTGAAGAAGGCTAAAAGAGGCGCACGTACTGCCAAAGTGCGCGAACGCAAGCTGGAAAAGCTTCTGAACAGCGAAGAGAAAATTGATAAACCCACACAAAGCTGGCACATGAAGCTAGACTTTGCCGAGGCTCCCACCAGTAGTCGGCTCGTGTTAAGTTTGGAAGGCGTAAGCAAAAGCTTTGATGGTCGTTGCCTGTTTGAAGGAGTGCGGGCCGAGTTGCGCCAGGGCGAACGAGTGGCCCTGCTGGGGCAGAATGGCGCAGGTAAAACCACGCTGCTCAAGCTTATTAGCGGCGAGTTGAGGCCGGATAGTGGCTCCGCCCGGCTAGGCCCGAATGTGCGGGTGGGTTATTTCGCCCAGGAGCAGGAAGGGCTAGACCCCCGCCAAACCGTTCTGGAAGCAGTGCGCTCGGTCGCGGCTATCGCCGAGACAGAGGCCCGAAATTTCTTGCACTTTTTCCTTTTCGCCGGGGACGAAGTGTTTACGCCGGTCGGTCAGCTTAGCTATGGCGAACGGGCGCGACTGGTGCTGGCCCGCCTGGTGCTGAGCCGGGTTAATTTTCTTTTGCTGGACGAGCCACTTAATCATCTCGACATAGCATCTCGCCAGCAGTTCGAGCAAGCTCTGGACAATTTCGATGGCACAATCCTGGCGGTTGTCCACGACCGCTATTTTGTCGAAGCGTTTGCCGAGCGGGTCTGGCTCCTCTCGGATGGTCGGCTCCAGACTTACGCCGATCTGGACGATTACGTGGCAGGCTAAACTTTGTAGTTTTTGGTAAATCTGATTTTGGTAAACCCGCGAGTTATCAGCAGAAAGACGTGAAATCGGAATTGTGTATAAGGCTTTAACACCAAAAGAGTTACTGGGGAACATTTATGAGCGTAATGAAAAACGTTATGGAGACCAGTTCGGGCCAACTATAGATTACTTTCTTAGGCTAGGTAAAAGTTGGGAAGACATTATTAGAGGAGCACAATCACCGGGAGGCAAAGATTTGGATTTTAATAAGGGAGAAAAAGAGTGATTTACTTGCAGTGTTTTGGCATATTTGATTCCTACGCTACGATGAATCCTATAACGGGTGATGTTTTTTACTATTCTAAAAAACAAACTCCTTTACCAAAAACCTACCCTCTGATGGGTCATTTTGCAACAATCAGTGGCAAACAAATCTTTTTCTTCAGACAAGATGACGGTTTGCACTTAAGAATAGAAGGGGAGGATTATCCTCTTCTGGATGATGTAAAGGTAGTTCTTTTGACTCAAGGGGAACTCAATGTCCTCAGAGTGTTAAAAGATGAGGCTATTCTTTTAGATTACTCCTACCCTAGACCTATAATTGACCCTCCAATAAATGATGTTTTATCTCCTCTTGAAGAAGAGGAGGATTATGATTTTGGTCTTCTTATATTCAATGTAATGAACGATACTGCAAGGAAAAAGCGTATATATCAGATGAATAGGGAGGTGTAAGTTCGGTTCTGTCACCAATGAGTGTAATCGCTAAGATTTCGGTTCTTGCTCAAAGTATGTGATCATAAAATTCCCTATTAGAAGTTCTAGCCTAGAACATAAAAACTCAGCTTCGATCTCCCACCATTTCACATACTTTGAGCAAGAACATCATATATTTGGTTGTTGACAATTACAACTATGAGCGACCCACCCAGGCTCTTTCGTGTGACAACCGGCCTCCTCGCACGGCCTTCCCCGACCTGCCGGTACTACCGGCTCTACCACTGGTGGTCAACCCAGACGGCTGGCTTAAACACGTAGATGGGCAGCATTTTGTTCGCAAAGTCCATCATAATGCCACCGTTTTAATAGACCGCACACAATACTATGTTGGCAAAAAACTTGTAGGTAAGGGGGTCACCTTCAAAGTCGAAGCGGGAAGCGGCCAGTTTGCCATTTACCACCAACAAAAGTTGATTAAACGTATCGAAATGAAAGGATTGCACCACACTGAATTGGCTTTTGACGATTATCTAACACTAATGCAAAACTAAACTTTCAAAGCCCAGCGTCGCCATTCAAAACGAGAAACAACCTAACGGCTACGGGTGGGGTAAACAGCCGGGGGTCACGAGTGCAGTAATTCGCTCACCTGGTTCCACCTTCGCTCATATTGGGGTGCGCCCGTAACAGAACTTCTACACCAGTAGAGTTATCAAACACTGTACTGTTCGACGGTTGCATCACCCCGGCCTGTTCGAGGCTAAGTGTAGCCCTTTGCAAAAAGATGGTTGTGCATATTATCAATGTCTAAATTTGTTGTACATAACATTACTAAGTTACTAATTTGATTGATAGTACGATTCGTAAAAGTAAGATTGTTCGTGAGTATACTTCAAATACATACATTTTAGCGGTTTTAGCGGTTTTTAAGCAGTATTTAACCGTTAAACCCGGCTTGAACAAGCCCAGCCTGGGCCTTACCCGCTCACGCCATTTTACTCTGGGAGGTGTTGGAAAGAAAAAGAAGGTTGACTGACGGCCTGACCCCTAAAGAGCCGAGAGTTTACGTCTGGTCGTGGCCCGCATCGAAGCCAACCGCCGTTCACTTTGGGCTTCCCGCAGCCGCAAGACCAAGAAGTCAACCCAACTCAACATTTGGTTGGCTAATCCTTTGATCGCCAGTTGTTTGAGCGGCTGGGCCTTGTGCCAGATTACAAGCTGACGAGTGCCGCCCGCCACCTCCACCTGGACGAACTTCCCAGCCCACTCTCGACCTGGATAATAGCGGTACTTATCTACCCGGATTGTCCCCCGGTAATCTACCTTGCGAACGAAACGTTGGCCGTTGCACTGGCTCAGCCAGCCGTCCGGGTCTATTAATAAAGGTACGCTGGGCAAGGCTGGTAGTTCGGGGAAAGCTACGCGGGGCGGGCGGTTGCGGCAGTTTGGGCTTTGGTGAGGCCGTTGCCAATTGTAATGTTCTTTGAACGTGCTGGTTACTTCCCGCGCTTCGAGCAGGCTCTGGGGACGGTGAACCTTGAGACATTCTTGACCGTAACTACGGTGGTAGCGCTCGACGATGGCATTGAGGTCAGGCCGGTGGGGTGGGCAAAGATTGACCTTTACCTCCAGACAGTACCAGAATTTGACAAAGGCTGAGGGGAAATCCCGGCCGGTGTGCGAGCCAACCCACCTGGGGTCACGGTCGAACGTCACGGTTTTAGGCAACCCGACCCTGGTGACCACCGAGGCTACGGTTTGCAGAGCAGTTTCGGCATTGAAATCCCCACTCACCTCGGCGGCCACTAACACGTCTGTGCCGACATCTATGAGGTTGAGAGTTTCGAGTAAATGGGCTTTCTTGCCGTCTGGCTCGATGCTCAGATAGGGAATGTCCTTGAAATCAAGCTGAAAGTTTTCGAGGGGGCCAGGTCGTTGTAGCAACTGGTGAGGAGTAGGCGGGCGTGTTCGAGCAATCCGGCCATTGTTGACCAGGATTTTCCAGATAGTGCTAGTCGAGGACGAGGAGGGTGGTTTGAGGCCCTGCTCGACCAAAACACTATCCTTCGCCAGAAAGTAGGCGATAGCCCGCGGGCCGGGAGTACGCCCCAGGTGGTCGGGGGGATGGTCACGGATGTCGAGCAACCGCTCTACGATCAGTGGATGAGCTGGGGGCGGCGGTATTTTAGGGGAACGTGGTTTGGGGAGTAAGAGGGCAGGGTCATCTTCATCTTCGGGTGAAGTTTTAATTCGTTTGAGCCATTTTTTGACCCAGGCCAGCGACCGGGACAAGGCCGTGGCAAGTTGCTGGCGGGTCCAAGCGGGTTGTTCCTTACGCAGCCGTTTAAGATTAGCACGGTCAGTCTGCCAGTCGGTTTCGTCACCCATAGCCATTGTGTTACCTCCTTGTTGGGGGCTATGCTTAGATTCTATAAAGCTGAGCCTATTTTAGCCTATTTTTAGGTTTAGCTCAGGGGCTACGTTTACAAACGAACAAGGCGGGGTGATGCAACCGTCGAACAGTACACAAATGTCGGAATGGGTTAGGTTCCCCCTATCCGCCGGTAGCCTGGGTGTCCACGACAAGGAAAGGAGCAGTCCTTGTTCCGGCTACATACCTTTTGGTCCAAGCCTGTCAGCATCTTTGGCTTGTGTGCAGTTACGACGTTTAACGGGAGTTTGCATAGGCTAACCATACCATTCAAT
>JBBRBE010000201.1:0-10851 GCA_038206175.1 Chloroflexia bacterium
CGCAGGGCAAACCGGGGGATGTGCTGGACGAGTATATGATGGCTTCGATGGGGCCGAGCTACTTCACTTCTAAGCTGGTCAAGGACGACAAAGCCACGGCCAAAGCGGCCCAATCGCACCTTCCCGCCCAGACCGCGAAACCAAACCAAAAGCCCACCCAGTCCAGGCCGACGGAAGCCGTGCCTGTTTCCCCTAAGCCGCCCGTTCCTGCTCCCTCCACCGAAGCCAGGCAGAGTAATTTATCGGAAGCTACTAAACCAGCCAACAAAGCCGAAGCTATGCGGCCCCCGTCCTCACCGCCACAATTTTCAACTTCCAACCTCCAACTTCCAACCTCAAACATCCAGGCTCCTTCAAGCTGGGCCGAGACAGGTCTGGAAGAGCAAATGTTGCAAAGCCTGGACATCGAGCGGTTCGGCAGCCTGTCGGCTCAAGACAAGCTAAACCTGGGCCGATACAATCCCGGTTCGAGCCAGCCGACTACTTTCTGGCAGTTTAATTTAGCCACTAGCGAGGTTTCAAAGGTTAAAGCTGGTCGGAGCGCACGTGAGTATTACCTGGCGGTACTTAATCCTGGCGACGAGACGGTCAGTTTCGCGTTAAAGGGATACAAACAGGCGGCGGGCTTTTTGAATACTCCTCTGGGGGTGGTGCGAAAAGCTGATTTAGGGCAGTTCCAGATTGACCCTTACAAGAAATCGCTTTTTTTGAAGCTAGAAGAAGTGGTTTTGCTTGACCGCAACCTGCTAGAGCTAAATTCGACCGCGCCAGTGGTAGCCGAAGTGGTCGAGTACCAGGCCCGCCCCCTGGCGCGTTCTTCCAGGGGTAGCCCGCTATTACCGGGTGCAAACCCGGCTTTGGGCTGGTACTTCCCCTACTGCGACATCCAGGGTCAGAACTTGTGTTACTTCAAAATCTTTAACCCCCACGGCCATCAGGTCGAGGTCGAGCTAAACCTTTACCGCGATTGGGCCGGGGTCGTCCCGGCTATCCGCCGTTTTGAATGCCAGGCACATTCACAATTAACGGTGGTACTTAACGAGGAACTGGCCGGTGGAGAAGGCGAACGCGAACACGGTGCAGGCTTTTACGGTAGTACCGTCTTTAGCGCGACTGCTCCGGTAGTGGTAGAGCGTTATACGCTACAGCTAATTCCACCCTGCTCCGTTTCCCAGGCCGAGCTTCAGTTAAAGCAGGGCTAGAAATTTGGCCTGTACAGCCCGGTCTAAGAGTAATTCAGCCGCTACTTTCGACGCTAAACGTTAAGCTAGAGTAATACAACGGTCTGCACGTAATGATAATCAACAACGAAACTACAACCGAGGAAGTTAAAACTGAACCAGAGGCCGCGCGAGGGGCCAGAGTAGGCCAAAGCCTGTCAGCCCTTTTGGGAAAACTGTATCAGGCCTGGCAAAATTTCTCCCGGCGGACTAAAGGTTTGGTGCTACTCTGGCTGGTTTTCTTCCTACTGGTGCTATTTAAGATAAATGGCACGTCGCTGCCTGCCGCCACTGCGTTGATTTCACCCCAGAACGAGACTAACTCGGTCAATTATCTTTTCAAAAGACCCTTAGACCTGGCTAGTAAATTGTTTGGCCTCGATTTATCTAACTCACGTGATTTGTTATTTGCCCAACCCCGGCCAGTCCGGGCCGATGAGTGGTTTGTGCGTACTCCGCTGGCTTTAAGCCAACTGGCTCACCAACCTCCTTTTCCAGTCAATAATGCTAATAATGTTTACGGCCAGAACATGCTGGTAGAAGGGTTTCAGGCTATCCCGGTCTGGCATATCAGTACGCTGGCTCGCCCGGCCACCTGGGGCTATTTTATTTTTGGAGCCGAAGGGGGGGTAGCCTGGCAATGGTGGTTTCAAATCTTTGGCCCGTTCACCGTGATCTATCTCCTGTTTGAAGTCATTTTTAGAAACGACCGTAAGCTGGCTTTATTTGGAGCCTTCTGGTTCATCTTTTCGGCTTACAACGTCGCCTGGTCGTACTGGTCAACCTACACCGTGTTTTTTGTAGCCCTCGGCTGTCTGGCAATGTACCACTTGCTCCATTCTTCTAGTCGAAGGGCTATGCTGGTCTGGGCTGGGCTGTTAGGGTTAAGCATCCCCGGTTTTGTTATGATTCTTTACCCGCCCTGGCAAATAACCCTGACTTATCTATTTGGCCTGATCCTGTTAGGGTTGGTCTGGCGCGATAGGCTGCACAGATCAGCCCGTAGTGATTGGAAATTTCGTTCGGTGGCGTTGCTGGGTGGTCTGCTTCTGGCTGCCGGCTTGACCCTGGCGTTTGGCTGGAGTGCCTGGGATGCCCTCAAAACCCTGGGTAACACGACTTATCCCGGTCGCAGAGAGATTACAACCGGGGATTACCCTTTCTTTGAACTATTCAAAGGAAACTATAACTTCGTCAGTTTGATTTCACCGCCTGAAAACCTGGCAAATTCCAGCGAAGCCGCCGGGTTTTACCTTTTTTTCCCGGCGGTCTTCCTGGCTGTCCTGCTGTCGGGTCAGATACGGGTGCGGTTGGGCGGGTTTGGTTGGCTTTTAATCGCCTTTATCAGCCTGGTGCTGATATTCGAGTTTATCAGCTTGCCAACGCCCTTGCTCAAAGTTTTTCTTCTGACTTACGTTCAAACCGGGCGCACCGAACTGGTGTTGGGTCTGTCTTCGATCATTTTGACCCTTTATTTTTATCAACAAGTTCAGGTCTTAGATTTTGCCACCAGCAGTCGCTATAACCGAAAACTGGTCTGGTTCATCTGCCTGTTTGCTGGTGTTGGCACTTTATTTTATGGCGTTTACACCCAAGGCACCAGCAAAGGGTTCCCTTCGTCGCAAATAGTGGTTTTGGTAGCTCTGGCAGTTGGTGTACTGGTGCGGGGATTGTTAAAGGGAAACAGCAAGGTTTTTTACGGTGGTTTGACCAGTTGCCTTATCGCTACTTCGGTCTTTTTCAACCCGTTATCGGTCGGCCTTGATTATCTGTACAATTCTGAGTTAGCTCAACAAATTAAGAAAATTAGCAGTCAGGCTCCCCTGACCAACGGCCTGACTTCCCGGTGGATTTCTTATGGAATTGACACAAACTTTCCCATTACTACGCTGCTCGGTTATCCCACGCTTAGCGGCACTCAAATTTATCCCGGCTACGACATCTGGAAGAAGCTCGACCCTGATGGAACAAATTTCGCCAAATACGACCGGCATCTCAATGTCATCTATCTCTATAACGATCTCCAGGAAGGTATTTCGTTAAATAACCCCTTGCCTGGTGCCTTAACTGTAGAGATTAACCCCCGGCATCCAGCCTTGAAAGAGTTGGGCGTCCGCTATATCCTGGGTTTGAGAGATTGGCAAAACATACTCGACCAGAGCGATCTTAAACTTTTGTACCGGGCTTCCGACGCTTCCTTTTCGATCTACGAAATCGCCGACCAACCCGTGATAGCGAGTGCCAAACCGGAATTGCCTTTCGAGGGTACTTTAGATCAGGCTACCTGCCAGAGTGTGGCCGGGTGGGCCTGGAGTCCTGCTGAACCGGATCAACCGCTACAGGTGGGGTTTTACGAGGGTGAGCAACTGGTTGCCAGTGCGGTGGCCCGCTTGCCCCGCCCGGACCTCAAGGCCGGTGGTAAAGGTGACGGCGCACATAGTTTTAACTATCCCTTGCCGGATAGCCTGCACGATGGTAAGCCCCACTTGCTGCGGGCGAAAGTGCTTAACGCTAACTTTGAACTTTACAATTCCGGGCAAACTTTAACTTGCCCAACACCGCTTCCTGCTCCTACTCCTTAGTAGGGTTGGGCTGAAGTACCTGAGCTAAGGCCTGTGCAGGGTAGCGAAACGGCAAATTTAGAACAGGTGTAGAGGAATTTACGGTATGCACAAAAACGCGGTCCAGGATACCCAGCAATCCCTGAGCTTTATCAATCTCTTGCGTTGCGGCGCAGTTTTCCTGGTAATCTGGGCGCATTTGATTGCTAACTTTACAACCTCGAATAAGGTTAGCTGGCAACCCGTGAAAATCGTGCGCGAGTATGTCACCCAACCGTTGGGTATAATCCAGGACTTTGGTTTCTTTGGGGTTGTGTTGTTCTTCATCATCAGCGGGTTTATCATTACCTACGTAGCCCAGCGCGAAAATACCCTCAGCTTTATCACTAAAAGAGTTTTTCGGATTTACCCGACTTACATTCTATCTTTAGTTGTGATCTTGCTGGCTAATTTTATTTATACCTCGGCTACCGGCCTTAAAAGCCTGGGAGACCGCAATTTTGAAGATTTTTTATGGGCAAGCAGCCTCCTCCACCTTGTGCGGATACCGGCGAACTCTATAAGTGGGGTGGCCTGGACTTTAATCATCGAAGTGATATTTTATATCCTGTGTGCAATTTTCCTCGGCTTCATCAAGAACCGGCCCAGGCTGGCTATGCTTTGTATCCTGGGTAGTGTTATTGCAATCTTAGTGCCGTGCAAGAATTTTGGGCCTAACTATTTTTTGTTCGCCATTTCGGTGAGCTACGTGCCGTTTCTGTTGATGGGCCAATTACTTTATTACTTCTGGAGCAAGCGCATAAAGTTGTGGGAATTTGGCCTTCTATGGCTGCTTATCTACGGTACCATAATGTACACTATCGAGAATTTGCAGCCCCGTTTCTACCAGCTTAATAATTCCTATCCGATTACCTTCATGTACGCCTACGTAGTCTTCGTAATCGGCCTGGTTCTGAATGAGCGCATAAGAGTCCCCCGTGTCATAGAATTTTACTCGCGCATAAGTTATTCGGTCTATCTTTACCACGGTGGGGTAGGGTTGCTGATCCTGAGCTATCTTAAACTCAACCTTAAACTGAACTACACCCTGTCACTGGCCGTGACGCTGGTTCTGGTAACTTTAGTCAGCTACCTCTCCTGGCGATTTATGGAGAGTCCCTCGCAAAACTTTGCCAGGTACTTGCTAAGGCGTTGGAAAAATCGCAAAAAGCCAAAACCCGAGCCTGTAAAGGAGGCGTTAGAAGAACCCGTGCTGGTGGCTACGGTTTCGGTCGAAAGCAAAAGTTCGCACCAGCCCTAAAACTAACACGTTAAAAATTTTTTGTTCGCTTCGTGCTATAATACGCCCACAAATTTTATCCTTACAAGTACCGGAGCAAGCATGAGTGCTACAGATTTAAGAGGGCGTTTTATTGTTCGTACCGATGGGCCTGCGGACGATTGGGTAGTGGCCGAGATCATTGACCAAAACTGTTATTTGAAAGATTTCTTGTTGGATTATATTCCGGCAGACGGGCTGGTGCTGGATATTGGAGCGCATATCGGGGTATTTAGCGTTCTAGCGGCGGAAAGGCTGCGTCCCCGCCAGGTTCTGGCTTTTGAACCCGAAGCTGAAAATTATAGCTATTTGCAGCAAAACATAGCCAGAAACAATTTTATTGGCAGGATCGAGCCAATCGCAATTGGCCTGTGGAGTGAAGAAGGCCAATTGCCGCTTCATCTCGAAGCTGAAAATTCAGGTGGTCATTCTCTCTTTAAGGCCAAAGCAGAGCTAGAGACTACCCGGCCTTCTTATCAAGAGCAGGTAGTCGAAGTTACTACCCTGGATCATTGGCTTGAGGCGCGAAATCTTGGTGCGGAACCGATTTCACTGCTCAAGATTGATACAGAAGGAGCGGAAGGGCAGATTTTGCGGGGAGGGCAGGCGGCCCTGGCTCGTACCGAGGTAGTCGTCGGCGAGTTACATCAAGCTCTGGTAAAACGGCCTCAGTTGCTAGAGTTATTGAACGAGTTTGAGGTGTGGGTGTCGGAGCCGTTTGGGGCGTTGGCAACAAGTACCTTTTGGGCCATTCGCCGCAGCCGACTAGACCCGCAAGGATTAGCTCTTTTCAGACAGCAAGCTCACGTAGGCAGCCTTGAGGATAGTAACTGGCACCTCAAATATAGCTCGGAGGCTCTGCGGGTGCAGCTAGAAGCAACCCAGGATAAATTGTCCAAAGCGTTATTGTGGGAGCGCGAGAAAGAAGCCAATGCTCAGGCTGAAATTGCTTCTCTCCAGCAACACCTGGCGTCGAAAGAACTTGAACTGGATGAGCTGAAAAACTGGGTGGCTCAGAAAGAAGCGGTCACTGTCCAGGCCCAGATTGCTTCTCTACACCAACACCTGGCCGCGAAAGAGCTTGAGCTTAATAGCATGCAGGATTGGCGGGCGAATAAAGAAGAGCAAGACCACCGGTGGCAGACTGATCTTACGGAGGCTCTGGCTGCGAAAACGCAGGAATTACAAGATATTCAGGATTTGATGGCAAGTAAAGAAGCAGAAACCAGTCGAGCCTTTGCAGGTTTACAGGAGGCTCTCCGGCAAAAAGAGGCGGAGATAGCCGCGCTCCTGGCGATTGTCCACGACTATAAAGAGGCTCTGGCCTCGAAAGAGCAAGATTTGATAGCATTTCTGGCCTCGAATGAGACTACGAAGCAGTAAACAGGTGCATCCAGGTTCTGACAAAGAGGTTCAGTTCTTGAGTACGAGTAAGTTCGCAGCGTCGGTTAAGAGGTTGGCCGATTATATCGTGTAGAGTAGTGTAGAATAGTATTATACAGGGTGAATATCTTTATGAGTTCGATTAGCAATAAGCTCAAGGTCTTTTCAAGTTCAGATATTTCTGACCGGGCGGTAAAAGGTAGCGTGGGAGTTTGCACAATTGTAGCCAAGAATTATTTGCCCCAGGCGCGTACCCTGATGCGCTCTTTGAAAGCAGTCGAGCCGGATGTGCAACGTTTTGTACTGCTGACCGATCAGATCGAAGATTTCTTCGACCCTACCGCCGAAGATTTTACGGTAGAACTTTCCAGCGAACTACCAATTGTCAAAAATAGCCTTTTCCATCTTAAATATACCGTGCTGGAATTATGCACCGCCGTCAAACCGTTCTACCTGGAGCATCTTTTCAGTAAATACGGCCTGGAAAAGCTGATCTACCTCGACCCCGATATTCTAGTGGTAGACGAACTGGAGCCAGTTACAAAGGCTCTCGATACTCACCAGATCGCAATTACACCCCACCTGACCGGCCAGCTTCAAGATAAGAAGTACCCTGGCGAGCTTGACATAATCAAAGCAGGTAGCTACAACCTCGGCTTTATCGGTCTGCGGCAGGGTTCGGTTGCAACGGCTTTTCTGCGCTGGTGGCAAGGAAAACTTTACAACGATTGCGTTGTAGATGTGACAAACGGAATATTTGTAGATCAGCGTTGGATTGACCTGGTACCCGGTATGTTTAACGATGTCGCCATTTTGCGAGACCCTGGCCTGAACCTGGCCTACTGGAACTTGCCGCACCGCCAGGTTATCAAGCGCAATAGCCGTTACTTTGTGAACGGAAAGCCGCTTCGGTTTGTGCATTTCAGTGGCTTTAATCCCCTAAAACCCGAAGGGTTTTCCAAGCACCAGAACCGTTACACCTTAAAAGACCTCGGCCAGTTGCAACCTCTGGTGGAGCTTTACCGCCAGAATATGCTTGAAAACGGTTACGAGGTTTGCAACAAGTGGCCTTATTTCTATGCCCGCTTTAGCGATGGTTCCTTTATTCCTGATTTCGCTCGGCGTTCGATCCGCGATGATCTGGCGGCTCAGACCAAACTTGAGGGAGCTTTTACTCCCCAGTACGACCGGAAGATTTTCCAGTATTTGAACGAAGCCGCCCCCGAAGTTGGCCCAGGCGATATACTTATAACCCGTCTGCTTTACAGCCTGTACAAAATACGCGAAGATTTGCAACAGGCCTTCCCCGACCTGGCCGGAGGCAACCGTTTTGCCGCCGCGCAATGGTTTTGCCGACACGCTGTTTTAGAGTATAAGCTTTCGGAGAAATTAGTCGGGCCAGTCCAAAAGTCACTCTACCGGCACGTAGACCCGGCTTACAAGGAACCCAAATACCAGGCCGACGATCAAAGCCAGAGCGAAGAAACTTCCATTTCTGTAAGAGGCGTAAAGAGTTCGGCTGCCGCCGTTTCTGCCGCGCTGGAGACGACTAAAGCCAGCCCGAAAAGTTCCACCCGGTTGAACCAATTTTTGTTGAACTGGTTAAATTCTCCGGCTCCTACAGCTGCCGGAAACGGGGCTAAAGCGTGGCCGCTGGTGACGATCAGTGCTTACCACCTGTACAACGTAGATGGCGAAGCCCAGGCCCTCGTTAGCGACCCGTTGGGAGAAGGGCGAGTGGGCTACGTCGAGTGGTTGCTCGACCGGGGCAGGCTTAAGTATGATCTGCCTGAGTTATTGCTAAAAGATATTCGGCAAAGTTACAGCCAGGGCCAGTCCGCCCGGCCCACCGAGGACAGTCTGGCCGGGACCGACCCGGCAGAAGATGTCCTGGCGACCCTGGCCCGCTCTATCGGCGGGCAACTCCTGCTGGACTGGATTAATTCTCTAGTAGCTCGTCCGCCCACTTTCTGGCGAGATTTAACTCAACTGGCTTACTATCTCTGGCAGCTAGAACCATCACTGCACCGCCGCTACGATTTGAGCCTGGTTAGCGATTGGGATACTTACTGTCACTGGTTTATTGAAAATGCGGCGGCTGAATTTGGCCTGGCTCCGAAGTTTATCGAGCCGGTGCGAGCCGCTTCGGAAGTAGCCGATTTTGCCGAAAAATTAGCTGTTTTCGACCGCATCTTGCTCGACCTGCTCAATACGCCGGTGGACGATGCTCCGCATCTGCCGCTCGTAACGGTGGGAGCTTACACGATTCATCAGCTTCGCCACGACCTCAAGACGGCCTTTCCTGAGCCGTTGGGTGAAAACCGGGAAGCCTTTACTCACTGGTTTGTCAAAAGTACCAAAGCCGAACTTGGTTTGCATCCGGCCCTCCTGACCCCACTCCGGCTTAGCCTGCGGCTACCTTTAGAAGACGAGGCCGAAGATTGGCCGACCGCTTTTGTTCAGCATCTGAGATCATCTCTGGGCGGCAACTTTTTAATTGCCTGGGGCAACCGGGACTATGTTTCTAATTCTGGCGCGGTTACCGGGGGACGGCCTGAAAAGCACCTGCCTAAAGTTAGCCGGGTCGCTTACTACCTTTATACCCAGGATAGGGTTGCGCGCAAGCAGTTCCCCGATCCTTTAGGTAAAAACCGGCTTGCTTTTGTGCGCTGGTTTATCGGCCCGGCTGCCGAGCAGTACGAGATTCCCGCCGATTTTCTGGAGCCGATGCGGGTTAGCCTTAGAATGTTTGAACTGAGAAATAGCTCTTTGGCCGGAGTTAAACGGGTTTCCGGCGCAGTTCAATCGCTGGCTCAGACTTCGCCCGATTTTGTGCGTCTGGCCGGGTTCCCCGGACGGGCGATCAACCGCCGTTTTAACTCGGTTCCGCCCATAGATACGCGCAATCATCTTTTCAACGATTGGCATCATCCCAGCCAGACTTTCCGCGTCGAGGCGCAGGCCCAACCAGAAGGGGCCGGAAGTGCGGACGGCGCGAGTAGCGGGCCGGGCCGCGAATACCTGGCTCTGGAACCAGGCCTGAATATTATTGGCTACCTGCAAGCTCCTACGGGAGTGGGCGAAGCGGCCCGCCGGATGGTCGAATCGGTTCGGGCGGTTGACCTTAATTTGAGTACCTATACTTTAAGGATGGATCAAGCTTCGCACCAGGGCAATAACGCTGGAGCCGAAAAGCAAAAAGCTGAAAAAGTTTCTGCCGAGAATTATTGCCAATATGGGATTAATTTGCTGGGCGTTAACGCCGACCGCACAATCGAAGTAATCAAAGATTTAGGGCCTGAGCTAGTCGAAGGTCGCTACAATATCGGCTACTGGTACTGGGAATTAAATCAGTTTCCCGACCAGTACGCAGAGGCTTTTGAATGGCTGAACGAAGTGTGGGTGGCGACTTCTTTTGTGCAAGATGCGGTCGCCCCTAAATCGCCCGTGCCGGTAGTCAAAATTCCGCCCTCGATCCATCCCCAGGTCGCGCCTGGCTTGAACCGGGCGCATTTTGGTCTGCCTGAAGAGGCTTTTCTCTTCCTGACGATGTTTGATATGGCGAGTGTGTACGAGCGGAAAAACCCGTTAGGTGTAATAGAAGCTTTCCGCCAGGCTTTTAGCTCGAAACTAAAAGCTTACCGGGGCGAGGCTCAGGCCGGATCGGTTCCTCCGGTAGGGCTGGTTTTGAAAGTTAATAAGGGCAAGCAATTCCCTGAGAAGATGGCCGAGTTACGCGCTCGCATTGCCGGATTACCAGTCTATTTGATCGAAGATTATTTGGATCAGGGCGACGTAAACGCGCTTACAGGCTTGTGCGATTGTACCGTCTCGCTCCACCGTTCCGAAGGTTTGGGCCTCACTCTGGCCGAGGCGATGTATCTGGGTAGGCCGGTAATCGCTACGGCTTATTCGGGTAATATGGATTTTACCCTGCCCTACAATAGTTTTCTGGTGGATTACGAGTTAGTGCAGTTGACCCAGGATGTAGGGCCATACCCCAGAGGAGCTAGTTGGGCCGAACCAGACCTCGACCACGCCGCATTCCAGATGTCCAGCGTATTCGAGAATAGGGCGTTGCGCGAGCAGTTTGCGCACCGGGGTCAGCAGTTTATCTGGCAAAATTATTCGTGTGAGGCTACGGGTGAAGCTATCGCTCGTCGCTGCAAAATCATTACTAAACAATTCTTCCAGGACTTCAGCCGCTTGCAAATGCGTTGAGGAGTCGAACCGAGGCCAGGGCGTCAAAAAATTTAGAGCGGTTATTTGCTCTCGATTTTATTAAATTGAGGGGATTGTCGCTTTTCGCCCAGCACTTCGCCGATCCGCAGAGCCAGATGCAGAGCCAGGAGAGTTTCGGCGTTGTCGA
>JBBRBE010000202.1:0-10793 GCA_038206175.1 Chloroflexia bacterium
GAGTCGTCGGCTTCGTCCAGGATGCGTTCGCGGTCGTTCAAAGTGCGCTTGGCGGCTTTAATTTCTTCCGGCACAACCGCCCGCATCTGGTCAATCAAGGCATAGCATTCCTGCTCGTCCACCATTACTTTGTTGGAGAGCGGAACGCGCTTGCCGGTTTGAACCAGGGCTTCCAGCCGATCAATTAAATAGTCAATGTCCATATTGCACTCAAAAACCGCTTTGGGCCTTAGCAGCCCGGTGTCCTAATTTCTATAACAAATTAACTGGTGCGGCCAAACCGAGCGTACAAAGCTTCTTTGACCTGAGATGGCACCATCTGACTTACATCGCCGCCCCATTTGGCAATTTCCTTGACCATTGTGCTGCTCATAAAAGAGTATTTCAAACTGGTCAAAAGGCAAACTACTTCGATTTCTGGCACCAGGTGACGATAATTCTGGGCCAACTGCAATTCGTAATCAAAATCGCTGACGGTACGTAACCCACGCACAATTACCTTTGCACCAATCTCGACGGCATAATGCACCGTCAGGCCGGTATAGCTCTGCACTCGGATGTTGGGCAATTCATGCAAAGCTTCTTTAATCATATGCACCCGTTCTTCGGTCGTAAAAAGCAGATTCTTGCTGGGGGCATCGAACACTGCCACAATTACTTCCTCGAAAAGATCGGCAGCACGGCGGGCAATGTCGAGATGACCGTTTGTCACCGGATCGAAACTGGCGGGATAGAGCGCGACAGTCAATGTCGGTTCTCCTCTTTCGTCATCGAGTTGAGATTTCCTAAAAGGTTAAGACACACTTTCTTGAGTGGTTTCGAGTTGGTTTGCAGCTTCGTCGCCGGTTTCTTCCGTTTCGGTTTCGATCTCGATTTCTTCTTCGTCTCCGAAGCCGTAACAGGCCGGATCGCCCGCCAGGAAGATAGTAAATGCCGAGTCGCCGTGCCGCCGATGTTTTAGGAGCTTAAGCTGCACTCCGCCAGCCGTTTCTTCGCCATAAGTAGGTTGTAGCTCCACACGGGGTGAGTGGCCGATAACCACTAGCCCTCCCTGTTTGGCGAGGCCACTACGGGCGACGTGAACCAGGGTGTTGGGAATTTTAGGATCGGCGTAAGGTGGATCGATAAATATTATATCATATTGTTGCTCATTATGTATAGTGTTGTTGTCAACTTCCGGTCTGTCTAGCTCCGCTACAGCCTCAATCTGGTCTATTTGGGGCTGGTGGCGATGTTCCCCACCTTTGCGCCGGTGCAGCCCACCCGCCGCACGTTTGGCACCGTTGGGACCGGGTGGGGCGGGAGGTGAATTAAGAAAAGCCTGCACATTGCGATTGTTCACCCTCGAACGGTTGGTTAACTTGGTATGTTCGAGATTATCGCTGATAACTCGGCAAACCCCGGCATTGATCTCAACAAAATCAGCCCAGCTTGCCCCTCGTGAAAGAGCTTCGATCCCAATCGAGCCGGAACCGGAGTACAGGTCGAGGACGCGACCCCAATCGCGGTCTAGCCGGGCCAAAACGGTGGTGAGCATAGAGAAAACTGCGCCCTTGATTTTGTCGGACATGGGGCGGGTAGTCATTCCTTTTGGTGCTTTAAGGGTATGACCTCGCGCTTCCCCACTAATTACCCTCATTCTGTTTCCTTTATCTGACTTTGCTGCAAGGACAAGCTTTTCCCCTTTATTTTTGTTTTGAACTGTGACTTCCAGTCCCGCTTGCTGTAGCAAGGACGAATGTAGTTGAGAGCGGAACGAGTAGGATCGTCCTTACAGCCGGTTTCCTACTTTTATTATACCATTTCTGCCCAGCCGGAAATATATTGTCTGATTTATTTCCGGTTAGCTTAAAAGTTTGTTTATGCTTTCTACAAGTTGTAACAAAAATGGATCGCATCTCGACCTTGACGCGACTTGCTCTGAGCAGTATAATACCCACTAACCTATAAAGATGCACCAGTAGCTCAGTGGATAGAGCGTCTGCCTCCGGAGCAGAAGGTCACAGGTTCGAGTCCCGTCTGGTGCATCATCTTTTTTACATCTTTTAACGGCTTCGGGCCGTTTTTTGTTGCCTTTTTATTGCTGTGGGCCTGGTAAGGAAGTATCACATGTCTTCAAATAAAGGTAGTTTGAACCGAACCGGGATCGGTTGCATGGCCGTAGCTGTCGTGGTTGGCTTCGTGCTGGGCTTGAATGCCGGAGGACGGGTGCTACCGCCTTCTTTGAACTGGGTTTTCGCTTTCTCTTTTGCAGTTTTCTTTGCAATTCTGGCTTTTCTTTTCACCGGGATGCGTGTTCGGCGCGACCGAGGCGTAGTCAGCGAGACTTTTATGGCGATTCCAAGCGATGTACCAGCCTCTTTGAAACAAACTATCGAAGAAGCTAACCCGCCCGCTCACCTTAGCAGTGCTGAAGTTGGCGCACTCGATGCAGATTTAGCCGAGCTTTCCGAAATGGCAAACCTGCTTCGTCGCCAGCCTAGAGCCGGAACTCAACCCGCTCTCAAAGAAAGAATCGAAGAATTAGCTCAAAAATGGCTCGACGAACGAAGCCTGGACGAATGGTTAACCTCGGTCGAGCCAGATTAGGGCTTTTCTATTATTGTAACAAGCGTTATGAGTAATACAAGCCTGCTTGTACGTAACGTTCGTTATAATCTAATCCTTAAACACCACCCTATATACAAAGTATATAGCTGTCTAAAAGCTAAATCTGGGCGTTGTTAGGACGGATTTTGAGGGCAAAACCTAGAAATTCGAGCAGGGCGTTGGTCGAAAGTTCGGCAGTGAAGTCTCGCAGACCACTGAAGGGTGAATGGGAGTAACTGCTGAGGAGAGTTAGCAAATAGTGAGAAAGGAAAGCCGGATTTGGAGCCTGAATTTCTCCGGCCCGTTGCGCTTCCCGCAACAAATTTTCTAAACCTCTCGGCCAGATCTGGTTAACATAAAGGAAAGCTGGACGCGCCTCTTGCAACGTTAAACCCTGTGCAGGAGCCTGAGCGTTGAGAATGATGCGGGCGTTCAGTTCGTGGAACAGTCGTCCCAGGTCTACTGGAGGCGTGCGAATGAAAGCCTGGGCCAGTGCTTGCAACTGGCGATCAAAAGGGGCCGGGCGCAGGGCCAGGTTGAATTCTAGGTCAATTTCCTTCAGAATATCTAGCAGCACGGTCAGGAAAAGTCCGTCCTTATTCTGAAAGTAGTAGTAAATGCCGGATTGAGTAACCTCGGCTTCGGCCATAACGTCGCGGATGTTCACTCCGTCGAAGGATTTCTCCAGAAAGAGGGCGCGGGCGTGAAAGAGCAGCTTTTCACGGGGTTCGAGACCTGCCGGAGCCTGAGTAGTTTGCCGGGAGCGTTTTGGGCGGGCGGTACGTGCCATCGAGCGTCCTTGTTCTTATTCTTTCCGAAAATCAATAAAAAAGATGCACCGGCCCGCAAGCTTTCTGGTGCATCTCGAACGAGCAAGTTCTAGCTTCGTCAGGCTATCCGGTTGCCACAGTTCGGGCAGAATTTCGTGCCGGGTGCAACTTCGGTCTGGCAAGCTCCACAGGTAGTATTTTGTGGAATGAGATTCAAACCGCAGTTCGGGCAGAATTTCGCGCCGCCAGTCGAAGCATTGCAACGTGGGCAAGTTACAACTTGTTTGCGATTAATATCAACCTGGCCCACCATATCGGTATTCATCGCTTTTTGTTGAACTTGATAGACAAAAGCATCTGATTTAGCCCGTTCGATTTCACCCTCACGTTTGGGCGCACAATTTGTACACATTCCAGCTTCGTAATTGAAACAAACGTCTTTACAAACCCATGTACCGCAGCGCTGGCACTGATGGAAGAGCGGTTTAAGTTCGGTTACAGCCTGGGCGAAAGCATCGTCGTGCGCTTTACCACGGGTCATATTTTGAAGTTGGTCAGAGCCATAGGCCGCCCGGCCAAAAAACCCACCCAGCACGTTACCCAGGCCACGGGCCGCTTCCCCGGCCATACCAAGCTTATTGGCCCGGAACTGGCTCATAAAACCATTGCCGCAACGGTCGCAATAAAATTCAAACTGATAACCTAAATCGGTGCTGCGGTCGCTGTAGTTGCGCGTAAACTGGATGAAAGCCATTTTTGGCATGCTCCTTTTGCTGGGTTGTCTGGTTTCTCCGCTTCGTATATCATCGAGAAAAGAATAAAAGTATATTAGCACCTGCGGCAAAAAATGACAATACGCTGTTCAAACCAACTACACCAAGTAACAAAAGCAAAGCCCCTAATGATATTCCAACAAACTGTAGCAAGTATTAGTGGTCGGGCAGCTAATACCAGAAATCTGGCTCCTGGAATTGATCAAATTTGATTGCTGCTGTTTCCAGGTTGTACCTCCATCCCTGGTAGCTAGTAATATGCCTGCGTAACCTCCAGCAAAGCAGGTTTTAGTATCTGGACAACTAATAGAAACGAAGCGAATTGAAGTATCTGAGTGTTGCAAAAGCCAGTTGCGTCCTCCATTCACAGTTTTAAGAATGTTGCTGTTTTCTCCTAGTGTGAAACAGACATCAAGGCTTGGACACGATATACTCAAGAGACGATCCTGAACAAAATCTGAATATTGGATACTCCAGGTTTTGCCCCCATCGGTTGTCTTTGTTATTTTGCTATATCTAGGGCCGCTTCCCGGCAAACCGGCGACACCAACTGCATAACATACATTTTTGCCAGCACAGTCAATACTCGAAAAGTAGTCTTCAATACCAAAATTAAACTCCCAACTTTCGCCCCCATCTCTGGTGACGATGACCCGTGCGCCTACCCCGACCGCTATGCAATTATTTTCGTCGGGACAATCGAGAGCGAGATCAAAACCAATTTCCGAATAAATATCGCCAAATCCGCGTCTGACTTTAGCGTAGGTTTCCGCCAACTCCGGGAGTACAACAATTTTCTTATTAGAAGTAGCGTCGCTCCAGGTCTTACCACCATTTTTGGTAGTAAAAACATAACCCCTTCCAAGAGAAAAACACACATTTACGCTGGGGCAACTCAAACTTCCTACTGGGAATTGATAATCATTTTCCGGCGTTAGTGCTAACCCTGTCCAACTTTGTCCGGCATCTTTAGTGACTAATGCCCGGTCCAGGTAGCAAGTATTAGTTGCAGGACATTTAAGAAAATGAAAGAAGTGCTGGCTATCAGCATAAACTGATTTCCAGGTATCGCCTCCATCATTTGTAGCTAAAATTCTGGTTAAAAATTCTGGCCTCGCGGTAGTCACTACCGGTAGCGTAATGCCGTCAATATGAATTTTTGAGGTGGCTGTGGAAAAAGCGGTAGTAGTTACAGGGTTAAGCGAAGGAGTAAATACGGCTGTGCTGGCGGCTGTAGTAACTGTTGAAGTAGAACCTTCAGAAGAAGCTGAACTGACCGGGCCTGGCAGCCTGGAGGAAGCTTCGCCACAAGCAGTTAAAAACAACCCTGGCAACAAAAAAAGTGTTAGGTAGGATGTGAATATTTTCTTGAGTGACATAAAAATCTCCTGTAACCTGCGAAAAAGTAAGCGTGCAAGCTGGCCCACGGGCCAATACTTTTACAACGCTACAATTTCCGAGGAAATTACAGAAGTCGCCTTAAAATCAGAAAATCAGGCATCCTGCACCAGTAGTGCCTCTATTCGCGCCCGCATCGCAGCGTCGGCATAACCGCCCTCGCGGTCGCCCAGGCCAAACACATAAGTACCCGCTCCCGCCTCACGTTCGACCGTCACTTCAAAGCGTCCGCTTCCGGCCAGAGGCGAGACATAGCTTTGAACCAGAAAATAATCGCGGTTGGCGATCCGCATTTCGTGAGCGGTTGTTTCAGGCCGCAAACCTTCGGCAGGGAAGCCGGGGCCGTATAAGCGCAAGCCCGCCCGCAAGCCTTTCTGATAGGCCGGGGTGGGGATCAACAGCAAAGCCCGCACTCGCGCCCCTTCCTGGGCCTGAAAAGCGTAGTATTCCGCCTCTTTGCCCGCTTCCAACCGCCCGTAAATCGCCTGAGCAATCAAAGGATCGCTGATCTCGAAGGGTTTATCCCGCTCCCGCGACCCCGCCTCATTTGCGATCCCTAAATGTAGCCGGGCCAGACGCAGCCAGCCAACCAAACCCAGGCCTACCAACAACATCCTACGCAACATATCCCTAACTCCTGACCTTTATCTTTTGTAACAATCTCTACTCAGCCTGTCTTGTCTTCTGACACCCGCAGGGCATGCCAGGAAGTAAAACTAACCTCGCCGCCACTCCATCCGTCGCGCCACGAACAGCATCGCCGCCAGGTCAAAAGCCACCAGGAAAGTCAGGTCAAGCAAGAAGGTTAGATCGTAAGTGTTCGTCAGGCTGTGGCGCAGCGCATCGGCGGCATATGTGCTGGGTAGGAAATGGCCGATTACGTTAATAAAATCGGGCAAGCGTTCTGCCGGGATCAGCACCGGCCCGCAACCCATAAAGGCGAACTGCAAAATACCCGTGATCGTGTTGGCCGTATCGAAATTAGGCGCAGCCACCCCCACAAACGCCCCGACTGCCGAGAGTGAAAACGAAGCCAACGGCACGATCAGGAAGAAAAACGGATTGAGGTTAAAGTTCAAGCCGAAAAGCTGGGCGATCAAGATCGTCAGAAGTGCGCTGGGCAGCGTCAGCAGCAAAAACCCGCCGTTGACCGCCAGCACCAGCAGGATTTTTGAAACCGGCAGCGTGGCGTAATAGTCCAGCACTCCAAAAGTACGCATGAAGGAGAATCTGGCACTTGTGCCGTACATGGTCGTGAAGATTAGCGAAACGATAATATTACCGCTCACCAAAAATTCGGATGACGCGCCGCTCTCGCCTGCCGCCGCCCGCAAAAAGAAGAGAGCCGTGAGCGGCACGAGCAGCCCATTGATCAGAGTGGCCGGCCAACTCCACCGCCAGTTTGCCAGTTGGATCAGCAGCAAGTCCCAAAAAGCTCTCGGCCAGGACAGCCCGGTAAGCTCGGTTTGCGGCCCCTCAAGGTTGTTTGTCGTTGGAAATCTCCCTTTCGCGTTCGCTGGCAATGCTGTGACCGGTCAAATCCAGGTAAACATCTTCCAGGCTGGCCGTATGTACTCGGAAATCTTCCAGACGGTCGAGGCGTACTCGGCTCAAGATATGGTGGATCGCTTCTTCGCCACCTTGCCGCGACACCAGCACACTCCACTGATTTTCTCGTACACGGCGGGCCTGGGGAATAGCAGTCAGGCTTTCTTCGGCGGCAAGAGCAGTTTCGGGCCGTAAAAAGAGTTCGAGGCCCACGTTCTGGTCCAGGCGGGCTTTTAGTTCGCTTACCCGGCCTAGCCCGACGATCTGGCCTTCGTTCATGACGGCGACGCGCTGGATCACCCGCTCGGCTTCCTGCACATTGTGCGTCACCAGAATAATCGTGGTTCCTTCGCGCTGGTTGAGTTCGACCAACCCTTCCCAGACCTGCCGCCGAAAAGCCGGGTCAAGCTCGTTAGTTGGCTCGTCCAGGATTAAAACCGGCAGATTTGCCACCAGCGTAGCGGCCAGACTGACCAGGCGGTGCTGTCCGCCCGATAGATGGCGCACCGCTTTGCGTCGCACCTCGCCCAGCCCCCATACTTCCACGAGTCGGGCGGCCTCCCGCAGAGCGACAGGCCGAGCCATTCCGCGCAGATGCCCCGTGTAATAGATCGCTTCTTCTGCCGTAAGGTCGAGCAGGGCGTGCGGCTTCTGCGGCATATAGGCCACGTAGCGGGTGACGGCTTGCGGTTCGCGGGCGATGTCGCAGCCCATCAACAGGATGCGCCCGCTCGTCGGAGCGGTCAGGTTGACCATCTGCCTGATCAAGGTGCTTTTACCCGCGCCGTTGCTTCCCAGCAGGCCGAAAATCTCACTCCGGCTTATCTCAAGCGAAATGTCGAGATTAGCAGGCCGGGTCTGGCGTTGAGCTTTTCCCTTCCCATAGCTTTTAGTAATGCCCTCGATAGCGTAGACCGGACTGGAAGAACCGCTATAAGAAGCTTGATGAAGGATGGAGGAAGCCGCTTCCTCAGATTTCTCTAGCATTTACACTTTAATCCTTGCGGCCACCTTAGCGGTAAGCGGTTTCCCTTCATCCTTTATCAAGCCTCTTTCATCCCTGTTACAGCCTTGCTCTATGCGCTCTTGGCTTCTTGCCAGGTTCCAGCGGCGACCTGATCGATAAACTGCATCAGGCGCGGATTGACCAGATCGGGGCGTTCGTCCTGTGGGCAGTGGGCGGCCTCGGCTACCCGGAAAGTCTCGGCCTGGGGCAGCAGACGTTTCCAGCGCGGCAGCATGTTGTCGGGCGGCATCATGCGGTCGTGTTCACCCCAGACGATTAGCACCGGCCCTTTGATTTCGCCCGGCTTGAGCGGCAATTGAAAATCGGCAAAATGGCGCGTGACTGCCAGGTACGAGCCGGAAGCCCCCGGTTGGCGCAGTGGTTCCAGGAACTGGTCAATGAGTTGCGGCGTAACTTTGCTCTTGTTGTAGTAAGCCCCTTCTAAAAATCGCTTCGTGAGGAGTTGGTTCGGGGCCGTCAGAACTGCCGCCATCGTTTCACCTACGAGGGGAGCCTTGATCAGGTTGAAAGTCAGGTCGCCAAAGTTGATCCATTGGCGTGCGCCGGGCCGACTGTTCTGGTCGCGGGCTTCCCGTTCGGCCTGGCCCTGGTTGGGCAATCCGGCACTATCCACCAGCACCAGGCCGGAGAGCATTTCCGGGTAACGCCGCTTGAGTTCGAGCGCGACCATTCCGCCCAGAGAATGTCCAACCACAATCGCGTTTTCCTCGCCTTTGTGTTTGAGAAAATCGTGAATTTGCCGCGCCCACAGTTCGGCACTGTAGTTAACCTGCTGCCCGTTGGGTTTGTCGCCGCCGCCAAAACCCAGCAGGTCGAGGGCGTATAGCCGGTAACGTCCTTTCAAACCGGCAAAAGTTCGCCGCCAGTGTTCCAGCATCGCGGCGTAGCCGTGGATCATCACCAGGGCCGGTTTGCGCTTGCTTTCTTCGGCTTGTTGGGCCGAGGCCGGGTTATCCAGCGTCTCGGTCGGTAGCGATTCCCAGTAACGGATGCGCCAGTTCTCCCATTTGGCGAACTTTTCCACGATATAAATCTGCTCGTTTTTGCCCAGAGCCATTTTGCCCTCTTCTAGCTATTGATCCTGACTATTTCAATTTTTATTTGAAAGCTGAGAAAAGCGTAGCGACGACTTTTAAGCCGAGCGTATCTTGAAGATTGCTTTCGTGCCGCTCCATTATAGCATCCTGGCCGATCTCAGTCCAAAATCGCTCTAATTCGCCCCAACCTATTTACATAATCATGCGAGGGTGTAATAATGGAAAATATTGCGCGTTGACATAAGTGAAGGAGTGGTAGCGTGACGACCAGAACTCGTCAAAGCCTTGTATTGCCGGGCCAGGCGGCGGCAGGATTGGCCCCAGCAGAGCCAGAAGTTTTGTCGATAGATCAGGCGGCTCTTTTGCAGCGTCTGGATGCTCTTAAAGCGGCCCCTTCGCTCGATCTTGTCCGTGAGGGGGTCGTCCGGCTTCGGCAAAGCCTGACCGGGGCCGAGCCTGCCCTGATCCTGACGGCGAACGAACGTGAAGGGGCTTCGGGTACAGTCGAACTGGGCCAGGCTTACCTTCTGGCAGAACTGGCTCAGGTAGCCGACTCGCTTACCCTGGAAAGAGCAGTTTATTACCTGAACCGGCTGCAAAAAGCCCTCACCAAAGTTCGCACCAGCCGGATAAACGATATAAACTTGAACCGCTGGAAAGAATACGGCGATATTGATACCAACAGTTTGTGGATTGTTGACCGGCGCGACCGCAGCGGGGTACACCGGGCGAACTACTGGGGCAACTTCATCCCCCAAATCCCTAATCAGATGCTGCGCCGTTACACCAAGAAAGGCGAGTGGGTTCTCGATCCGTTTGCCGGTTCCGGCACAACCCTGGTTGAAAGCCAACGTTTAGGCCGTAACTGTTTAGGGATTGAACTACAGCCGGAAATCGCCTCCTATAGCCAGGATTTGATTGTTCAAGAGTTGAACCCCTTCGAGGTAACGAGTCGGATCGCCGTGGGCGATAGTACGAGCCTCGACTACACCCGCCTCTTAGCCGAAGCGGGCCAGTCGGCGGTGCAGCTTGTTATAATGCATCCGCCCTATTTCGACATCATCAAATTTAGCGACGACCCGCACGACCTCTCGAACGCCGCCAGCCTGGAGGCTTTTCTAGCCGGGGTTGGCCGCGTGGTCGAACGGGCCGGGGCGGTGCTGGAACGGGGCCGCTACCTCGTGCTGGTGATCGGCGACAAGTTCTCGAAAGGCGAATGGATTCCGCTCGGCTTCCAGACCATGAACGAAGTCCTCAAACACGATTTTTTATTAAAGAGCATCGTGGTGAAGAATTTCGAGGAAACCACCGGCAAACGCAACCAGCGCGAACTCTGGCACTATCGCGCCCTCGTCGGCGGCTTTTACGTTTTCAAGCACGAGTACGTTTTTGTCTTCAAGAAGAAATAACCCTCCAAAACCCGCCCCATAACTCCACAAATAGAGTGGTCATTACCCCACCCCGAAGGGTAAAGCGGTATACTTCTTGCGAACCCTGAGCTAAAGCTTGGATTTTTAATTTTAAAAAGTAAAATTGAGCCGGTAGCAAGGAGACCCCATACGATGAGACCGATTAGCGAAGTGATAGACCAGACGCTGGTCTGGAAATACGACAAGTCAAGCCAGAGTTTCAATCTGGAAGTGGGCGAAGA
>JBBRBE010000203.1:0-10737 GCA_038206175.1 Chloroflexia bacterium
TCGAGAAAAATCTGGGTCTGGCCTTCGTCGGTGACGCCATCGTGGATCGCTTCCACCATCAATTGCATCGAAGCCAGAGGCGTCCGCAGGTCGTGACCTATCGAAGCGACCAGTTCCTGGCGGGCTGCTTCCATATCTTGCTGCTTCTTGAACGAGGCTTGCAACTGCTCGGCCATGCGATTAAAAGCCTCGGAAAGTTCCAGCATCTCGCGGGGGCCACCGCCCTTGATCCGCGTTTGAAGCTTGCCCTCGGCCAATTCTTGTACCCCGGAAACCAGTTGAGCGACTTGCTGGGTTAGCTGGCGCGAGATGTACAGGGCGAAAAAAACCGAAAGGATAGCACTAAAAACCAGCAGGAGAGCTAGCAGACTGAAATCGTGGGCACTCAGAAACATCAGGCCCGCCGTAACAGTGATATTGACCAGCGCAATCACTACGCCAATAAGATAGGTAGCACTGAGTTGCACGTACAGTCGCACGTTGTGGCTACCGTAAGCCAACCAGACCAGACCCAGCACGACGGAAATTCCGCCCGACAAAAGTAGATAGCTGAAAAGATCGGCCAGCTCTTTAGCGGGTGGATTGAGCCAGACCGCCGCCAACCCGACCGCCGCGCCCGCCGCCACCAGCACCACCAGGGCCGCTACGACCAGATTTTTAAGCCAGCTAAAGCGATTTAGAACCGGCAAACTTATCATTTAGACCCTTCAGGCTAGATTTAAGATGTAAAACTAAAGCTCGAACTTGTAGCCCACTCCCCAGACCGTTTTAAGATGTTGCGGGCGCATGGGGTCAACCTCGATTTTCTCGCGCAACCGCCGCACATGCACCGTAACGGTACTCATTTCCCCGAAATAACTATAATCCCAGACGTGATCGAGCAACTGCTCACGGGTAAAGACCTGCCCGGCATTAGTAGCCAGAAACCACAGCAAATCGAACTCTTTAGCCGTAAGTTCAAGGTTCTGCTTCCCTCGTTTGACCTGGCGGGAGGTTTTTACTACGTGCAAACCGTCCGGCGTGGTGATGGCTTCCCCGCTCAACCGTCCGCTCAGACGGGTTTCTTGCTCCTGCACCCGGCGCAGGGCCACCCGGACGCGGGCGACCAACTCACGCGGGCTGAAAGGCTTGGTGATGTAGTCGTCCGCGCCTGCTTCCAGCCCGGTCAGTTTGTCCTCCTCGGCATTTTTGGCCGTCAGCATAATCACCGGAGCGGGTGCCGAGGGCAAAGCCCGAATCCGGCTCAACACGCTCAGGCCGTCCAGTCGCGGCAGCATCACGTCCAGCAGCACCAGGTTGGGTTGTTGCTCGGTATAAAGTTTGAGGGCGGTCTGACCGTCCGCCGCCCGTAAAACCCGGTAGCCCTCCCGTAGAAGATAAAGCTCCACCACATCCAAAATGTTACTCTCGTCGTCAACTACCAGCACGGTCGGTTGCGCTTTCGGTTTCGTTTTCTCTTCTTCGCTCATTCTCACGGCCTCTGCTTCTAACGGCAGTTCTAACTTACTTAAATATAGCTAACCTTCTTTAATTATAGCTCATTCCCGGCTGCAAGAGCTTACAAAGCTTACAGACATCCGAAATTGGCCCCGACTCCCACGCCAACAAGAGTATGAAGAAAATTACCTTTAGCTAACGAGACTGCTTGCCGCTAACTCAACCTTTCCGACTGCCTGAGTTTGTTATAAATACAAACTTGAATGCAAAAAGGCTCACTCCAGCCGGGAAGAAGCCCAAAATGGGCTACTCTTCCAGGGCTAGAGAGAACCTTTCTCCTTTTTTTCGTTTTCCTTGCCTGATTAGAGGTCGTTCGTAAAGGTTGAAACCAAAACATTCAAAACGCCTCCGCTCAAGAACCAAAAGGTTAGCGAAGCTAAACAGGCTCGGCGACGGTCGGTTTGAAGGCGGGGAACTGTTCGCGTAGAGCCGTCTTTAAAAATTTGCCGGTGGCAGTCCGTGGGATGGTCTGCACAAACTCGATTGCTTCCGGCAGCCACCACTTGGCGAACTGCGGCGTGATAAAAGTAATCAATTCTTCGCTACTAACGTCCTGGCCCGGCTTGAGGACTACTACCGCCAGAGGCCGCTCGTCCCACTTGGGATGCGGTACAGCAATAACCGCCGCCTCTGCCACCGCCGGATGACCCATCAGGGCGTTTTCGAGGTCTACCGAACTGATCCACTCGCCGCCGGACTTGATCAAATCTTTGCTGCGATCTTGAATCTTCATCGCCCCGCGCCGATTGATCGTCACCACATCGCCGGTGCGAAACCAACCGTCCTCGGTAAAGCGGTCGGCGGCTTCCGGGCTGTTGAAGTAAGCACTTGCCACCCATGGGCCGCGCACTTCCAGTTCACCCATCGCCCGACCGTCCCAGGGAATAAAATCTTTTTCGCCCCGCGCCCGGATTTCGATAAAAGGGGAAGGGGTGCCTTGCAGCGAACGATAAGCATATTGCTCGTCCAGCGAAGCCTCGGCCAGTTCGCTGACCAACCCGGCCACCGTACCTAGCGGAGCCATTTCAGTCATGCCCCAGGCTTGAATTACCTTCAGGTTAAACTTGTCGAAGTTACGGATCATCGCTTCCGGCACCGCCGAACCGCCCACGATCATTCGCATCCCTGGCGTTAATTTCCATTTGGTAGGGTTCTGTTCTAGCATCTGGATGATCGCCAGCCAGATCGTCGGCACGCCGCCGGTAAAAGTAACTTTCTCTTGCTCGAAATCCTCCAGGAGGCTCACCGGGTCGAGGTGCGGGCCGGGATAAACCTGTTTGGCTCCGACCATCGTACAGGTGTAAGGCATGCCCCAGGCATTCGCGTGGAACATCGGCACGACCGCCAGCACCGTGTCCCGTTCGGAAATAGCCATTACATCCGGCAAAGCCGCCGCCAGCGAGTGTAACGCAATCGCCCGGTGCGAATAAAGCACGCCTTTGGGTCGCCCGGTCGTGCCGGAGGTATAGCACATCGCCGCCGCCTGGTTCTCGTCAAATTCAGGGTAAACAAAACTGTTCACATCCTCCGCCGCCAGCAACGTCTCGTAGTCGAGCATTCCGGCAGGAACTTCGCCGTCATCGCCTACCACGATAAAAAGCTGGGTCTGCACCCGCTCCCGAAACTTTTCGACCAACGGCAAGAGTATTTTGTCTACGATGATCACTTTGTCGGCGGCGTGGTTCACAATATAAGTGAGGTCGTCGGGGAAAAGCCGGATGTTGAGGGTATGGAGGACGGCCCCGGCAGTTGGCACGCCAAAATAAGCTTCCAGATGGCGGTAGTGGTTCCAGCAAAAAGTTCCCACCCGGTCGCCTGGTTGCACGCCTAATTTTTGCAAAGCCAGCGATAACTGCTTGGCCCGCCGCACGAAATCGGCGTAAGTATAACGATGGAACTCTTTGTTGGGCAAGCGAGTAACGATCTCTTTGGAGCCAAAATGAAGCTCGGCCCGCCGCAACATGGCGGGTAGGGTCAACTGGTAATCCATGATCAAACCTTGCATATTATCTTCTCCTCCATTGGATTGGCGCAAGATACAGGACTTATTAGGTTAGCTATTTTAAGGTGGGCTAAATTGCGTTTAAGCCCGGTTATTATGCTCCATGAGAACCAAACTGGCAACAAACAGCCCGATTTACCGGCTCGATGGAATTTAAAGCGGCTGTTAAGTCCTGACAAGAGCCGCTAACAATGTTATAATTTTAGCAGGAGTTTTAATTAAAGCCTTGCGCAGGCTTTTATTCGGAAACGGACTTATCAGCTCAAAGGCTTTTTTGGAAACGAACTTATTTTATGAACATTTTAGCAATTGAAACAAGCTGTGACGAAACCAGTGCCGCGATTGTCCGCGACGGGCGGCACGTCCTGGCAAATGTAATCGCTTCGCAGATAGATATACACCAAAAATACGGCGGCGTCGTGCCGGAAGTTGCCAGCCGCCAGCATATTTTATACATCGGGCCGGTACTGCAAGAAGCCCTGGCCCAGGCCGCCCTCGGTTGGGATAAAATTGACGCCGTGGCCGTGACAAACGGGCCGGGCCTGGCCGGAGCCTTGCTGGTCGGGGTCAACACCGGCAAAGCAATCGCTTTCGCCCGCCAGAAGCCTTTTATTGGCGTAAATCACCTCGAATCGCATATCTACGCCAACTGGCTGATCCCGCCGGTGCTGGAAGGGCCGGGCGAAGTTCCTCCGCCGACTCCTCAATTTCCGCTCGTTACGCTGATAGTTTCAGGTGGGCATACCGAAATCGTGCTGATGCACGGTCACGGCCAGTACGAACTGCTGGGCAAAACTCAGGACGATGCGGCAGGCGAAGCTTACGACAAAGTAGCGCGAGTGATGGGCCTGGGCTATCCCGGTGGCCCTTTAATCGAAAAAGCCGCCGCCGGAGGCGATCCGCGCCGCTTTCCGTTCGCCCGCGCCTGGCTCAAAGGCTCCTACGATTTTAGCTTTAGCGGCCTGAAAACGGCTGTCCTTCGCAAAGTCGAAGAATATCAGGCTCTGCCGCCCAAGCCGATTCCTTTCTCCGGGGCAGCCCAGGCCGTCTACCGAAGCGCGGCGCGGCAGGAAGGGCAAAGACCTAACGCCCCCCACCTCGATGAACCCTTGCCAGTTGCCGACATTGCGGCCTCTTTTCAGGCCGGGGTGGTCGAGGTGCTGGCGACCAAAACAGCCCAGGCAGCCCAGGCCTACGAAGCTAAAAGTATCTTGATTGCTGGAGGCGTGGCCGCCAACAAAGCTTTGCGAACAGCCCTGGCCGAACGAGCAGCAGCCCGTGGCTTAAAGCTTAATTTTCCACCGCCAATATTTTGTACCGACAACGCCGCGATGGTGGCGGCGGCAGCTTATTTCAAATTGACACAGGAAACGACGGGAACCGTAAATTCTGCTCAGGACTGGGCACTCGATATTCGGCCCGGCTGGGAACTGGTTTAGTAAAAGGGAGATAACGATGGCCGCCGAGCAACGCTTGTATTTTAACCGTGAAGTAAACTGGCTGGAATTTAATATGCGCGTACTGGAAGAAGCCAGCGACGAACGCACTCCACTCTTAGAACGGCTCAAGTTCCTGGCAATTTTCACGTCTAATCAAGACGAATTCTTTATGATCCGGGTTTCGGGCCTTTTAGAACAGCTTGAATCCGGCCTGACCGAACCGAGCGAAGACGGCCTGACGCCCACCGAGCAACTGAATTTGATCCGCCAGCGCGTGCTGGAATTAACCCACCAGGCCCGCCGCCTACTTAAAGACAATCTGATGCCTGCTTTGAAAGAACAGGGCATTGTTCTCTTCGACTATGATCAGCTAAAAACCGAGCAGCAAAACCAGTTACGCGAATACTTCGAGCGAGAAGTTTATCCCGTACTGACGCCGTTGGCTTTCGATCCCGGTCATCCCTTCCCCCATATTTCAAACCTGAGCTTGAACCTGGCCGTGGTAATCCGCGATCCAGGCGAAGGCGAACACTTTGCCCGCGTCAAAATACCCGGCCTCTTACCGCGTCTCGTGCCGGTGGAATTGCCGGGCGAACCGTTCACCGTCCCCCGCAAGCGCGGGTTTGTCTGGATGGAACAACTGGTTGCGGCTAACCTGGGCCTGCTCTTTCCCGGCGTCGAGGTAGTCAAAAGCTATCCGTTCCGAGTGATCCGGGATGCCGACCTGGAAATCCGCGAGGATGAAGCGGGCGACCTATTGCAGACCATCGAAGCCAGCCTGAACCGGCGACGTTTTGGCTCGGTAGTGTATCTCTCGGTCGAAAATACCATGCCCAAGAATATTCAAACTCTCCTGGCGACCAATATGGAACTAGAGGAAAGCGAGGTATACGAGGTCGAAGGACCGATGGGTCTGTCCGACCTCATGCAGCTTTACGACCTCGATCTGCCCCACCTCAAAGAGCCTTCTTTCCGACCTCGCGTCCCGGCAGCTTTACGCAATACCAACAGCATTTTCAAGGTGATCCGCAATCAGGACGTGTTATTGCACCATCCTTTCGACTCGTTTGGCCCCGTGGTCGATTTTATCCAGGCCGCCGCAAGCGACCCGGAAGTGCTGGCGATCAAGCAGACGATCTACCGGGTCGGTAGTAATTCACCGATTGTGGAAGCATTGGCCCGCGCCGCCATGAACGGCAAACAGGTTTCAGTCCTGGTCGAATTAAAAGCTCGCTTCGACGAGGAAAATAACATTGAATGGGCGAGAGCCTTAGAAAAAGCCGGAGCGCACGTTGTCTACGGTCGGATCGAGTTAAAAACCCATTGCAAAGTTGCCCTGGTCGTTCGCAGAGAACCGGACGGTATCCGGCGGTATGTGCATCTTGGCACCGGCAACTACAACACCAAAACTTCTTCGATCTACACCGACCTGGGCCTCTTGACTTCCCGGCCAGACCTCGGCGCAGACGCCACGACCCTTTTTAACTCGCTGACGGGCTACGCTGTCCACGCTCCTTACCGCAAGTTGCTGGTTTCTCCCAACGGAGTGCGCCAGGGTTTGCTTCAAAAAATCGAGCGCGAAATCCAACATGCTCAGGAAGGACGAGGCGGGCATATTATTTTCAAAATGAACGCTCTGGTGGATTTCGAGTGTATTGATTCGCTCTACCGGGCTTCGCAGGCCGGGGTCAAAATAGATTTAATCGTGCGGGGTAGCAGCAGCCTGGTGCCAAACGTGCCGGGAGTTAGCGAGAATATCCGCTTGATCAGCATCGTCGGGCGGTTCCTCGAACACAGCCGGGTCTATTACTTCCGCAACGGCGATGAAGAAAACGAGGAAGTGTATCTGGGCAGTGCCGACCTGATGCCGCGCAACCTTGACCGCCGCGTGGAAACTCTTTTCCCGCTCGAAGACCCTTCCATCAAACGTTACCTGATCCAATCAATTCTGCCGGTCTACCTGCGCGATAACGTCAAGGCCCGCCTGCTTTTGCCGGATGGCACTTACAAACGCCTCATGCCTCACCCTGAGAAGGGCGAAGAAGCTTTCGATTCACAGCAATATCTTTTAACCCACGCCAACGAAGCTGAATTGCACCTGACGCCTCCCATCGAAGCCGAACTGGTCCAATTGCAAGCTCCTGTCTTGTAAAACCGCCGTCGGTTACGGTTGGCGGCTCGATGAGTTCCTCCCAGGAGTATCTTTTGACGCAAAGTAAGCAGGGCCATGACATTATCCGAATGTCACGCTCTGCCTGCCAGAATGAGATGAGCTATAGAAACAGCAGGTTGATTGCTCCACCAGCAAAAGCAGAGGGAGGGGTTGGAATGTTCAACTTTTCGACCAGGCAGCCCATACCGCCTGGAAAATTACTTGAAAGGTTCCGCCCGGCCTGTTTAGTTCTGGTCACGCTGCTGCTTGTACTCGCAAGCCTACTGTTAAATGCCTGTACTTCCGCGCCCGGCTTTACGCCTACCCCGACTTCAAAGCCAAATAGCAGCGAAACACCCAGGGCCATAAGTACAACCGGATTGCAACCAGCCAATACCCCGAAAATCACAACGAACTCGAACTTGAACTCGGCAACAACGACCATACCGCCAGCGTTCCGCACTGCTACGGCCCTTACGCCTGTTAACACTTCGCCTCTAGCTTTACCCGACCAAAACCCGCCGACTACAAATAGTGCGAGTGTAGCGAGTAATCAACTCGTTTCAGGCGCAGGCTGCGGACAAGCTGCACTCATAAAGCCGGGTACGACTGAAACTGAAACAATCGGGGCTAAGCCTGTGGGAGCGCGAGGGAGTGCTACCCGCAGCTATCGTTTGCATTTACCGTCCAAATACAGCGTCGGTGAGCCTCATGCAGTTTTATTAGTTTTTCACGGACACGGTGGTAATGCTGTGGAGATGGAAGCTACAACAGGTTTCTCAGTCCTGGCCGACCAAGAGGGCTTTATAGCCGTTTACCCACAAGGTCTAAAAGATGATGACGGCTTGCCGATGTGGGCCAGCGTCGGGCCAGCCGCCGACTACGGGATTGACGAGCTTACCTTTGTCAACGATTTGCTCAACAAACTTCAAAAAGAGTTGTGCGTAAATAGTCAGCGAATCTATGCCACTGGTTTCTCAAACGGGGGCGGAATGAGTCACTATCTGGCCTGTAGATTAGCCGGACGGATTGCCGCCGTTGTGCCTATTGCGGGAAACTACTTTGCCTTGCCCGACGGAGGTTGTCAGCCGAGTCGGGCCGTAGCGTTGCTTGAAATTCACGGCACAGCCGATGATGTAATTCCCTACGCCGGGCGGGCCGATAAAGAGTACCCCGGTTGGCCCTTACCATCCATACCTGATTACCTGGCGGAGTGGGCCAAACGCAACGGTTGTAGTAAAGGGCCGCAAACATTCCTGGATACAAAGGAAGCCAAAGGCGAGGAATGGACCGAATGCCGGGACAACGCGACGGTGGCCCATTACCAGATCAAAGGGGGTGGTCATTCTTATCCTGACACTCTCGGCGGTAGCCCTGGCAAAGAAGTAATCTGGTCATTTTTGTACAAACATACTTTGGGATAAGAATAACCGCCAGCCGAAACCTGGCACAGTAATAGCCCAATCTAAAAATGAGCCTATTTTTAGATTGGGCTACTCAGCGAAACCAGACTAGGCCGGAACGGAAGCGGTAAGAACCAGGGCCAACGCCTGCCGCACGGCTTCTTGCTCTGCCGGTTCGAGTGGCAGACGCGGCGGGCGGGTCTGGCCGACCGGCTGGCCGGACAACTCGAAAGCGTACTTGATCGCCTGCACAAAACGCGGCATCGAGTCGAAACGGAAGAGCGGCAATAACCGCCGGTAAAGCTTCTGAGCCTCGTCCAGTCGCCCGGCCAGGGCCAGGTCGTAAAGCTGCACACTTTCGGCGGGCAAAATATTAGTCAGCCCGGCAATCCAACCTGTTCCTCCGGCCAGCAGGCCTTCCAGGGCCAGGTCATCCGCTCCCACGATCACTTCCAGGTCGGTTTGTTCCAGGATGGCCGGGATACGTCGCACATCTCCCGAAAATTCTTTGACCGCTACCACGTTTGGAATGTGGCTCAACTCGGCCAGGAGGTCGGGCGTCAGGTCGGTGGAAGTATCGAAAGGGTTGTTGTAGGCCACTATAGGCAAACCACCCGTCGAAAGAGCCTCATAATAGGCCACCACTTCGGCCCGTGAGGGCCGATAGTTGATCGGCGGCAGAGCCATCACGCCCACCGCCCCGGCTTCGCGGGCCTGGGCAATCCAACCCAGAGCTTTCGCCGTCGAAGGAGCCGCCGTCCCCACCACTACCGGCACTCGACTCGCCGCGACCTGGATGATAGTCTCAACCACTTTTGCCCGTTCCGGGTCGGTCAGAGCGGCATATTCGCCGCACGAGCCAGTCGGCACGAGTCCGTGAATACCGTTCTGGATCAGCCAATCCACGTGTTCGCTCAGGCGAGGGTAATCTACCGCCCCATCGGACAGGAAAGGCGTAATTACTGCTACATAAATGCCGGGAAATCTAGCCATTAAAAAGCTCCTTTCAGGAATTTTGTTTGTAAGTTTTGATTTAACTCTTATCCTTCTTTTTTTAGCGGCCTTACCTGCCCGAAATACCTGCCGGAGCAGGTTGTGAGGTAGAGGCGAAACGAGCGGGTAAGAAAGGGGACAAGTCTAGGTCGAGCGGCTGACCCAGAATATGCTGAGCCAACAGCCGACTGCTGATCGGGCCGAGGCCAATCCCGGCTCCCTCGTGGCCGGTATTGATAAAGAAGCCTGGTACGTCAGGATCAGGGCCGATGAGCGGCAGATGGTCGGGCGCGAACGAACGGAAACCCACATAGGAACGCAAAGCGTGTACATTCGCCAGAACCGGGAAATAGCGCACCGCCCGCCGGGCAATCTGCCGCAGCACGGCCAGATCAATCGCCGGGTCGAAACCGACCAGTTGACGACTGCTACCCATCAAAATTGTGCCGCTGCGAGTACCTTCCACCACCGAAGCTACCTGCAAAGCTGCCGCCCCGCTATTAACGGTATCGGCATAGCTGGCCTCGAAAACCTTGTGATGCACGAGGCGGGGAAGCGGTTCGGTTACGAGGATATGACCTTTGCGCGGCTGGGTCGGCAAAGCGAGGCCGAGCAAGGCAGACACCTGGGGACTCCACGGCCCGGCAGCGTTGACGACTCGCGGCGTTTCAATTGTCCCACGGCTCGTCAACACTCGCTCGACCCGGCCCTGGCTGTCCAATCCGATTTGTTCCAGCGCGGCATGATCCCAGAAGGTTGCTCCCAACTCCACCGCCGCCCTGAGCAGGGCAGCGCAGGCCAACATCGGTTGCACCTGGCAATCCTGGGGGAAAAAGGCCGCCCCTGCTACATCGTGGGCCAGATAAGGTTCGGCTTCGCGCAATTCGGCCTGGCTCAACAATTGGCCTACCACGCCCGCGCCGACCAGAGCTTGCAGGCTACCCAGCAGGGACGGCAAGTTGCGCTCGGTTTCGGCCACCACGATACCGCCTTTTTCCTCGAACTCGAAATCTTCCGCGAGTTGCTGCGACAGGTCTTTCCAGAGGCGGCAACCCAGTTTGGCTAGTTCGAGTTCCGGGCCGGGAGCTTTATCCGAAACTAGAATATTACCCTCACCGCTACCGCTCGTACCACCGGCCAGACCGTTACGCTCGACCAGCACGACCCGCAAGCCCCCCTGGGCCAGGAAGTAAGCGCAGGAAGTCCCGACAATTCCCGCCCCAACAATTACCACATCCGCTTTCATCGCGC
>JBBRBE010000204.1:0-10625 GCA_038206175.1 Chloroflexia bacterium
TTTTGCACCCGGTCTCACCCGCTCTACCCAGGTCATGCCCGCTCTCGCCCGGTCAGGCCATGTCATTCTGAGCGTAGCGAAGAATCTTCTTCAATAAGCAAGATCGAGGTAGCTCAAGAAGATTCTTCGCTTAGATCGAAGTCTACAACGTAAGGTTGTGCAGAAAGTGTCAAGGTTACGTCGCGTCTGGCCGCCGAAGGTCATAGGAGTCAAGGCCAGGGTCTATAACCCAACATCAGGCTTAAAACCGCCGTTTTGGTACTTGACCAGCTCATCCAAACCTTAACTTGTAACCTATGCGCTTAGATCGGGGTAGCTCAAGAAGATTCTTCGCTACGCTCAGAATGACCGGGCGTAACCGGGCGTGACAGGGCGTGACCGGGCGTGACCGAGGGCAAAACTCGGACTTTGCAACAGCCCTGCTGATATGCTTGCTCCGTTTGACATCGAGCCAGGCCAAACCTATAATTTTGGTCAGTAGAAATTTTGTTGCAAGCCAGATAAGGTCGTGTATTTGTCTTTAACCACTTCCCGTCCTCCCTCGTCGGCGCACGTCGGGCAACCGTCGCCGCGCCCGGTGCGCTGGCCCTTGTGGGCCGCCCTGATCGCGCTGGGGGCGTTGCTGTACTATGCTCCGGCTTTTTTTCGGGCCGACCACGATCCGACCCGCGCTAATCTCTTGACGGTTCCGACCGGGTGGACAGCTTTCGCGCCCGACGGAACTTTCCTCTCTACCTGGGCCGAGAGCGGACAACGCTTGCGGCAAGGCGATGTACCCCTGTGGGAAGCCCGCACCGCCCAACCCTTACTGGAAGCCACGGCAGTACCGACCCTTTATCCCGGTGCCGCCCTGTATTACCTGGGCGGTCAGTGGGGGAGTCTACTATTCAGCCTGGGTCATTTCTGGCTCTTAGGTCTGGCTCTGGTCTGGCTTTGCCAGAACCTTATCTCGAATATCTCCGCAGCTTTTTCTAGCCGTCCGCGTCGGCTGGGCCTGTGGGCAATCGCACTTGGCGGGCTGGCTCTGGCCGGGCTTGCCCGCCCGGATTGGCTGGCCGCTTTCGCCTGGGCTGCCTTCGCCCTGGCTCTGGTCGGCTGGCGACGTCGCCGCCTGGCCTTGATTGCCCTACCCTGGCCGCTTGGCTGGCTGGCTCTGGCCGGGCCGCTTCCCTTAACACTGGCCCTTTACGCTTTTGTCCTGGTCGGCTGGCTCCTGCTGAACCGCTTCCTGGCCCTCAGCCCGCCTTCGTCATCCTTCAAAACTCAACTTCTGCTCGTGGCCCTTACTCTGGTCGGCGGTGCTTTCCTGGCCGGGCCGCAACTTTTCCCCCGCCTGATCTATGCTGGCCCACCTTATGACCCCCAGGCCGCGCCATTCAGCTTCAGCGAAGCTAGCGCAACGGGAGCCAGAGTACAGAGCGTAACGACCGGAGCAGACGGGGAGCTTTTACTCAAGTTAGAAGTAGCCGCCCGCGCCGAACAGGTCGAAACGGTCTTGAAAGGCTATCCGAATTCAGCTTCCGCCGGGCAGGAGGGGCCGACTGGCTGGGGTGGACAGCTTTTCCAGGGGGACGGTACGGGCGGCAAGAAAGGGCCAGAGGTTAAGGTTAGCGGGCTGAGTGCGCGGGGCGACCAGCGTATTCTGGTCAAGTTCGAGGCGGCAAACCGCCCCGCCACGCCCGGCGATTACACCCTGCGGCTACGCTACAACCCGCTCTTCTTCAATCTGGGTTTGTATGCCGTCTTTCTGGTGCTGGCTTCGCAGGGCTTGCTGCTGGCAACTCTGGGCTGGGGCCGTTTCTACCGCGAAGGCCCGACCGACCATCCTCTGCGGCGGGTGGTTAAGAACAGTGCCACGCCTTTATTTGCTCAGCTTAGCGGCAAGATCATTGATTTTGGCTTTGCGATTTTCGTTCTGCGCTTGCTCGGCCCGGAAGGAAACGGCGAGTTTACTTTTGCCGTCCTGACCTGGGTTTTCTTTGCGACCATCTGCGACTTTGGCCTGGAAGGGATTGTCACCCGCGAAGTTGCCCGCGCCCGGCAGGGAGGCGAAGCCGAGGCCGAGGCGCAGATCAACCGGCTCTTTGCCACCAAACTTTTCTTGCGCCTGAGCTTCTCGGTGGCGGCTCTCCCGCTATCGCTTCTGTGGATCGGTTTCTTTGGACTGGTGGGCAATATGACCCCCGCGACAGCCTGGGCTATCGTCCTTTTTATGATCGGCTTCTGGCCTTCGGCGGTGGCCGGTTCGATCACGGCGGTCTTTCGGGGCTACGAAAAGTTCGAGTACCTGGCTGCCGGGCAGATGCTTTACTCGATTATCCGCGTGCCGCTCGGCTTGTCGGCCCTGCTTCTGGGCTGGGGAGTAGTCGGGCTGGCAGCCAGTGCGCTGGCGGTCAATTTCATTCAGGTGGCCGTCCTGACCCGCCTGATGCGGCGTTATCTCTTCGTGCCGCGCCTCAACCGCCAGGCCTGGGATAGCTCACTCGCCCGCCAACTCTTGCGGCAAGCTTACCCGCTACTGCTCAACGGCCTGACTATCGCGCTGCTGTTTAAATCGGACGGCCTGCTGCTGGGAGCTTTGCGGGGCAACAGCGAACTGGGCCTGTACAATTCCGCCTACAAATTTATTGACGCCCTCCTGATAATTCCTTCGACGCTGACGATGGCTCTTTTTCCGCTCTTTTCAGCCTACGGTGCGGAAGCCAAAACCAATCTGCTGCGGGCTTATCGAGAAGGGTTACGCCTTTTGCTGGTGATCGCCCTGCCGATTTCGGTCGGCACGTTTTTCGTCGCTCCCGACCTGATCGGCTTTATCGGTGGAGCGGAATACTTGCCGGGTGGAGCAATTGCGCTGCAAATCTTGATTTTCTTCCTGCCTTTCAGTTATATTAACGGAGTAACTCAATATGTTCTAATTGCCATAGACAAGCAAAAAAGTATTACCCCGGCAGTAGTCGGAGCGGCAGCCGTCAACATCGGGCTGAATCTTTTGCTAATTCCTTTCTTTGGCTATGTTGCCTCGGCAGCCCTGACGATTGTCACCGAACTGGTGATGTTAGGGCCGTTCTGCCTTATTTTGCGGCGCACACTTGGCCCTGGAGCCGTGCCGTTGTGGGCCGTCACCTGGCGTCCGGCCCTGGCTGCCGGAGGAATGGGCCTGGCTCTGGCCGGGTTGCGCGGACTTGGTTTAGGACCTTTTGTATTGATAGTAAGCGTGGGCGGGGTAGTTTATCTGGCCGGGTTGGTGCTGACAGGAGCAATTACCCGGCAGGACGTCAGTCTCTTAAAGAAAGTGATCAAACGGTGACAAGCACTATGACTAAACCAAAGCATATCATGGTAATTAACGATACGCAGGAGATTTTACAACTTTTCGAGGAAATTTTAACCGGCGAAGGCTACGAAGTTAGTCTGCATTCTTACGGCACGCGGGATATTGAGCAGGTTCGCAAGGCCCAACCCGACCTGATCATCAGCGACCATCCGCCGGGAGAGGAAAAGCAGGGCTGGCAATTTTTACAAAAGCTGAAAATGAACCGCGATCTGGCAACCATTCCAGTTATTGTATGCACTACTAACAGCCGAATAGTCACGGACATTGAAGGTCATCTATGGGCCAAAGGAATCAGCGTCGTCCCCAAACCCTTCGATATTGACGAACTACTGGCGGCTGTAGAGGAAAAGCTCGGTAAACCGACAGAATAGAAACCCCTACTTGCTCGTCCACCGCCAGTACATATAAACCGGCACAAGAGCCAGGATTGCCGCCACGAGTGCGCCGACGCTGGAAAAAGTGCGGAAAATAAATAGCCAGGTCCATAAACCCTGGTCCGCCGTCAGATTAGGATAAATTACGGCGCGGGCCAGGTAGTGCGGAACCGAGAAAGTTAGAATTAAAAGCCAGCCGGACACCCTTACCATATTCTCCAGGGGCGGCTTCTGGATAATCTCAAGTAGTTCGCCCAGAATCCGGGCGAACCAGAAAAGCGCAATTGCCAGAAACAAAAAGCCGAAATCCAAAAAGAGGGCCGGGGAACTGGTGAGCGGGTTATAAAAATAATCTCCAAAAACCATGGGGGTTTCTCCTCTACTCGGACTGCAAAATGTTCTTGGCGATCAGCCGGAAGATATTGATTACATAGACGCAAGCCACACCGGAAACAAACAGAGCTAGAAACGCGGGCCAACTCCAGAAGTCGGATAGACTGCCCTGCCGCACGAAATCTTGCACCTGAATAACCGTGTAAATAAAGATACCGGCGGGCGCAGCCATCAAATATTGCCAGTAGGTCTTCTGCTCCGAAAGCGTCTCGAAGCGTTTAGCGACCAGAGCAATGATAAAGAAGGCTACCCACAGTAAAGCTCCTCCAATTGCGGCGATAGCATTTGTAAGCTCGTTCAGCACGAAACCACGCGAGATCAGCGACCGAGGCGTAGTGTTCGTGCCGGGCGTGGGGGTATTGTGCAAGGTAAAGGGGCCGGGGTTGATCTGGCCGGGGTCGTTCGCCGGGCGTTGACCAAATTGCGGCGTGCGACCCAGCGATTTATCGTTATATTTTGGGGTCGGCAGGTTCGTATTGATGTCGCTATCGGCTCCCAGGCTCGCCCGCACGCCCTGATCCACTCCGCCCCAACCAACTTGATCAACTACTTTGCCGTCCGTCCCCTTTAACACTACAAAATCTTTGTTCGGGTCGAGTTTGCCGATGATCTTGCTCTCGCTGATCGGTAGCAGCGGGCGGCGTATATTTGCTTTGTCGGCATCGGTCGGCGCGGCCTCGTAGAGAAGCTGGTAAATCTGGTCGTTAACCTGCTTGGGAGCGTTCGAGAAGACCACGATAGCCCCTTTTGGCAGCAACCCCCGGCCATTGGCACTTGCCAGCCCGGATACATCGAGCGTGCCTCTGGTAGTGTCCAGGCGATAGCCTTCCAGGGCTAAATCGGTATCGCTATTATTGAGCAGTTCGATCCATTGAACGCCATCACTGGCCTGACCGGTGAAAACCTCGTTAATTAAAAGGCCGGTCGTTTTATCAGTAGGAGTGACTTCGCCGCAAGCGGCCAGCAAAAAAACCATCAAGCTGAGGCACATAGCCAGGGCGACCAGTTTGCGCGGCCTTCGCCCGGCTCGATTTTTGGGTTGGAAGATCAATAAGAAGGATTGCGTCATAAGAATCTCCGCCTGCTCTAACCTTTGTAAGAACCTGAAAATTTGTAGGAGGCCCGTTCGGTAGAAATTCTGAGCAGAACCTACCCGATTTAGCGCATTACCGAACAATTACCACTGGATCATCTCTGGTAGAGTACCCTGACTCGCTCTTGCATTTGTTCAGCCAGTTTCTGAGAGCGACCGGGGCCGACCAGAAGGGCTACTAGCTTGCGGAAATTGTTGACCACTTCCAGAGCCTGTTCGTAGCTGATGTCATCTTCGAGGCGTAAGCCCATGCGCTGGTAAGATTGGTCGAGCAGAGCTTTGGCCGGTTGCCCTAGTTGTTGAATTGCCAGTTGGTCGAGTTCAGCGTATAACACATATTTTAGGTTACGGGCTTTTTTCTCGACCAGACCAGCCTTGAGCAGATTTGCTATAATAAATTGAGTGCGGAATTCACCTAGCCCGGTGCTTTCGGCCAGCGTCGCCACATCGTCTTTGCCATTGATCATGGTGAGCAACCGCCAATCCTCGGCCCGCAAGCTGATCCCGGCCCCTAAACCTTGCGGACTATCCACCAGGAGCGGTACATCGTTGGGCTGCACCATCGTCCTGATCTCTTTCCACTGGTCGGCCCGGTTGATCCCCTGCATGATCAGCATCTCGTTGGAGATATGTAATTCCTCGCGGTCGGAAGTGACTCCTTGCAAAAATCGAAAATTGCCTTCCTCGTAAATGAAGAAGCTCAGGGCCGCTTCCAGGGGCGGTAAACGTAAAAGGCTGGCGTGGCAAACGCTCCCGCCCCGAAAATAAAGCCGCCCGGTCGTGGGGCGACCATTAAGAGGGCCTTCAATTTCAGCCGCGCCGGTTTGCTTTTGCAGGCTTACCAGAGATATTATATCGTTGATTGAGAAGTCTTGTAGCTGGCCTTCCAGAGCCATAACACTTCGTCCCCGAACCCCATCCGGCGTCCTGCCTGAGCCTGAAACGCCGCCTAAAATTAACGCTTCTTTCCACCCGCTTTAGTCGAGCGGAAAGAAATAACGGAGGCGATGGCTAAACGCCAGTCCTCACCGACCGTTAGAGTTTGCTAATAACCAGTTTGCTAATTGCCTTGAGGGTGTCAAACACACCATCGCCTTTGCTGGCAACCGCCCCAAAACGCGGTACTTTTATTTGCGAATTCAGGTAATAGTCCATTTGCTCGACCGGAATGGCGTTTGGCACATCCCGCTTGTTGTACTGCAACACTAACGGAAAATCCTGGAAGCGTTTACCCTGAGCTTGAACATTGCGAGCCAGTTCTTGCAAACTCTGCACATCTTCGCGCAACTTGTTACCCTGGCTATCGGCTACAAACACCACGCCATCGGCTCCATTAAGGACAGCCACCCGTGTGCGCTCGTAAAGAACCTGGCCCGGAACAGTGTAGAGATGAAAGCGGGTTTGAAAACCGTGAACCTGGCCCAGGTCAAGCGGCAGAAAGTCGAAAAAAAGCGTCCGCTCGGTTTCGGTGGCGATAGAAAGAAGATCACCTTTAGCTGTTTGGGGTACAGCCGAGTGGATATACTTCAGGTTGGTTGTTTTGCCGCACAATCCCGGCCCGTAGTAGACAATCTTACAGTGTATCTCACGCGCTGCAACGTTAATTAGAGCCATCTTGTCACCACCAATTCTCAGCTTTCCAGGCTAAAATTTTATTAGTCCTTGAAGAGCAGGTCAATCGTGTCTTCGACGCTGGTACGGAACGAGGTGCTGATAACATGATCTTTCGCCCGGCTCTCGACTTTTACTCGTTCCAAAACCCCCGCCAGTTCGTCCGTAGCGCGTTTGCTTAAAACCTTCACCAGGCCAATATGGGTGCGCTTATCGAACATGACCACCAGCATCCATTGCTCGGTGATAAGCTCCGTAAAGATGTTCTCACGCACGCCTTGCTGGAACAGTACCCGGAAATCTTTTTCTTTGAGCAGGCGGGCTACCTCCCGCGAACTGGCAAAAGTACCGGCCAAAAGTGCCCCTAACGCCGTAATATCCTGCCGATCCGTGTCACCCGACCATGCAATGACCTGGCCGCTCTTATCCAGCAGCATCGAGTAGTTAGCACCTGTTTCAGCCACCAGCCGATCCAGGGTTTCCTCGATTACTACCGTTTCGGAGGTAGAGACGACCAGACTGGTCAATTGAGGGTCCATAAAGCCATTCCTCCTATCCCGCTTCCCAAACGTTGATGGGCCGGGAGTGTTGCGCTAGTGCTATTGCTCGAACGATACTAAAATCTGCCAAAACGTTAAAGACACGCTTTACTACTCAAATTACCGAATACCCACTTACCGAACTATTTACTTACGACCGGGCGGTTGGGCCGGGCCGGATTAAAGCATAAGAACCCGAAAATAGTGAAGAGGTAGGGTCTAGGCCGGGCGCACTACCACGCTCAGCCTGCTTACCCGCATGATTATACACTATATAAGTCATTTCACCAATAGCCAAGAAGGGGGGCCACAAATAAAGAGCGGCAGACAAAGGGTGAAAAATTAGCCCTAAGTCCAGCTTTTCCACTTGCCCTGTATGGCTCTTTCAACTGCCCACCCCGGCCCTTTACAGGCCATTCAAAGCGGCTACAAGCTCGGCCCGGTAAAGCTTGCTCAGGTAACGAATCTTGCCTATGGCGTTTGGATCGGTCGAAACCACTACCATCATAACGTCTTCCGAGATCGGTTCGAGTACGATTGTACCTCCGGCGTATTCCAGCACCGCCTGGCGTGTTTCGCCCCTGGCGGTCGCACCGCCCAGAGCTTCCGAAACCTGCAAGCCGGTGCTGGCGACGGCGCAAACCTCATCTACATCTAGTCCGCCGCGACTAAAACTTTCGATCTGCATTCCATCGCTACTGACTACGACGGCCATATCTATGCTGCTGACGGCCCGAAATTTACTCAAAACGTCTTTGATGGCTGCCACTACGCCGCCTCCTAATTCTTGAATTTAGCAATTCTTGTTACCATAACATGAGTTTAGCCTCATTATAACCTAGCCTCGCCCAAAATGCTAGTCCTAATTCGGCGGTACTTAACAGGGTCATTTATAGGAGAAATGGGTTTCCTTCCTCTAAATGACCAGTCCTGGATAATTCGAGAAAACGGCCTGGTGGGGGGTAAAAGCCTATCTGAAAAGCAGGTCATAGCAGGGTGGAACAGTCAAGGGGCCGAGCCATATCCTACCAAAATGGGGCCTGGGTAGGACATTGCTCCCTCAATGGATTTTTCGGCCAGGCTCTAATTAAAACCAGGCCCGTCGCTTCTGGCCGGGGCGGAAAGTTGGACCGGTTGATGATACCGTTCCAGCCATTCCAGAGCCACAGCGTTAAACTCGTGGGCCTGTTCGTCGTAAACTGAAAGACGGGCCTGGTCAATGAGCTTGAATTCTGTGCCAGGCCTGGTTGAGAGGAAAAGCAAAGCATTTTCCGGCGGCGTGGTCTTGGCTTGCTTACCCCACACAATCAGCACCGGCCCTTTCAGGTGCGGCCATTCTTCTTTGACCGAATGGTTGAGGGAGAAACTGATGAAGCAAATCGGGGCAAATTTAGCGTAGGGCTGGCGGGCACTCTGGTGAAACCCTTCGATCAATTCTGGGTCGAGAAATTTAGGGTCGTAGTAACCGTCCCGGCTTAGAAAAACCCGGAGCAAAGGCCGTGTAGTCAGAAACCAGAAAAGGCCAGTGCCGATTGGCCCGCGCAACCGCTGGTAGAAGCGTTGCGAACCTTCCGTCGGCGGAAAATCAAGCTTTTCCAGGCCAGTCGGAGCGACGAGCAAAAGAGGGCCAAATGCGGCCGCTTCACGCCGGGCGGCGGCAATTGCATAAGCGGCACACAGGCTGCTTACGATTATTGCCGGAGGTTGCCCCTCGCGCCGGGCGATATAATGCGCAAAATCGAGCAACCAATCAATGTACAACTCGGCACTGTAAACGATTGGGCGGCGTTCGGAGCGACCAAAGCCGGGTAAATCCGGGGCATACACCCGGTATTGTTCAGCCAATGGTTCCAGGTTACTGCGCATTTCCCAGGCCCAACCCGATCCATTGATACTGTGCAATATAATTACCGGCGCACCCTGTCCTAAGATCGAATAGGCCATGCGCTGTCCCTGCCACTCGTAATATTCGGTCTGGCCGGGCAATGGCGGCAACTCTGGAGTTTTTAGAGCTTTCTTCGATTTCAAAAATCCAAACATGCCCGCTCCTTTATTTAGGGTTTTCCTCAAAACACATCCACTACTCTCTAACTAAAACATTCTTTTTCTTATTTTAAGACTTAAAGCCACAGCTTGCAACCTGGCTCAATGCCTGACACCATTATCACAGGATTGTAGTCCGCTTTCTTTGCTTTTTGCCTTCTCTTCGTAACCGGGTCGCAACCTTAAAACGTCTCTGGCACATGTTGTGCAACGGAAAGCAATACAGGCTGGCCCAACGGTGGTTATCAGCGAAAAAGAGCCTGTCTTGTTATTTAAGATGTGCGTGAAGAAACGAATAAACCAGATGGAGAAAACCAGGTGAAGAGTACGCGGAGTAAAGATGTTTTAGGCGGGCTGATGATCGGGATAATCGCCTGTTTAATTTTGATGGCCTGCGGTAGCGACAACAGCCAGGCCGGAGTGGGGACTGCCCAGAACCCGGCCACCTCGTCGGCCTCGAACAGCTTTGCCACCACCGGCACCGGGGCAGGGGCAGGGGCAACGGTGGTAAGCCAGATACCGGCAGGCCCGACGGTCGCCTCAGTCAATCAAGCCGTCCAGAGCGGGCCAGTTAATCCAACCGGAAACCTGAACCAGGACGTGCGAGCGGTCATCAAAGCGGTGCGGCCAGCCATAGTTGAAATCGTGGCCGAAACAGTTAACAGCAACGATTTTGGCAGCATCTTTGGTCGCCAGCAACCGACCGAGCGTGGTATCGGCACCGGCTCGATTATCAGCCAGGACGGTTACATTATGACCAACAACCACGTCGTCGAAGGAGCCAACAAATTTACGGTCGTGCTACCCGACAACCGCACTTACGCCGGTCGCTTGATCGGGCGGGAAGGCCAGCAAAGTGATGTTGCTGTCATCAAAATTGACCCCAAAAGCGGCGAAACTCTGCCGACTGTTACGCTTGGCGATTCGAGCAAGCTTGAAATCGGTGAAGCTGTCGTGGCTATCGGCAACGCCCTGGGCTTACCCGGTGGCCCGACCGTAACCGCCGGAATTATCAGCGCGATTGGCCGCTCGATCCAGGAACCCAACGGGGCGCAACTGACCGATCTCTTGCAGACCGATGCCGCGATTAACCCCGGCAATAGCGGTGGCCCGCTCTTAAACTTACGGGGCGAATTAATCGGCATCAACACGGCTGCACCAGTTGACCAATCGCAAGGCACCGTCGCCCAGGGCATCGGCTTCGCGCTAAACATCAACCAGACCCGGCCTCTGGTGGA
>JBBRBE010000205.1:0-10596 GCA_038206175.1 Chloroflexia bacterium
GACTGCCCGATCTTCATCCTTGCTGAGTTTAGAGCTGAGGTTTAGTTAAAAACTCTAAAACCCGCTCGTTAAACTCGGCGGCTTTTTCGACCTGCGGAAAATGACCGCAACGGTCGAAGACGTAGAGTTGGGCGGTGGGAATTTCGGACTGAGCGGCGTGGCCCTGGTCAACGTGCAGGATGCGGTCTTGCAAGCCCCAAAAGATTTGCACCGGCATCCCTAGTTCGGACAGACGGGCGCGGTAGCCGCTCAGGGCCAGGCTAAGCCGGGCATAATCGCGCCGCAAGCCGACAATCACCGCCTTGTAAGCTGGCTCCTGGAGGTCGAGCGCAGCCTGGGTTATTTCGGCTTCGTTCAGGTAAAACCGGGGGTCGAAAAAGACGTTCTTCTGGTAAGCCCGCATAAACTGGCGGCTGCCCAGCACATTCACGGCCAACCGCGCCAGAGCCTGCGACCAGGCTTTCTGGCCCTGATGCGTCCACCAGGGGTCGGGCAGAAAGCCGTCACAATCCACCAGCACCAACCGCTCGATATATTGAGGATAGCGCAGAGCGAACGCCAGGTTATGCTTGCCACCCATCGAATGTCCGGCCAGGCTGAACCGTTCCAGCCCAATCGCTTCGGCAAACTGCCGCAAGAAGTTCGCAAAATAATCCAGCGAGAAATCAACCGCCGGTTTGGAGGAACGACCGAAGCCGACCCAATCCAGGGCGATCACCCGGTGCGGTTGGCCGCGCTCCTCGGCCAGAGCCGCCAGAGGGCCGGTAACACCCTGCCAGTCGCGCAGTGACCCCAAGAAGCCGTGGGTCAGCAGGATTACCGGCGCGTTATCCGGCCCGGCTTCCTGGTAATGCACCTTTACGCCGTCAGCCAGAGTGACAAATTTCGACGGCAAGCTCTCGATAGCTTGCGCAGCCTCGTCTGCAACCAATTTCTAGCCCTCCTTCTTAGCTTTAAGGTTTCTTTCTTATTTGCTAGTGGCTGCGCTGGCGCAACGACTCGAAAACGACCAGGCTGGCCGCGACTGCCGCATTAAGCGACTCGGCTCCACCGGGCATTGGAATACGCAACAGGTGAGTGGCGGCACTCCAGGCGGCCCGGCTCACCCCGTGGGCCTCGTTTCCGATAATGACCGCGCTGGGCTTTTTCCAATCAATCTCGTAGTAGACCGCTTCGGGCAACCGGGCAGCGTTGTGGGGGCCATCCTCGGCACTATCGGCCAGGAAAATCTGCTCCACCCCGGCCCCGCGCAACCGCTCGGTCAGGTCGGACCAGGACTGGCCTAGTGCCGACGGCACTCGAAATTGCGCTCCCATTCCGGCCCGCACTGTTTTGGGTGAATAATAATCCACGCTGCCCTCGGTCAGCCAGACTGCCGTATCGCCCGCCGCGCCCGCCGAGCGCAAGATCGTCCCCAGGTTGCCAGGGTCTTGCAGTTCGTCCAGCACCAGATGAAGCCGCGCTTCCTTAAAACTTTCTTCCGGCCACTGCAAGAAAGGTACGGCGGCGGCCACCCCTTGCGGTGTGACGGTATCGCTCAGGCTTTCCATAATGCGGTCGGTCGCCGGAAAAACACCCTTCTTATCCTCAACCAGTTCGAGTAGGCGGATCAGCAAGCGTTGTCCGGCTTCAGTCTGGCGCAACGCTTCCGGGTCGTACAGCGTGTAGAGGGGACCGCGCCGGGCCTGCAAAGCCTCCTCGACCAGTCGCACCCCTTCGACCAGGAAATGCCGGGCCGCGTAACGGTCCTTTTTGCTCAGAAGGTTACGCAGAAAGCGAGCTTTATCGTTGTCCGGGCTGGTAATCAGGCCGGGTTGCTTTTCTTCGACTGGAGGTGCGACGGGTGGGCGGGCCGCTTTAGGTGCAATCGGGCGGCGCGGGCCGGTTGCCGCCGGGCGGGGCCTGCGGTGGTCGCCACTGGGCTGCTGTTTCTGGGGGCCACCGGGCCGGTTGTAGTTTCCTTTAAATGGCATCTTCTTCACCAACTCAGCCCGGCTTAAATTTAGCTTAGAACCGGGCTATAAATTAAAACAGGCCGGAATAACCGGCCTGGACGTACATAGTTCGAGAAGGTGCGCCCGCTTTAGGCGACCTTAGGCGTGGCGGCGACGGGAGCAGTCTGGTGCTGGCGGGCCAGTTCGACAAAGCTCTTGAAGCCCTCCGGGTCGTTAACGGCGAGGTCGGCCAGTATCTTGCGGTCTACCTGTACTCCGGCTTTAGTCAAGCCTTCGATCAGGCGGTTGTAAGGCAACCCCGAAGCACGGGAAGCCGCGTTGATGCGGGCGATCCAGAGCTTGCGGAAGTCGCGCTTTCGCTGGCGACGATCCCGAAAAGCGAAAAATAGCGAGCGCATTCTATGCTGTTTTGCCATCCGGTAAAGCCGGTGGCGGGCGCCGCGATAACCTTTTACTGCATCAAGCGTTCGCTTGTGACGTCTCTGGCTCGCTGCGCCGTTTGTTGCTCTAGGCATAGTTTGAGAAATCCTTTCTTTCTAAGATTCTCTTGCTAATTAAGCAATTGTTACGACCCCGCTTCTCTACCTATCAAATTGAGGCGGAGAATTTCCGGCACGGGCGCAGCCGGAGGGGGTCAATTTTAATCAACGATAAGGGCTACACAGACCAGCTTTAACTTTAGTCGGGCAAGCCGTAAGGTAAAGCTCGGTGAATGTGGGGGGCCAACGCGGGCGACATCGGCAACGATTTGTCAAACAACTGCTTGACCCGGCGGGGTTTGCGACGGCGCAAGTGGCTTTTCTGCCCCTTCGTTCGCATCACTTTGCCGGTCGCAGTAAGTTTAAACCGCTTCTGTGCGCCCTTGTGAGTTTTCATCTTGGGCATCGAACCGCACTTCTCCTTTATAGCCAGGCCTGGGCCGGGCAAGTTTACAGGTCAGGTGTTCGGACAATAATAAAACGCCGAGGGATACCTCCGGCGCTTCTACTTCCAAAGCTTTGGCATTATAGCACAGCCGCCGCCTTTTGACAAACAGACTGAAACCATAAACCTATATCTAATCTTTTCTTAGTCTTCGTTTAAATCTCTGAGAGTTAGTAATTCGTTAGGAATTGGTGGAACAGTTTTTGTATTAAGAATTTTGTTATATAATGCTGGTACAATCCTTTGAGTATGGGTTAGAGATTGCACCAGACCAAAAAAACCAGGAAATCGAAAGAAACAAGATTTTGACCACTGACATAACCAGCAGGTAAGGATAGACTGAGGATTAAGGTGAATAATAAGAATAGACCCCCGGCCTGGCAACCTATCGTCGCCCCGGCTACTATCGGAATAATGTTGATTGTAGTGTTGACTGCTATTGTGTTTGTGGCTCTTTCGCCCAACGCAGCAGTCGGGACGATGGCTCTGCCGAACGATGTTAAGCCGGTCGCAATGAACGTGGCCCCCAGTGGCCTGGAAACTCCCGTGCCAACTCCCACGCCGCAGCCAACTCTTACGCCGGCCCCGACTCCCACGCCGCAGCCAACCCTGGCCCTGACGCAGGCGGCGGCCCCTGCGCCAACGCCGCTGCCAACCGCCACGCCCGTACCGCCTACACCTACGCCCCTACCGCCTCTGCCCGGAGTTACCCCTATTCAGCTACGCATTCCCTCGGTTGGGATCAAAGCGCAGGTAGAATATGTTGGGCTGGACGGCCAGAACCGGATGGATGTACCGCGCAATTTTTGGAATGTTGCCTGGTACAAGCTTGGCCCCAAGCCCGGTGAGCGCGGCAATGCGGTGATTGACGGCCACGTGGATAGCCAGAAAGGAGAAGCGGTCTTCTGGAACCTGCGCAAGTTGCAGGTCGGGCAGCGCATCTATATCCAGGGTGACAACGGCCAGGAAAAGGTTTTCGAGGTCTTTGATGTCCAGAATTATCCCTTCGACCAGGCTCCGATGGATCGCATCTTTGGCGGCTCCAACGATGCCCAGCTAAACTTGATCACCTGCACCGGAACTTTCGACCAGGCGACCCACAATTACGATCAGCGTTTTGTAGCCTACTCGCGCCTGGTGCCGAACCCCTAAAGGCTAGAAATCCGGCTCCAACCCGGAAGTAAGCCAGCATCAGCGTCCTTATTTAAAAAGCTCTCTGCTTCTTTGAGAAAGCAGAGAGCTTTTTAGGGCTGGCCTTACTTAATTTAAGCCTCTATTCAGGTCTCTATTCAAGCCGCTATGCCTGACCCATCGCCGCTTGAACTTCGGAAGTGCAGGAAGGGCAACGGGTGGCTTTAACCGGGATATTGGAATAACAATACGGACATTCGCGCATCGTCTGCTGACCGGTCTCCTCGGACGGCTTCTCCCGTTTGAGGCGGTTAACTCCCCTGATGATAAAAAACAGCACCAGAGCTAGAATCAAAAAGGCGATCACCGCATTGATAAAGAGGCCGTAGTTAATGGTTGGAATCCCTTTGGCCTTAGCTTCGGCCACTGAACCAACCGGGGTGCTGGAGAGATTGATAAAAAGACTGCTAAAATCAACTTTGCCCAACAAAAGACCAATCGGCGGCATAAGAATGTCGTTGACCAGCGAGGTGACAATTGCGCCAAAGGCCGCGCCGATGATAACCGCAATCGCCAGGTCTATTACATTACCCCTGGTAATAAACTCTCTAAACTCTTTGACCATGCTAAATAAGCTCCATTCGCAACTCATCCATTTTAACGCGAGCAGTGGTAGCCAGTTTCATTAAAGCTAGAGTGGTAGTATAGATCTACTTGTGATGTAAAACTGGCTTTTGTGGCAGCGAGCTATTACCACAGCCTGACTTTTGCTAATTTTTGACGTTTGTGAGAATGAATAAATTATAACAAGTGTCGCTAATAAATACAAGAATAATTGAGGCAAAGCTAAACATTGCAGCCGAAGGGGGTTTTTAGGACCATTACGAGGCGGCCTGACCTTCACTTTCGCCTTCGACCGTCGCACGTAAAGTTACCAGGCCACGGTGAATTAATTGCTTAACGGCTCCTTCGGTGCGGTCAATCGTGAGAGCAATTTCAGCATAAGAAAAATTCTGGCCGAAGCGTAACATAATCGCCTGACGCTGAAATTCAGGCAGGCGGCGCACCTGTTCGAGCAGGGCGGTATTGCGTTCGCCAGTTAAAAAAGTTTCTTCCGGGGTCGGCAGACTACCGGGCGTTTCGATAGCTTCCTCGAAAGCGGCGGTAGGGCGACGTTTGCGAAGCTGACCGGTAATGACATTACTGGCAATGCGGTAAAGCCAGGCTCCAAAAGGCACGCCGCGCCACTCGAAGCGACCGATATTCTCGAAAGCTTGCTTAAAAGTCTGCGCAGTCACATCTTCGGCGTCGGCTTGCTGGCCGGTATGGTTGTAGGCGTAGGCGTAGATGCGGTCGAAATAGCGGTCGTAAATAGCCCCGAAAGCTTCGGGGTTGCGCTGAGCCGCTTCGATCAACTGCTGCTCTTCGCCAGAATCGTTACCCACGGTTTATTTCCTCTAAAAGTCTTTAGTAGTAGAGTCCTTAGTAGTAGAAAGCAAGAAACTATCAGCTAAACAAGTTTTGCCAATCCTGATAGGTTAATTATACAGTCTGGCGGAATTTTTGGGTAGAGGATTAAGACCTAAGACTAAAGGATTATTACAACCTCGCCCTGGATTATTAGCATAACCTGAGAATTAGTAACTATAGCCTATGCCGACCGAAACCAGGAGACTTAACTGGCATTGTAATTAATACAGGTTCCAGGTGAGCCAGTAAAAATATACAAGGAGTGAAAGATGTTTGGTCTAAAAAATGAGAATTTAAGAAAGCGAACCGGGCTGCTGGCTTTAACGTTGAGTCTGATAACGGTTAGCGGGCTACTGGCGGCTTGCGATAGTGGAACAACTGCCACCTCTCTGGCTACGACTGCCACCTCTACGACTGCCACCTCTACGACGGTTGCCGTTCCCGCCACTACCGCCGCTTCTACTACGGCTGCCGCCTCTACGACTTCAACTGCCCCTACGAAAGCTCCTGATACAGTCCAGCCTGGCGCAGGACAGACGGTTCCTTTTTTGGAAGATCGCACCGACCCGGTAGGGCTGGTAAAATCGTTTTATAATGCAATCAATCGCAAAGAATATCAAAGGGCTTACGGTTACTGGGGTAACGCCGCCGGAAAAGGGGTCGAAAATACTCCCGCTTCGTATCCGCAGTTTGTCCAGGGCTATGCCGATACCGCTTCAGTTGCCGTTACCACCGGCCAGACCAGAAGCGATGCCGGGGCCGGACAACAATATACCAGTATCCCGACCGTACTGATGGCGAAACATCCTGATGGCACATCCCAAACTTTTTACGGTTGTTACGTCACCCACAAAACTAATCCAGGCATTGACCCTTCGGACAATGGAAAATACTGGACTTTGCAGACTGGCAAAATCCAAACTGCCCCGGCCAGCAGCAAAACCGAAGATTTATTAGCTCAAGCTTGCCAGGATGCCACCAGTCCTCAGGCTCCCGCTTTCTACGAGGAACGCACCGAGGCGGTAAACTTACTAAAATCGTATTACAATGCAATCAATCGCAAAGAGTACCAGCGTGCTTACAAATATTGGGAAAGTGCCGGAAGCGGTGTGAATAACACTCCGCCGGTTTACGCTGATTTCGTAAAGGGTTATGCCGACACCGTTTCGGTGAATCTGACTACCGGCACGCCATCAAGCGAGGGAGCGGCGGCAGGTAGTACCTACATTACAATACCAGCCGTGCTAGTAGCGAGCCAGACTAACGGAACTACTCAGACCTTTTACGGCTGCTATACAACACGCAAAACAAATGTAGGGGTAGACCCAAACCCGGATGCCTCGAAATACTGGCGGCTCTACACCGGCGAAATTCAACTTGCTCCTGCCGGTTCCAACACCAGCACCCTTTTGTCACAAGGCTGCAAAACCAACTAAGCTATTCTAAATCCAGGGCTGGAAAAGCATTTAAACTTAAAAAGAGGGAAAGTATTTTCCCTCTTTGTTATGCGCTTGGCCGCATCTACTTTGCAGCAGAAGGGGCTTCTTCGGGCTTTGGCGGGGGTTTGAGGCCGCTCAGGTGGTTGACATCGTTGGTGCTTAGAAGCCGGTAATGAGGGTGCTTGCCTTTCAGGTTTACCTCGATTATGCTCAGGGCGCAATTGGAGATTTCTAGCCGATCAATGTTGACCTGCCGCCGGGCGACTGCCTCGGTTGCATCCAGAGCTTGCAAGATAAACATCTGCACATTAATCTTGTGCGCTACCACCAGGGCTGTTTTCTGAATAATCCGGGGCCTGGCGGCGTCTTCGTCGTTTGCTTTCGCTACTTCCGGGGTGGCGGGCCGGTTCACATCGCGGGAAGCAGCGTTGCTGTCTTCGTCTTCCTCGTCTTCTTCAGGATTAGGCGGAGGCGCATCCTCGCTCAGCAGGGCAATTTGCCGAAAAATCTCCAGGCTGCGGGCCATAATCTCCTGAACTGACTCGCCATCGTCGAATTTGAAAGTGTAATCGTCCCGAAAGCGTCGCTTTTCTTCTTTACTCCACTCCTTAATCATATCCTTCATGAACATGCCCTCGAACCGCGCACCCAGGCGTCCCTCACGCAGCCCTTCCAGTCGCTCCAGAGTCGAGCCAGGCTCTTTGCCCTGCGCTTCTACGATAGCCGAGGCGGTCTGGTAGCAACGATAGATCGGGCTGGAAAAATAGTAATCGAAGGACTGGTCTTTGAGGCGTTGCCCGATCCGGGCGGCCTGCTGCTCACCCAGCGGGGAAAGCGGCACGTCTTGCCAGCCTTGATGCCGTTCTTCGGCATTCCAGACCGATTGGCCGTGCCTTACGAGGTAGATATACATTCTCTTTCCTTTCGATTTTAGGGGCTTTAGCCTTTTTAGCCGCCTTGTACTTGTACACTCAAACAACCAAAAGGCCAAAACAGATGTTTCAGCCTTTTGGTTATCGAACTTAAAACCGATCCAGGGTCGGGAAGCTAGTCCGCCAGGCGTTCCCGCAAGAGCGGTAGCAGGTCGGCAATAGGAACGCGTACCTGGGCCATCGAGTCGCGCTCTCGGATTGTCACCGCCCCATCGTTGAGGCTGTCGAAGTCTACCGTCACACAATAAGGTGTGCCGATTTCGTCCTGGCGGCGGTAGCGTTTACCGATAGCCTGGGTTTCGTCGTACATCACCATCCAGTGCGGGCGCAACTTCCGGGCAATTTCTTTCGCCAGGTTGGTCAACGGTTCCTTCTTGGAAAGCGGCAGTACGGCTACTTTGATCGGCGCAATCGCCTTGTGGAACCGCAACACCGTGCGCTTTTCGTCGTTGACGGTTTCCTCGTGGTAAGCGTCAATCAGAAAAGTCAGGGCCGTGCGAGTTACCCCGGCGGCAGGCTCGATCACGAAAGGCACGATCCGATCTTTCGTCTCTTCATCGAAGTAGCTCAGGTCTTTGCCACTGTGAGCGGCGTGCTGGGATAAGTCGTAATTGGTACGGTTAGCAATGCCTTCCAGTTCGCCCCAGCCCCACGGAAAGAGATACTCGACATCGCTGGTGGCTTTCGAGTAGAACGAAAGCTCGTCTTTGGCGTGCGGACGCAAGCGCAAGCGTTCGGACGAGATACCGTATTTATGATACCAGGCGTACCGCTCTTGCACCCAGAAGGCGTGCCACTCGTCGTCCGTACCGGGCTTGACAAAGAATTCCATCTCCATCTGCTCGAACTCTCTGGTGCGGAAGACGAAGTTACCCGGTGTGATCTCGTTGCGGAAGCTCTTGCCGATCTGCGCGATACCAAAGGGCAGCTTGCGGCTCGTGGCGGTCTGCACGTTGGTATAATTAATGAACATACCCTGAGCGGTTTCGGGCCGCAGGTAAGCTACCGAAGACGAGTCCTCGGTGACGCCGACACTGGTTTTGAACATCAGGTTGAACTTGCGCGGCTCGGTCAATTCGCCCCCGCAATTCGGGCAGGTCAGGCCGCCTTTAGCGTTGCGCTTCGACGGGCCATACTCGGCTTCGTATTTACCCTCTTCCAGATGGTCGAGCCGCCAGCGCATCTTACAATTTTTGCAATCCACCAGTGGATCGGAAAAGTTAGCGACGTGACCGCTTGCCACGTAGACTTTTTCAGGGCCGAGGATCGAGGCTTCCAGACCCACCACATCGTCGCGCTCTTGCACCATCGCCCGCCACCACAGGTTACGGACGTTCCGTAAAAGTTCGACTCCGAGCGGGCCGTAATCGTAGGTGCTGCCGAAGCCGCCATAAATTTCCGCCGACGGGAAGACAAAGCCCCGCCGCTTGCACAATGACACGATTGTATCCATTGTCACCTGGGCCGGGCGCGGTTCGTTGCTCTGGGCCAGGCCGGGGTCGTTAATAATTTCGCTAGACATAGGCGAAACGCTCCTTTTTATCCTATTTCCGGCCTGACAGGGGATTTTGATTTTGGGCAACAAAAAGCCCCCGCCCGGCCCGAATAAAACGGCCCAGGGACGAGGGCAACTCGCTCCTTTCACAAGAAAGAAGCAAGCGATTAGCTCGCGGTTCCACCCTGGTTGGCGTTCTTGCCTGCCGGGATATTTTCATATATCCGCGCAAATTGGCTCCAAAGAACGCCCACTCTTTTTCCAAAACGGCTCAGGAGTCCCTTCGATTGGCCCTGCACTTCCCTGCTACGCTCTCAGCCCCGGTTGGCTCGACCATCCTTTGGCGTAATCTCTCTGTTGGGAAAGAGCGTTTCTACTCTTCTCCGTCAATGCCCCTCTATTTACTTGTAAAGCCTATTATAGCACCGTCCGAGCTAAAAGGCAAAATTTTGGGAGCCAGCCAAACTTGACAAAAACCACCCAATAGTCTATACTGCACTCTCGTATTCGGTGGTGCATGACATACGAGGGAAGAGCCTTACAAGGTTAGCTTAACTGGCCGGCATAGCTCAGTGGTAGAGCAACCGCCTTGTAAGCGGTAGGTCAAGAGTTCAAATCTCTTTGCCGGCTTCGCCAGGCAGTTCCACTGGAAGACGTTCAACTAAAACTAAATAGAGATCTGGATTTTTGACGTTTCAATTTCAGGGGCAGGTGGCCGAGTGGCTAATGGCAACGGTCTGTAAAACCGTCGAGAGAAATCTCTACACAGGTTCGAATCCTGTCTTGCCCACCATTTAATAAGCGTCAGGCCTATGTAGCTCAGTCGGTAGAGCACATTCTTGGTAAGAATGAGGTCAACAGTTCGATCCTGTTCATAGGCTCCATTTTTCTCTTTAGTTCAGCTATACTTGTTGAACGGTATTTCTTCTCAACCGGACGGCATGCGGCCAGAGGCTGTTTGAAGATGTTCGGAAGTTGTTTTGAAGATGTTCGGAACACTTATGTTGATGAAGCCTGTTATGTGCAGGTTTTTTTTATGAGGTTAGTTATTTTTTAACCCAACGGGGCGTTACAGCCAGTGGCGCTCACGATTAAGGAGGACAGATAGGTGGCAAAGCAGAAGTTCGAGCGCACCAAGCCGCACGTCAATGTCGGCACCATCGGCCACGTCGACCACGGCAAAACAACCCTGACCGCCGCTATCACCAAAACGATGGCTCTGCACGGTCGGGCCAAGTTCCGCGCTTTCG
>JBBRBE010000206.1:0-10516 GCA_038206175.1 Chloroflexia bacterium
GGCCCTTTCGTACCGGCTAAAAGGTCTTGCGCCGAGCTTGCGCCTGGTGATTATCGCCGGACTTGGGATCAGCCTGATCGGATCGTCGGTTGGGGTTTTGATGGGGGTCAACAATAGCGGTATCTGGCAGGGTTTCGAGCATCTGCGAGAGCCAGTTGGGAAGAGCGGGGGCGACATGGTGCTGTTGCACGCACTTGGGCTGCACGGAATGCAGGTTGCGCCACTGCTGGCCTGGTTGCTCACTTATAGCCGACTGGCCGAGGGTCGTCGGTTCAGGCTGACCCTGAGCGGTATCGTCAGTTATGCTGCGATCCTGCTCGTGCTGAGCATCCAGACTTTCCAGGCCCGGCCTTTGTCGAATTTCGACCTGCCCCTGGCGATTGGCCTGGCTCTGGCGGTGTTTAGCTTCCTGGCAAGCAGCATAGTGATTGGGCTGAGTCTTAGCAAACAAAAGAGCCAAAGGCCGGTTTCAAGGCCAGAAACACGCGAACTGGCCGAAGTAGCCCGCTAGGTCGAAGAATAAAACTAGCACAGTTATTTAGCAGTTTTATTCTTTATCCAGAGTGTATAATGATAGAAGCCAGACAAGAGAATCCGGTAAATCAAAGGAGAATATTTATGGCCGTCACGAGCCGCACCCGGCCCGGTTTTGCAACTTTGGAACAGGAAATTAGTCTCGAAAAGCTACCGACGCAGGGAGCTATCCCGTCCTGGTTGAGTGGCACGCTCTACCGCAACGGCCCGGCCCGCTACGAAGTCGGCCCCGACCGCTACCGACATTGGTTCGATGGCCTGGCGATGTTGCATCGCTTCGCCTTCTCGGACGGCCAGGTTTCCTATACCAACCGCTACCTGGGCAGCCAGACTTACCGCGAGAACAGCCAGGCCGGTAAGTTGCGTTTCTCCGAGTTTGCGACCGACCCTTGCCGTAACATCTTTGGCCGGGTGGCGACCCTTTTTTCCCAGCAAATCACCGATAACGGCAGCGTCAATGTTTCGCGGATAGGCGGGCAACTGGTAGCCCTGACCGAAACACCGCGCCCGGTCGCCTTCGACCCGCAGACCCTCCAGGCGCGGGGAACTCTCGAATACACGGACAAGCTGAAAGGCTTTGCGACGACGGCTCATCCGCACTATGATTTTGAACGTCAGGAAGCCTTAAACTTTGTCGCTCACTCCGAACCTCGAAAGAACACCTACCAGCTTTATCGCCAGTCTGGGGCCAGCCTGGAACGTAGCTTGATCGGTACGGCCACCACTGACGAAGCCGCCTACATGCATAGCTTTGCCGTAACCGAGAATTATTTGATCCTGGTCGAGTTCCCGCTGGTCTACAAACTGCTGGACGTAGCAAAGAACATCTTGCGCGGCCAGTCTTTCATGGAAAGTTTTAGCTGGAAACCCGCTCGTGGCACTCGTTTTCTGGTCTTGCGTCGCCAGGACGGTACTCTGGCCGGGACGTTTCAGGCCGAGGCTTTCTTTGCGTTCCACCACATCAACGCTTTCGAGCGCGGCGGTAAAATTGTGTTAGACCTGGCCGCTTACGACGATGCCGCCATCCTCAAAGCGTTCTATCTGGATAATCTGCGCGATTCGACCGCCCTGATCCCCTATGCCCGCCTGACCCGTTGCGAAATAGATTTAGCGGGCGGCGAGGTCAGCCGCGAAACTCTGTGGGACGGTGCGCTGGAATTACCTCGGATCAACTATCGCCGCTCCAACACTCAGGATTACCGCTTCGTCTACGGATCGGGCTATCGTCGGCCCGACCTCTTTTCCAGCCAGTTAGTCAAGCTCGATACCTCCGGCCAGCCCGCCCAGGTCTGGTACGAAGACGAATGTTACCCCGGCGAACCGGTCTTTGTGGCCGCACCGGGAGCCAACCGCGAAGATGAAGGCGTTGTTTTGTCCGTCGTGCTGGACAGCCGCTGGGAAAGCTCTTTCCTGCTGATCCTGGATGCGGCGTCTTTCCAGGAGGTCGGGCGGGCCGCCGTGCCGCACTCGATCCCGTTCGGTTTCCACGGCCAGTATTTCTAAATTTACTTCGCAATCTAGCTGCCTGAAGACCAGAGAGACAACCGCCGAAAATCAGATTTCCGGCGGTTGTCTCTCTATTTTATGCCCTCGATACTCTACTTGAGCCAATTATCAAGCCAGCTTTGAAATGAATTTTCTTGTAATTGCCATACGTCTTTTTTCCTGCTCACGTTGGGATTAAAAAGTAACACTTTACCATCTTCGCTAAAACTGCAATCCAAACAAGAATAGATATTAGAACCCCAATGACATAAATGAATTATATTCAATTATATTACAAACAAATCAGGGCTGTATAAAGAATTATACCTTCGGTTGGTTTGAACTGGCCTATCCAAACCAGGTGTCCTTAAAAGTGTGGAACTTCTCACAAGTGTTCCCCTGGATTCGGCGGTATGTTATAATAGCTCAAAGTTCAAACAGGTGTTCGATAAGTAGCCGTCAGGATCGCGGCGAGGCTAGGCGAGGCAAGTTCCATGTCAAATTCTTTTCTTTCTACCAATCCCCCTTTTGGTACTGATCGTTATTCTCCGCCCGACCCGCCTCAGGAGGCCGAGGTTGCTGTGGAACCACTCGTTGGGGAGGTGGTCGAAACTAGCCTGACCGCTTATACCGCCCAGACCTACCGCCTGGACGAACCGCCGCCTTTTGGTGGGCTGGTGCGAGTGAAAGACCGGGCCGGGACGTGTGAAATTTATGGCGCAGTCTATCATATCGCCACAGGTGGGCTTGATCCCGGTCGGCGGGCGGCTACCCGTGGTAGCGGTCAACCACCTGTTAATGACGAGCAGGTTTATGCCGACAACCCGCAACTGGCTCGTTTGCTCAAAACCGAGTTTGGCGTGCTGGTGCTGGGTACATGCAAGAGTGCCGGAACGCTGCCTCGGCCTGCCTCGCGCTTTTCCTATGTTTTCCCGGATTACCCGCCACCCCTTCACTACAGCGTCAGCCTGTGCAACGATCCGTTTTTAGTAGAATTTACCGCCGAGAAGAGCTATCTGCGAACGATTCTGGAAGCAGCGAGTGTGCCAGGTGAAGAACTGATCGCGGCGATGCTGCGACGGGCAACGCGGGCGCGTGGGAGCGAAGGTCGCCCGTTTTTGGTCGAGAGTCTGCGCTATCTGGCCCGCTTGCTCAAGCAGGATTACGACCGCTTCAAAATCATTGTCGAAAAATGCGAGGTAGCCTGATGCTGAACGAGCGTTTGCGGCGTAAGCCGGAGAAATTTCTGGGTGTGGTGACAACCGGGTCGCTGGGTAAAGGTTTGCAAGCCCGTATCCGCACTCTGACGCCCCTAGAAAAAATTCAGACCGGTCAGTTCATTGCAATAGAATGCGATGGTTTGCGCTTTTTCGGCCTTCTGACCGACGTAACGCTGGGCGCAACCTCCGACTCGGTGCTGCTCGACCCACCCTACCCGGAAGATGGCTCGTCGTCGCTCCTGCGCGAGGTGCTGCACGGCGTCTACACCTATGGCGACGCTCACATTCAGCCGTCGCTATCGCTGGCGGCAGGCGAAGACCAGCCCAGGCCGGTAAGATCTGTGCCGAGCCATTTCGCGCCGGTTTTCGTGGCCGAGGAGGACGATTTCGAGCGCGTCTTTGGAGCCGAGAACGTTGGCGAGGCGGGCGGACAGAATTTTGCAGTCGGTCAACCGCTGGATATGGAAATTGATGTCTGTCTGAACCTGGAACGTTTTGTGGAACGCTCTAACGGCATTTTTGGCAAGAGCGGCACGGGTAAGAGTGTTTTGACCCGCCTGATCCTCTCCGGCCTGATCAGAGCTAACACTTGCTCGAACCTGGTTTTCGATATGCACAACGAGTACGGCTCGGTGACACGCGGCGAATACGCCGGGCAGCAAATCAAGGGCTTGCGCGACCTGTTCGGGCCGCGGGTGATGGTTTATGCTGTGCGTGACCGCAAGCCGGGCGACCGCAACCGGGCCGAAGCCCGTCCTTCAACCGCCGATGGCGATATTGTGATCGGCATGAACCATATTGACGTAGAAGATATTTTGCTGCTCCGTAGCGAGTTGCAACTTAACGCTACTGCCGCCGAGTCCGCCTACATTTTGCAAAACGAGTACCGCGACCGCTGGATGGCAACCCTCCTGAGCATGGAGAGCGAGGGAATCAAAGAGTTCTGCGACAAAACGGGAGCTAATCGCCAGTCCATAGATGCCCTCAAGCGCAAGCTGACGGCCACGATTGGGCGGTTGCCTTTTGTGGAAGAGCATCACAAGAACCTGCGGATTGTGGATGAAATGGTCGAGGCTCTCGCTACCGGAAGGCATGTAATCGTGCAGTTTGGTGGTTCGGACGACCTGTTGAGTTATATGCTGGTCGCCAATATCATTACCCGCAGTATCCATAAGAAATACAAGGAACTAACCGAACGCTACAAACGTACTCAGGACGCCGCCGACGAGCCGCGCCGGGTGATGATCACGATTGAGGAAGCCCACAAGTTTTTGACCCCCGAAGTTGCCGACCAGACGATTTTTGGCACAATCGCCCGCGAGATGCGGAAATATTATGTAACTCTCCTGGTGGTTGACCAGCGACCGAGCAGCATTGACGCCGAGGTAATGTCGCAGATCGGTACACGCATTGTGGCTCTGATCAACGACGAGCGCGATATTGACGCCGTATTTACCGGCGTGAGCGGTAGCGCGGGCCTTAAAACGGTACTGGCCTCGCTGGATAGTCGTCAGCAAGCTCTCTTGCTGGGCCACGCCTCGCCCATGCCGGTGGTGATTCGCACCCGGCCTTTCGACGAAACTTTCTACGGCCTTATCCGGGCCGGTTTGCCCCCGTTGGCTCGTTTCGCCCCCACCCCTTCGCCCAACGGCAACGGCCACAGCGAAAACGACGGCAATCCATTTGCCGATTGGGAAGAGGAGCAGGCCGAACAATTGAAGAAAGATAAAGCTGATTTATTCGGCTAAAACAGGGTTTTGCCTCTATCATAAATAACCCTTGGCGTCGACCCTAATTTGAGCCAACCGAGGGATCAAGCTTTTTCGAGAGCTTCTTTTGATCACCTCACATCCCTCCCAATCAATCCCCCCGATCTAGCCCAAACAAGACAAGTTGCGGAATTGACTTCCAGACCTGTTTCACATATCATCTAAACTACCTATGAATGAACGAGCCAGATCACAAGAGTGAGTTAGAGCTAAATCAGCAAGGAGCCAAATCGTGCTGCCCGACTCGACCGAGTTAGACCAGGCTGCCGACAGCCTTTCGAGTGCGGGTTATCCGCACACCGAAATGATGCGCGACGAGTATCGCGTCATGTTCGAGGTAGAAGACTCGCACTGGTGGTATCGAGCGATGCGGCGTAATTTGCTCGCTCTGCTGACCCGGCATCACGATTGGCAGGCCCAACCTCAACCGCTAATTCTGGACGCAGGTTGCGGCACCGGGGCAAATTTGCAACAACTTTTAACCGGCTTCGGTGGCAAACTGGCGACCCGAAACGCAGTTGGTTTCGATCTCTCGAACGAGGCTCTGGCTTTTTGTTTGCGGCGCGGCCTGGCCGGACGAATCGCTCAGGCTTCGATTACCGAACTCCCTTTTGCCAGCGATACATTTGATATTGCACTTTCCTTCGATGTGATCAACAATCTACCCGACGATAGCCTGGCGTTCTGGGAAATTGGCCGCGTATTGCGACATGGGGGGCTATTCGTGCTAAATCTTCCGGCTTACCAGTTTCTTTATAGCGCACACGATCTGGCAATCCGTGGGCAACGCCGTTACAGGGCCGGGCAGGTGGCCCAACGCCTGGCCGAAGCCGGTTTTATAATCGAGCGACAGACATACCTGAATACCATGTTGTTTGGCCCGGCAGCCCTGGTGCGGCTTTTCAAGGCCCGCCGGATTGCCGCCCGGCCCGCGAAAGTAAGCGAAAGCGGGATGACGGCCCAGGTTCACAGCGACCTGACTCCCCCGCCCCCTTTGATCAACCGGGCGTTGGAAGAAGTGATGGGTTTGGAAAGCCAGGTGTTGGGCCGCACCAGTCTCAACTTGCCGTTTGGCCTTTCGATAATGACCCTGGCACGCAAAATGTAGTTCTTACTCCGGGTGAAGTAGCACGTGCAGAATGGCCTTCCTTTAATCAAATAATCAAAAGTGTACCTTCTCTTTTCAAGGCACCGATGCAGGATGAATTAGAGGACAAAGTGGTGGCAGCCGCGCAACGAGGCGACCTGACTGCCTTCAACCAACTCGTGAGCAACCACGAGCAACGGGTGTACAACCTGGCTTACAGGATGCTGGGCGAGGCTGAATCGGCTGCCGATGCGACCCAGGATGCTTTTTTTCAGGCTTACCGGGCTTTAGCGCAATACCGGGGTGGCTCGTTTAAATCGTGGCTGTTGCGGATTACCAGCAATATTTGCTACGACCGACTTCGCGCCCGCAATCGCCGCCCGTCCACTTCGCTCGAAGCGATGGTCGAGGAGGCCGAGAAGGTAGGCGGTTCCGACCTGGCTCTTCTGGAAGACCCGCAGGGCGACCCGGTGGAACACGCTACCCGCCGCGAGTTGGCCCGCGAAATCGCCCAGGCTTTGCAAAGTCTGCCGGAAGAGCAACGCCTGGTAGTGATTCTTTCGGATGTGCAGGGAATGAGCTACGACGAGATCGTTTATATCACGGGAGCCTCATTGGGAACGGTTAAATCGCGGATCAGCCGAGGCCGCTTGAAAATCCGCGAGTATTTGCAAAAAAGCCGGGAACTTTTACCCGGCGATTTTCGTTAATATAGGTAGAGAGTTTGCTCGGTACTGTGCCTGACTATATTACAGGTATTTTTAGTTCTTGTCTGGTGCTGGGTCTATCAATGGGCTGTTAATTCAGGGGGGGCGTGGCTCGTAAGAGCCGGTTAAAGTTTAGTGGACAAGTTCAAAGGCAAAGGAGAAGGCAATGTAGCCGAAGATAGTCATCGTGACTACTGGTTAGCCTTTCTCAACGATTACGTAGATGGAACATTACCGGAGGCCGAAATCGTTCGGCTGGAAGGTCATCTGGCCGGGTGCGCCGCCTGTACTGCTGACCTGGAAGGGTTGCGCCAGGCGACCGGGTTGTTGCGCCGCCTGCCGGAAGTGGCTGTGCCGTGTTCCTTCGCCCTGAACTCGTTCCAGGTACGCCGCCTCAAACCTTCTCCCTTCTACCGGGCTTCCCAGGTCGCTGCCGCTATTGCAGCGGTATTTCTCTTAGCGGTGGTCCTTTTCGATCTGGCTGGTTCTGCTAAAACGGCGACGCCGCCTGATCAGGTAGCCGTCGTTAGCACGAGTGCGCCTACTCCCACCCCTCCCTTGATCGGTACTCTGCCGCCTTCGGATACGGTGAAAGGCGGTGGCCCGGTGGTCGGTCAGGCTGGGCTTACTCCCACCCCGCCGACTGCCGTTGCTCCTAATCCAACCGTTGCGCCTGTTATTTCAGCTCAACCAAAAGCCAGTTCGGTTGAAGGCCCGTCCGCCTTGCGTCTGGCCGAGATCGGGTTGGTACTGGCTCTGGTGCTATTTGCCGTTTTCGCTTTCGCTCTCCGGCCTCGCGCTCCCGGTCGGTTGCGCGGGATCAATTAGCGAGGTTACAGGATACTAAAAATAGCTGAAACAAAATTGAAAGAAGTAATAAAAAAGCCGGTACTACACCGGCTTTTTTATGTACGACTTCCTCTACAATTGTCATTCTGAGGCCGACAGCCACTAGAAACTTGAATAATGTCACTTTGAGGCCGAAGAATCTTCTTGACTGAGCAAAATTCGGCATATTTATTGTCATTCTGAGCGTAGCGAAGAATGACAATAAATATATGAAGAATCGAAGCTGGCAACTGCTACTATTTCTTTCGATTTAGCTTTGCTTCAAATCGGTCAGCTATTTAGTCCCACTCTACTTTCGTGCTATAATCAGGCCCGAACTCTACGCATCGCCGGGAACGGAAGAGGCTGCTAATTCTTTCTAAAACTGCTCGACTATATATGCCTCGCCAAATTCACCGCCTGGCCCTGTGGGTCGCCAAAAGATCGGGGAAAGAATAACTATCATGAACAAGCCAGACCTGGTAGCGGAATTATTAAAGATTTTTGGGCCAAATGGTCTGCTACACGCGCCGGAAGACCTGCTGGTCTACGAGTATGATTTCTCGCTGGACAAGACCTTGCCGGAAGCGGTAGTTTTTCCCAGCACCACCGACCAGATCAAAGCTTTGCTGGCTCTGGCGGCACGGGAAAAAATCCCCGTCACGCCCCGTGGAGCCGGAACGGGTCTAAGCGGCGGTTCGATCCCGGTGCGTGGCGGTATCGTTGTAGCGATGGCGCGGATGAAAAAAATGTTGAAGCTAGATGTACCGAACCGCTATGCCGTCGTGCAACCGGGCCACGTCAACCTCGATCTCTCGACTGAAATCTCTTCTGACGGTTATTTCTTTGCGCCCGACCCGGCCAGCCAGAAAGCCAGTACGATTGGCGGGAACCTGGCCCTCAACGCCGGTGGGCCGCACTGCCTGGCCTACGGCACTACTACGAATCATATTCTGGGCCTGGAAGTCGTATTGTCGGGTGGCGAAGCGGTGCGCCTGGGTAGCCCTGCTCCCGACCGACCGGGCTACGACCTGACCGGCTTTGTGGTTGGTAGCGAGGGTACACTTGGCATCGTGACCGAAGCGACGGTCAAGATTATGAAGAAGCCCGAAGCCGTTAGCACTTTCCTGGCCCTTTTCGAGGATGTCGGCCCGGCCTCGGATGCGGTTTCAGCCATCATCGGGGCGGGAATTATTCCGGCCGCCCTCGAAATGATGGATCAATTGACCATTCGGATTGTCGAGGAAGGCTTGCAGGCAGGCTACCCACCCGAAGCCGGGGCGATTTTGCTGATCGAGGTAGACGGCCTGAAAGAAAGCATTGACGACCTGACCGAGGCGATTATCCAGATTTGCCGTCAGGCCGGGGCGTTCGAGGTCAAGAGTGCCACGACCGAGGAAGCCCGCACCAAACTTTGGGCCGGACGCAAAGGCGCGGCAGGAGCTTTTGGCCGGGTGGCTCCTAACTTCTACCTGCACGATGGCGTAGTGCCACGTTCCAAGCTCCCCGAAGTCTTGCGCCGGATTACCGAAATTAGCCGCGAATATGACCTGCCGGTCGCTAATCTCTTTCATGCCGGAGATGGTAATCTGCATCCAAATATTATCTTCGACCAGCGCGTGCCGGGTATCTTGCCCCGTGTGATGGAAGCGGGCGATAAAATACTGCGGCTGTGCGTGGATGTGGGCGGGACAATCAGTGGCGAACACGGGGTAGGGACGGAAAAGCAGGAAATGATGTCCTGGATTTTTAGCGAAGAAGACCTTAGCACGATGCAAAAGGTTAAATCAGTCTTTAATCCAGACGATATTTTGAACCCGCAAAAAGTTTTCCCGACCCGCAAATCTTGCGGGGAGATCAGCCTGAAAATGCGTCTGCTTAAAGCTTTGCCCGGCATGGACGAAGCCTGGGTCTAGCTTTAGCCTTGACGCCTAATACCTTGATTAGACCAGACCGCCCTGGAATTAATTCCAGGGCGGTTGAACTAGACAAGTTCGCTAAAATTTTGAGGTTTAGACCGGGCTTTTAGCCTAAGGCCTGGGGTCGGTGGTCGATGCCGCTAACGTCGCCGAGGCTGACGTCAATCGCGCTACGCTGGCCGTCGGATTGTCCAGGACTACTCAACTCCTGGTTGGTCGTTACCTGTGGCTTGCTGGAAGGCGCGTAGGATTGGGAGGCGGCATCCAGCGAGTTAAAGTTATCTGCTCCCAGGTTCTGGTGAGCAGTCTGGGCATCTGCCGGGACGTGTGAAGCACTGGCTTCGCCCTTTAGCTCCTTGAAAACCGCCTCACCGCTCCGTTTCTCCCGGAAACCCTTGATCGTCTCAGGCGGGTATTCCTGCTCGGTCGTCCGTGCGGGTGCGCCTTCGGGAGCGAAAGGGCCAACGCCGTGTTCCTTCTGCCATTCTAACTCGAAGCGTTCGGCGTTACGTACTCGCCAGCCTCGCCCGTAAGCAATTTCGCCACCCAGGTAGGCCGATACCATCAGCCCTGCCGTGCCAACCGTCGAAATCAAAAAGCCGAGCTTACTCCGCCGATTGCCCGTCCGCAGCAGCAAATTCAAGCTGTACAGCACAATTGCCCCGGCGTTCATCAAGCCGTGGGTAGTAGCGGTCTTTTTGGCCGGGTCGTTTTGTTTCATCTGCAAATAATCCAGAAAGCCGGTTGCCGCCGCCGGTATTGCGCCCGCCGCGCCGATCAACATGTTGTAATAGGCGGCGTCAGCCAGTCGGTCGTCGTCGGTAACGATGGTCAATAAATCCAGAATATAGCTGGCCGAGAACAGGCCCACCGGAAGCGTAATAATACTGGGGTGGAGCGGATGCCCGGCAATAACTGGTTCGAGTGGCATAAAAATTTCCTCTCTCTTTCGCGTTTTAGAACTGCC
>JBBRBE010000207.1:0-10513 GCA_038206175.1 Chloroflexia bacterium
CACTATTCCCGCCTGCACCAGACTTCCGGCACGACGGGCCGACCCCTGCCGGTGCTGGATACGCTCGATAGCTGGCAATGGTGGGCCGATTGCTGGTTGCAAGTCTTCGAGGGGGCCGGGGTGACGGCGGAAGACCGGGTGTTTCTGGCTTTTTCTTTCGGGCCGTTTATCGGCTTCTGGGCCGCCCACGAAGGAGCGGCCAAACTGGGAGCATTGATCATACCGGGCGGCGGGATGGACACCGACCAGCGTCTGGCGGCTTTGTTCGAGCATGACGTGACGGTGGTATGCTGCACGCCAAGCTACAGTCTTTACCTGGCCGAAGCTGCTACAGTGCGAGGGCTTGACCTGGCCCGCAGTGGCGTGCGAGTGCTGCTACAGGCGGGCGAACCGGGCGCAAGTCTGCCTGCCGTGCGGCGGCGGATCGAAGAAGCCTGGGGCGCGAAATGCTACGACCACGCCGGGGCCAGCGAAATTGGAGCCTATGGTTTTAGCTGTGCCGCTCAGAACGGGCTGCATTTTAACGAGCGCGAATTTATGGTCGAAGTCCTCGAACCAGGCCGCGAATATCCCGTTCCGCCCGGCGAAATTGGCGAACTGGTCTTGACCAACCTGGGACGGCGTGGCTTTCCCGTAATCCGCTACCGCACCGGCGATGTGGTCAAGCTAGCTACCGGCCCATGTGAGTGCGGTCGAACCTATCAGTTGGCGCAAGACGGCCTGATCGGGCGCACCGATAGTATGATTACTGTCCGGGGCATCAATGTCTACCCTTCTTCGGTCGAAGCTATTATCCGAGAAGTCGTGCCGGTGTGCGAATTCAAGCTAATATTTTACCGCGAAAACAATCTGGACGAACTGGCTATCGAAATCGAACTGGCCGAGGCCGAACGCGCAAGCCAACTGGCAAAGCTGGAAAGCTTCTTGCGGCAACGCCTGGCCTTGCGGGTTAAGGTTAGCGCAGTCGAACCCGACACGTTGCCCCGCTTTCAGCTCAAAGCCCGCCGGCTCGAAGACCGCCGCCCGCGCCTGAGCTGATGCAAAAGCCTAAAGAGAGCAAAAAGAGCCAGACCGGATAGATTCCGTCTGGCTCTTTTGTGGGTTTATTTCTATTTAAAGCTGCAAATTCTCGACGATCACAGCAATGCCCTGCCCGCCGCCGATACACGCCGAGGCGATGCCGTAGCGTCCGCCGCGCCGCCGCAATTCGTATAGCACGCTGAGGGTGATCCGCGCCCCGGATGCGCCGAGCGGGTGGCCCAGAGCGATTGCGCCGCCGTTGACATTGAGACGGTCGCGGGCGATACCGAGGTCTTTCTCGACTGCGCAACACTGGGCGGCAAAGGCTTCGTTGACTTCGACCAGATCGATCTCGTCGAGTTTGAGGTCGGCCTTTTTCAGAGCCTGCCGGATCGCCGGAGCCGGGCCAATTCCCATCACGTTCGGCTGTACTCCTACAATACCCCAGCTTACAAGGCGGCCCAGCGGTTTAAGACCACGCTGGCGGGCAAAATCGCTGCTGGCAACTACAACTGCCGCCGCGCCATCGGTAATGCCACTGGCGTTACCGGCTGTGACGGTGCCTTTTTCTTTGATAAAACGAGCGGGCAGTTTGGCGAGAGCCTGGGCCGAGGTGTCGGCCCGGATGCCTTCGTCACGTTCGACCAGTCGCACGTTACCCTTTTTGTCCTTGATTTCGATAGGGACGATCTCTTCCCGCAAACGGCCCGCTTCGGTCGCGGCCAGGGCTGCCTGATGGCTTCGCAGGGCGTACTCATCTTGAAATTCACGGCTCAGGTCGTATTGTTGAGCTAGATTTTCGGCGGTAATTGCCATTCCCTGCCCGGTATAGGAGTCGATCAGGGCCATCCACAGGTAATCTTCCAGTGGCCCACTCTGGCCCAGAGCCAATCCCCAGCGTGCGCCCCGGATTAGATGGGGTGTCTGGCTCATATTTTCGGTGCCACCGGCCAGGGCTGCCTGGCTTTCGCCGAGCAGGATGCTTTGGGCGGCGTTGATGATCGCTTGCGCTCCGCTCCCGCATAGCCGGTTAACCGTCAGGGCCGGTACCTCAATCGGTAGGCCCGCCTTGAGGCCGATATGCCGGGCCAGGTAGATCGCGTCGGGGCTGGTTTGCAGCACATTTCCAAAGACCACATTATCCAGGTCTGCCGGTTGCAGACCGCTCCGGCGGATCGCTTCGGTGGCGGCAATCAGGCCCAGTTCGGTTGCACTAAGGTCACGCAGAGAGCCGCCAAAATTACCAAAGGCGGTACGCGCTCCATCAAGAATTACTGCTTCGGTTGCCATGATTGCTCTCCTTCAAGTATTTATGCTCGTGGGTTATTGCGGTTTGGTCAAAGTGAGTATACCAGAATTAAGTTTGAAATCCGGCCTATTTCGGCTCAAAATAGGCCGGGCAGGGCAAAAGCACTTTTGCGGACTGTCACACCGGACAGCCTGATAGCTTACGCGTTTAGCCGCCCTTAAATTACTGGCTGAGACTGGATAATCGAGGGCGGCTTTCCAGGCGAGGCTGGACTTACTGCGGGCGTGTCCGCCGCCGCGCAATCACCCCGATGCCATCTTTGGCCCGCAAGATTGCTTTTGTGACCGGCTCGACTTTCTGGCCTGGTTTAAGCTCAAACGTCCAGTATTTGGTCAGGGTAGCCAGTAAAAGAGTATTTTCGAGCATGGTAAAGTGGTTGCCGATGCAGGTACGCGGGCCGGTGGAGAAGGGCAGGTAAGTGCAACGCGGCATCGCTCGCTCGTTTTCGGGCGTGAAACGGGTTGGGTCGAAGCACATCGGGTCGGGGAAGAAATCGGGCCGTCGCTGGATGAGCAGGGGCGACAGAATCACAAATTCGCCCCGGTTCAGGCGGTAGCCGCCTAGTTGCGACTGAACTTCGTCTTTGGGAACCTGCCGCGCCGCCATCGAGGTCGTGGGGTAAATGCGCTGAGCTTCCTTGAGGGTCTGGGTGGTGTAGGTTAACCGGGCGAGGTCGGCGAAAGTGGCGGGCCGGTCGCCCAGCACCCGGTCAACCTCTTCCTGAAGGGTGGCGTAAGCGGTCGGGTTTTGAGCCAGCAGATAGATCGTCCAGGCCAGGGCTGTGCCGGTGTTATCGTAGCTGGCGATAAAAGCTGAAACTGTTTCGTCGCGCAACTGCTGGTCGCTCATGTGGCTGCCATCTTCGTAGCGAGCGTGGAGCATCATTGAAAGCAAGTCGCCGATTTGTTCCGACCCGGCCCGCTTCCGCTCAGCGATGGCGGCATAGATGCGGCTGTTGAGAACTTCAAGTTGAGCTTTCACCTGCCGATTGAATTTTGTTGGCAAGCTCAACGGTAGCGGCACGAGGCGCGATCCTTGATAATCCAGGTAGGCCGTGCCGGTTTTGACCGCATCCCACAGTGGGTCTTGAGGGCCAAAATCGGCCTGGTCAAAGAGAATCTTTCCAATAATTTCTAAGGCCAGGTCTAGCAAACCGCCCACCAGATCGAGCGATTGCCCATCCTGCCATCGCTGCGGCACTCGTTCGCCATATTCGACAATCGTATCGCTAAAAGTCGTCAGGTGGCGCATCTGAAAGACCGGAGCCAGGAGCTTGCGCTGCTTTTGGTGAAATTCCGCCTCAACCGTGTTCAGTGCGTTACCCAGCACGGCGCGAAAGACCCGTGCTTGCATCGCTCCTTTCAGGAAATCGTAAGGCCGGTCTACCAGGAGTTCGTAGACCAGTTCGGGCGAGTTGACGTAGACCACCGGCAACGGCCCGACCCGCAGACGGCAAATCTCGCCATACTCTTGCCCGACCCGTTCTAGCAAGCTAAAGCGATCCTGGAAGAATGGCCCAATCTGGCCGATTAAAGGCTTGCTCGGTACGTCCGGGATTTTTTTAAGGTTCTGTGTGGTTGAAGAAGGGGCAATTGCGCTCATATTTTGAAATACTTCTTTCTTACTCAGCTTACTTATTGCTTATTCATTGCTTACTATCTGTCTGAATACTCTGTAATTTTTAAGCTCTAGCTTCTAGCTCTAATCCCTGGCGCGATGTTCGTGGTCGGCATACCACATGCCTGGGCCGACAAGCTGGCCTGGGCCAGTCAAACATTCGCGGTGTTCGTCGTAGTAGGCGGCCAGGGTTTGCAGATCGGCAGTGGTGTAGTTCAGGTCGTCTTCGGGCGCGGCCCAGCGACGGAAAAGATGGTCGTAGAGGATGCGGCGCAGGCTTGCTTCAGGCAGGTCAAGAGCCAGATGGTTGAGATTGTACAGATCGGTGGCCCCGCCATCCAACACGGGCGGCAGCACCATTCCGACCCGCAACCAGCCTGCCCCGATCAAAATGTTTACTTCATCCGGCCCATCGGGGAAACAGGCTCGACGGAGGGCCGCTTCGCCTGGCAAAGGAGCTTGCGGCCCGGCCCCGGTATGCAGCGCGACCGTGCGAGCAATCAGTTCTTCGCTAAACGATCCGGCGCAATAGCCCAGGAGTAGCCGTCGGTCATCAGCCCGACCGGGCGTAAGCGTGGCGAGACGTTCGGCCAGGTCGTGCAGAGCGGGGCGGGCGGACGCCGCCAATGGAGCCAGGTCGTAATCGCCGTAGAAGCGGGTGCGAGTGGCCCAACGCTGGTAAAGGCTCAGGAACGGTTCGTTGAGCAAAAATTGATAGCTCATCTCGATGCCTTGCTGCAAATAACTTTCGCTGCGCCGGAAGTTAGGCGGATAAAGCATGGGCGTCAGGATAGTGTGAACCCCTAAGCTATAGAGCAGATCGTAGACGCGGACGTAAGCGTGAGCGGCAGAGGAGGCGTAATCGGCAAAATCGAGCGGACGCTCGGCAGCTTCTGCGCTTTTGTGGGCCAGCAGGTAGTGCCGCCGGGTACCGTCTATCGAATAGAGGACGGATAGGCGCGGTCGTTGGGATTGTACCTGGGCCGCGACCCTTTCACGCGGCCAGGCCAGCCACTCCTCAAGCGACGGAACTGGCTCATCGGTCGGCTGGATTGGCTGAGTCGTAATCATAATAGTGGCCTCTTTTCACTTGCTGAGGAGCTTGCTTCCGGGCAAATCACTTTCCCGCAAGAAGTACGCTTTACAAACCTCTCCAAATCTTCAGGCTGTCAACCGACCAGTGCGGGCGCGTTGGAAGGTGGTTTTTTAGGGCCGAGGCTGGGTGGCGGCGGATTGCTACCGCCCTGGCCCTGGCCGACCGCTCGGTTCGATTTCGCCAGGAGGCCGTTGAGTTGCTCGACTTGCTGGTTGACGCGGGCCGCTTTGTTGGATAGCTCGGATACTGTACCGGCACTTTCGTGTGCGGTCTGAGCGACGGCTCGCATTGTTGCTACGATTTGCTGGTTAGCACTGCGTTGTTGTCCGGTTGCCACGCTAATTTCGTCGCAGCGTTGGCGGACTTCTTCACTCATACTTAGAATCTGGTCAAACTGGCTGGCTCCGCTCTGGATAAGTTCGTTGAGCTTGTCAATGACCGCTCCGGCAATCTGAGAGCGAGCCAGAGCCTCGGTAGTAGCTTTCTTACCTTCTTCGGCTACCAGCACCGCAGCCGCCACCGCACCCTGCATTTCACCGATAGACTGCCGTACTTCTTCGGTCGAGCGACGGCTGCGGTCGGCCAGGCCTTTAATTTCTTGCGCAATTACTCCAAAACGTTCACCTCGGCTGCTGGCATAACGCAGTAGACTTGTATCCATGTTATCGCTATCGCCGCCGCTAAAAATATTGCTTCCGGCAGCTTCTATCGAAGCGTTGAGAGCCAGCAAATGTGTTTCGTCGGCGATTTCGTCTATGAGATCAATGATACTGGCAACCCGGCGGTTTTGTTCGGTCAAATTCAGGAACCGCTGGCCTAAAAGTTCGATCCGATTTCGCACCTGGCTCACGCTTTCGACGGCCTGGGACACGGCATCGTTGCCTTCGAGGGCGGCTCCGGCGGCTTTCTCCCGGTTCTGCTTGACTTCGGTTGCCATTGCTACCGCTTGAACTGCGGCGGTGGCGGCACTGGAAGCGGCCCCGGCAATCTGGTTAGCCGTCTCGCTTAGTTCTTCCAGGCTGACTGTCACTTGATTGACCGCCGCGACCTGTTCCTGGGTCGAACTGGCTTGCTGGCGCGAACTAATGTTTAGCTCGTTACTGACTCCGCGCAACTCGTGGCTAAGTGAGGCCCCCACTTCGTTAGTAGACTTAAGCGCACCTAGTACCTGGCTCAGCCGGTCGGCCTGTTCCTCAGCCAGGCGCGTCGAGCCTTCCAGACGGCGGGTAAATACAATTACCCCGATTGAAATCAAGCTGTGTACGATCAGCCAGTTTATCAGGGTTAGTATTGTAGATGAACCGGTTCCGGCATTGGGATTAAAAACAAAGCGAGCCAACCCGAAGCTAAGAGCTAGCATAGCCCCGGCTCCGACCGCGCTCACGATAGTTCCCCTGGCTCGCAGCCCGGTGATAACAGCTAGAACCGGGATAAGCGGAAAATAAGCCGTAAGCGGCCCGTCATCGGCCTGGAGCAAACAGGCCAGGGTCGCCCCGACCACGGCACTACCCACGATCAGGTATGCCGCCAGGTCAAGCCTACCCAACGAGGTTTCTCGGCGGGTGAGGTAGTAACTTGCCAGGAAAAACAAACTGCATAAGAAGATCAGGCTAGCAAAAGCTATAGACTTCATATTACCACTGGCAATAATCTGGCTAAGTGGCAGCAATAAGCTTACGGCGGCACTAAGCGTCATGATCAGCGAGAGAGTGTGTATAAGGTTACGCCGACGTCGCAAGGCACGACTCGTCAACTCTTGCCCGTCCTGGCTCATCTCACTAAACAGTATAGAATGGCCGGGATGGGTCGAAGACGAGTTCAGGTCATTCATAGTAAACATCTTTCTACTAATTTGAGCTAGTTAAAGCTTATTCACCTCGGCCAGCAACATTGCCGACAAAACCGCTGCTCGGACAATCAGGTAGGGCGTGAAGCGGTTTTTGCCGGTCCACAGTGGCTCGTTTTCCCAAACAAAAGGTCGGTAGTGTTCCCGAAGATAATTAGCCCCGGCCCGTGCTGCTTTGAGCAGGGAGGGCGACCAGCCGTGGATGCGGGCGTAATGCACCAGGGCTTGCAGGGCGTAGGCAGTTTCTTCAGTAGTGTCGCCTTCAAAACCCCAGCCACCCGACTTGTGCTGGGTATAGTATAACCAATCCACACTTGGTTGTGTAAGTGCTTTATCGAGGTGGCCGGTACATATTATGGCGTGGGCCGTCACGTAGTAAGGCGAAACGTGCCATTTATCCATCCAGTAGGGCTGTTCCCCCCGCGAGTTACCCAGGAACCCTAGCAATTTGGCGACTCGATCCGGCTGTCCGGCGTAATCAAAAGCTTCGGCGCAGTGAATATTGGTACTGACGCTGGAGTCGCGTTCGTAATGGTAAGTAGTAAAATATTCTTTGGTTTGCTGCCAATAACCTTCGACGGGGGACAGATCGTAACTGGTGCGACCGCTTTTGTGGAGAAGTAAATAACCCACCACCGTATCATCGCTATCGTTGAAGAAGTAGGTTGAGAAAGGTAGGCCGGTCGGCGACCAGCGGGCGGCGATGCGGTCTAAGAGTGGTTCAACCAGTGGTTGCAACAAGGGATGGGTTAGATGGCCACAAATATGTAAGTTGTAAAGTACCCAGATAATTTCGTATATGTCGAAGTCGGTTACAAAGCCCCAGCCATTCCCACCCCGGTCGGCCAGTTTATTTCGTTCCAAATAACTTATCATCCGCCGCCGTACACTGGGATCTTCGACCTGGCCGATCAAAGCGGCAGTCGCCGCCGGGGAGAGGCCGACGCCGCCCGTGACCGGGTGTACAAAGGACTCTGCCGACGCAGGCAAGTTTTGCCGTAAAAATTCCAGGCTTAGCATGGCCGTACTGTTGCGAATTTGCTCGACCGACATCTTCTTGAGAATCGCTTTTTTCTGGTTCTGGTAGACCGCGTAATAAGTGCTTAACCACCCTGGCAGGGTCAGGTTTACCGCCTGGGCCTCGTCTACCAGGGCTGAAAGCAGTAGCTCGAAGCCAATCGGCAGAAGAGCAGTATTTTGTAGCCAGGGTAGGCTTTGCCAGATAAAACTAAGGCCACGCTCGACTTGCTGGCTATCCCGTGTGCGTTGTCCACGGTCGGTCAGGGTGACAATCGCGGCCAGCGTTGCTAACAATCGCTCCGGCACCGCTCCTTCGCCCCAGCTACCGTCTTCGTGTTGATGGACGGAAAGCCAGGAGAGAGCCTGGGGGAAAGCGGCCATCTTGGGATTGCCTTCCGCTCCTACGCGAGCGACCCAGGCTGTGTCGTAAGCCGAGGGGTTGAGGAGGGCCTGGCCGCTATGACCTAAGAGATCAGAGAAACTATTGAGGAGAATAGTATAATTGGCATTACTAACCGAACCTGGGTACCGTAGACCGAGGCCACTGAGGGATTGCTTTAATTCCATTGTACCAACCTTTAACTAAAACTAAAGTATTTAGCATCTTCGACAAAGTTAGAACGTTTCTGTTAATTATGCACTTTTGCAGGCTGCGTCTAAAATGACCTATTAGGCTTTAGACCATTATATTACATATTTCGCATCAGGTATAGTTAAAATATTAGAATGAATTAGTATAAGTAGTAACATTATTGTATTTTAATTAAAAACAATTGAGGTCGGGTCGGAGCCAGAAGTGCTTCCTTGCGACATTCTGAATTTACACCGCCAGCAGCCCACTCCCTACAGGTGCTAACAGAAGGCTGGCCCTGGGTGACATATCACCACAGGGCCAGCTGTACTATATTTTGGAATTGGAAGGAGGAATTACCACTGATCGTCGGAATAGCGTTCTTCCTGCCAGGGGTCGGCGTGATTGTTGTAGCCGTTGCGCTCCCAGAAGCCGAGTTTGTCCTGAGCTAAAAACTCGATGCCCCGCACCCATTTCGCGCTCTTCCAGAAGTATTTATGCGGTACTACGAGGCGCAGAGGCCAGCCGTGGTCTTTTTCGAGGGGTTTGCCGCCAAAGCTGTGCGCCAGGATCGTTTGCTCGTCGAGAAAGACTTCGAGCGGTACATTGGCCGTAAAGCCGTATTCGGCATGCGCCAGGACGAATTGAGCTTCCGGTTTGAGCTTTGCGTTTTGCATCAGGTCTCGCACCAGCACGCCTTCCCAGGTCGTATCTAATTTGCTCCAGCGCGTCACGCAGTGGATGTCCATCGTAACCTGGCTCTGTGGCAAAGCCTTGAATTCGTCCCAGGTAAAGCGAAGGGGTTCCTCGACCAGGCCGAAAATCTTAAAATCCCACTTTGCCAGATCAACATGCGGAACCGGGCCATAGTGCAGCACCGGGAAGCGGTCGGTTAGCGATTGGCCGGGTGGAATCCGCGAGGCTGTTTCAGGATCGGGTTTTTTACCAAATAAAGCCATCTAAATATTCCTCCAACATCAAGGTTTTTGTATATTCTACGGGCCGGTAAAGAATTGAAGCCAGTTTTGCCAGTTTTGTTTAGGTTTGGGTGGCCCCGCCGGTTGCAGGGTAGACTGACTTTTGACTGCCGGATTAGCCACACTCGGCCCGGCAGTGGAAGAGGCCGTGTTGGTGTCACTGACGGCCAGCACAACCGTTTCGCCCGGTTTGACCAAGCCTAAAGCTTCGCGGGCGACTTTTTCGACATAGAGCAGATAGCCCGGCCCTTTGTAGAAATCGAGATGTTCTTGAAGTTGCCCGTTGCGTTCTTGCACGGCGGCAAGGTCGGCTTGCTGTCTGTTATACTCGCCCTGCATCTTTTGAATCTGCACCGATTGCCACAAGAACAGGCCCAGAAAGCCGACTAAGGCTACGATCATCACGACTACCATCAGTTGCGATGATAGCTTTCTGACTACTCCTTGCAACATCTTTGCTTTTGCCGCCATTTAAAATGTCCGCCTTTGCTATTTGCCCGCTCTCGATCACGGCTTAGACTTTCCACCCACACAGATTCTACGTGTTACCCGCAGCTATGTCAACGAACAAATCTTACAATATTCTTAACTCTATTTTTAACGGTAGGGCCAGCTTCGAGATTTGACCACTTATTGGGGCCGGTAGTAGACCTGGGCCGGGTCGAGGTCGGCTAGAAGGGTAAAAAGCCGGTCAGCTTCGGCCCGACGACCGAGCGATTGGTAAGTCAGGGCCAGCCGATGAATTACATCGGTGCGGTAGGGCTTGAGTTCGTAGGCTCGTTCCAGGTACGTCACTGCTCGGTCGGGATAGCCGCAGCCACTGTAGGCAAGACCTGCGGCGTACCAGCTTTCGGCCTCGAAAGGCAAATCTTTCGTCGCCTCAACGCCCCGGTCTACCCCGCGCACACACGAGTCGAAGTTAAATTCGGAGTAATAGCGCGAGAAAGCCGCGCCCGGATTGAGGCCAGCGACTGGCCTGGCCCGGTTAAACGAAAGAGCGGCCTGGAAATATTGTGCAGCGGCCCCGTATTCGTGCCGGGCCACGCTAAAGCGGGCC
>JBBRBE010000208.1:0-10429 GCA_038206175.1 Chloroflexia bacterium
GACCAGTTTAAGGGGGACGCGCACCTCCATAAGCCGGGGCATGCCCAGCACGTTCTCGTAAAAACTCAGCGTCTCGGCATAATGACGAGCATTCAAAACGGCGATGAAAAGCCTTCCGACCGCCACCCCCTGACCCGGCACCGGCAAGCGGTAGTCCTGGCTGTGGCGCAAAATCTGGGTCAGATAGAGCAGTTCGCCGCCCGGCCCAATTGCCTGAAAAGCTCGCTGACCGGGCGGGCCATCGCCAAAGCGCAGGTCGGCAGGCCCGGCGTAATGGCTGAACGCGCCGGACTTTTGTAGCACCGCACACAGTTCGTCACAGTTCTGGACGGTTATCTCCAGGGCCGACCAGCCGTAAGTAGTCAGGGGTGGGCCGGGTGAGGAGGCGGGGTCGTGGACAAAACGTACCGTGCCGGGCGAACCATCGGGCGACCCTAACTCTGCCCAGGAAGCCAGAGCCAGAGCGGGCGCGTCCAGGGCGGCAGCATACGCGGCCTGAAACTGGCCGCTTTCGCGCAAAGTGTAGCCCAGGTATCGGGTGTACGCCTCGACAGTTGAGGGCAAATCAGCCACGCTTACCGTCAGGCGGGCCAGGTCCCGAATCAGAGAAGCCTTCATCGCTCTAATTTTACCAGTTATTTATAAGGAAAGAAGTGTTATATAACGAGCTGAACGGGTAGACAGGATAGGAGGAATACAAACCAGGCTTGATTTGTATTCCTCCTGATGTTTAGAAAGTGGTTCTGCTCATACTTGCTCCGAGATTTTCGACCGAAGCAGGTGTGAAAATGGCTAAAGGGATTAGCTCAGGAAAAGCATCTCGCGGTACTTGGGTAGCGGCCACAGGTGGTCGGCGACAGTCTCTTCAAGATAATCGCTGACAGTGCGAATCTTAAGCAGGGTCGGCATGATCTCGTGGGCGAAGTAGGTTGCTTTTGCCCCCACATCTTCCATACCGGCAGCTTCTTCGTTCTTGTGGTGCAGTTCGTCCAGCCCATCTTGAAGCTGAGTGATCGCGGTTGCACAATCCAGCAAAGCTTTAGTCTGGCGTACTACGACCGGGTTCTTCTCGCCGATCACGTCGCCCAGGCTTTCGATAGCTTCGGCCAACATTCCCTGTTGCTGAAAAGCGGCAGGCAGCACCATCGAGGAAATAATGCCAGAAAGAGCTTCGACCTCGATTTCGACATCCTTGATGTAGCGTTCGAGGTTGACGTGATAGCGGGCGTGAACTTCCTCTTCGCTAAAGACGCCACTCTTTTTGAAGAACTCGACCGCTTCCGGTTTGATCATTTCGGCCAGAGCTTCGGGGGTCTTGGCAAGGTTGAGCAGACCCCGGCGGGCGGCTTCTTCGACCCACTCGGCGGAATAGTTGTTGCCCTCGAAGCGGATATTCCTGGTTTCGATAACGGCTTCTCGCACAACTTCCAGCACGGCTTTCTTGAATTCCGTTCCGGCGGCGGTACGGCTAGAGATCGCGGTATACAGTTCGTCCAGAGCCTCGGCCACGGCAGCATTCAGGTAAGACATAGGCGTTGAAACCGAAGCTGACGAAGCGACGGCCCGGAACTCGAACTTGTTGCCGGTAAAAGCAAAAGGCGAAGTTCGGTTGCGGTCGGTGTAGTCGCGGGCGACGTCCGGCAGTTGAGAAATATTCAGGGCAATAATGCGTTCCTCGGTATTCTGAGTCGTTTCACTGCCCTTCTCAATATCGTTGAGAATACCATCAAGCTGTTCGCCCAGGAAGGCTGAAATGATGGCCGGGGGTGCTTCGTTCGCGCCCAGGCGGTGGTCGTTGCCGGAACTGGCGATAGCCGCCCGCATCAGGCCCGACCGCTTGTGAACACCCTTGAGCGACGCGACCAGGAAGACCAGGAATTGCAAGTTCTGGCTGGGAGTTTTGCCTGGTTCGAGCATATTGTTGCCCAGGTCGTCCTGCATAGACCAGTTGTTGTGCTTGCCGCTTCCGTTGATACCGGCGAAGGGTTTTTCGTGCAGCAAGAGGGCGAAGTTGTGGCGGCGGGCCACCGCACGTAACATCTCCATCGTCATCTGGTTGTGGTCGGCGGCTACGTTCACTTCCTCGAAAATCGGGGCGGTTTCAAACTGGCTCGGCGCGACCTCGTTGTGGCGGGTTTTGATCGGTATGCCCAGCTTGTAAAGCTCGTACTCCACTTCCTGCATGTAAGCCTGCACCCGGTCGCGGATCGAGCCGAAATAATGGTCTTCAAGCTCCTGGCCCTTTGGCGGCTTGGCTCCGACCAGGGTACGGCCAGCCGAAATCAGGTCGGGCCGCATGGCATAAAAAGCGTAATCTATCAAGAAATACTCTTGCTCTGGGCCGAGGGTCGGCACTACGCGGGTGGCTTTGCTACCAAACAACCCTAACACCTTGAGGGCGCTGGTATTCAAAGTCTCCATCGAGCGAAGAAGCGGCGTTTTGTTATCCAACGCCTGACCGTGATAAGAAATAAAGACCGAAGGAATGCACAGGGTCTTGCCGTTGGGTTCTTCCGCGATAAAGATCGGGCTGGACGGGTCCCAGGCCGTATAGCCGCGGGCCTCGAAAGTTGCCCGCATCCCGCCGGAAGGAAAGCTCGATGCATCCGGCTCACTCTGGATCAGTTGCGACCCGCTAAACCGCTCGATAGGCTGTCCTTCATCGTCAAAGGTCAAAAAGGCATCGTGCTTTTCGGCAGTCAGGCCCGTTTGCGGCTGGAACCAATGGCAAAAGTGGGTTGCGCCGTTTTCGATAGCCCATTCTTTGACTGCGTGCGCAATTTCATTAGCCACCGCCTTGTCCAGTCTGGCTCCGCGCTTGATAGTTTCCTGCAACTTGTTATAAATCTGCTTGGGCAGCTTGTCCTTCATGGCTTTTGTATTAAAGGTGTTGCTGCCGAAAATTTCGGAAACCGGGACGGCGGCTCCATCCTTGCCGGTTGGATAGCCAAAGGTGCGAGGCGTGCGGCGGCTAACTTCCGCAACGGCCCAGCTTCGAGGATTGGCTCCAGTGGGTAATGACGACATTCCTATCTCCTTGTTGTGAATTTGATACTCGCTCTATACGTTAAACTATGGTGGAAAATAAAGCAGGATTCTTTTTGTACGCTTTGTACACTTTCAACAAACCTTATCTTAGCCAGCCGTTCCTTTGTTGTAAATGTACAAAAAAGCCGAAAAAAAGCGTTTGTTTTTTGGGCATTTTACCCAAAGCTCTAGGCGGCTTGACCAAAGAGCCGCCGGGAATAATTTTGCAATGTATTAAATATACCATCTAATTAAGAATTACCTGAATAATTCGCAATCTGTGAAATGTTCCTTAGCCTTTAGACCACCCTTTCCACGCCGAGTATGCCCGCTCACGACCTTTCCACGCCGAGTATGCCCGCTCACGACCGCCAGCGATTTGTCGCACCGGGTAAGGATTTGTCATTCTGAGCGTAGCGAAGAATCTTCTTGACTAGGGTAAATATTGCCTATGGAAGAAGATTCTTCGCTACGCTCAGAATGACATGGCAAGAGAGGGCGTGACAGGCAAGACCGGACGTAACCGGGCAAGAGAGGGTGTGAAGAGTAAAGCCTGGCTCGGACAGCCTGGGCGAAAAGGGGATAATACTTGCGCTAAAGCCCGGCCCAGTAACCCAGGTCGTAGCGAAAAAGTTCGGCAGTTTGTAAATCTTCGTTCAGGGGCAGCACCTGGGGCATAGTCAGATAGACCTGGGCTTTGTACAGGGGCAAAGCGGCGGCGTCTACACCCACCGCTTTGAGTAAATCATGCTCTTGTTTGCAGCAGGCACTGAAGCCAACCCGGTTGTTGATCTCGGCGTGGAAAGCGACCGGCTTACGAGGCGAAAGGCCCGATTGCACCAGGGCGTAGGCACAGCGTCGCACGGCATCGTAAATGCGGTCGCTTTGGGGTACAGCCTGATACAAAAGCTCAGGATCGAGTTGGAAAGCTACCTGCCCACGTTCGCTTGTGCCGCCAGAAATATAACCCATCAGGTTAAGCGGTCGTCCGTTCAAGACCTGATCGAGGCGGTCAACGACGTACTGGTCGTCCAGCACGCCGAGGATAGCGCGGGCGTGATATTCGAGCGCACCGTGTTGTTCAAGCGTCGTGCCGGGCAACAAACCGGCGGCAGTGGAATAGGTAAATTTACCCAGCACCAAATTTTCCAGGCTATCGCGGGTATCCCAGAACTGGTCGGTCGTGGAATGCAACTCGCCGCTATATTCGGCAGCCCGCACCAGGGCGGCCCTGGCAATGGCCGGGCTGATGAGACCGGCGGGCTTGAGCTGAGCCGTCAATCTTCCGATCAAATCTTGAGTTGTGCCGGATAGTTCGCTTAACATCGCCTTCGAGTCTACCTATAAATCCTTTTCGCCGCTATAACTCACTTCTAAGTATAAGGCACAGTTGGGGCCACCAGTGTGACCAAACGCACAATTGCACATTATAGCGTTTCTTTCTACATAGCACAAACTTTACAGCCTTTCGGGGGAGTGCTAGAATTAAACTCAAATTCTAAGTATAAATAGCACACAGGACCGTTACAAACAGGGTGTTTGGGCAAGGTAAGTAAGGTCAGCAAGGGGCCGGAAAGAGATTGACGATTATAATATGAAGTCCGAAATTGAAGTTACGAGAGTGGAACCGACGCGAACGCCGCTAAAAGATGCTTACGGGCGGCTGATCAAAAATGTCCGCATTTCGATTACCGATAAATGCAACTTTCGCTGCGTCTATTGTATGCCCGCCGAAGGCTTGCAGTGGCTCAAGCGGCAAGAAATTCTAAGCTTTGAAGAAATTGAACGGCTGACCCGCCTGCTGGTAAGCATGGGCATCGAGCAGGTACGCATTACCGGCGGTGAACCCACTGTCCGCAAAGATATGCCCAGGCTAATCGAGACGCTGCACCGGATCGAGGGTCTTAAAAGCCTCAGCCTCACCACCAATGGCTACCTGCTCAAAGACCTCGCCCGCCCTCTGGCCGAGGCGGGCCTGACGCGCATAAATGTTAGCATTGATAGCCTGTTGCGGGATAAGTTCTTTCAGCTAACCCGTCGCGACTCGCTGCACAAAGTTCTGGAAGGTCTGGAAGAACTGGAAAAATATTCCCAGATTAGCCCGATCAAAGTAAACGCCGTGGCAATGCGAGGCTTTACCGAGGACGAGATCGTGCCGTTTGCTTTGCTGGCCCGCCGCAAACCCTACGTGATCCGCTTCATCGAGTTTATGCCGCTCGACGCCGATGAGTTGTGGGATCGCCAGAGCGTGTTGTCCGGCGACGAGATTAAAGCGATTATCGAGCGGGAAGTCATGCCAATGGTGCTGGTTCCTAGCAGCGACCCTGCCGAGACTTCGACCAGGTATCGCTTCCAGGATGGCATTGGCGAGATGGGCTTTATAAACCCGGTCAGCCATCCTTTCTGCTCGGCCTGTGACCGCATCCGCATCACCGCCGAAGGAATGCTCCGCACCTGCCTTTTTGCTCATATCGAAACCGACCTTAAAACAGTTTTGCGCGATGGTTCGAGCGACGAAGTGCTGGAAGAAACGATCCGGCGGGCGGTCTGGAAGAAAGAAATGAAGCATCACATTAACGATGGTGAAGCCTTCAAGCGCACCAAACGCTCGATGTCCCAGATTGGCGGGTAAGGTTTAGCAATTGGTGGCTAGGCGGCAGAATTGCCAGATGGCTAAATTTAGCCCGGTGGTTAACCGCTAACCGTTGTGGATAGGTGCGCTTGATAGAGGGAGTGTGAGATGAAAGGCGATGGTTTTAGCTTTCTACCGCCTTATTCTTTTCTTCCCAACCCGCCTGTCACGTCCGCTAAAGGGCTGATTCAAAGTGAAAGCCGTTTACGGGATTGGCTGGATGTGCTGGAAACCCGCCTGGAAAAGCTTTCGGTAGCTTATAACAGTGCTTCGTTCAACCGCTACATCGGCCACCCGGTCGGCGATATTAGCGATTTGCACGACTCCATGCTGGCCCTGCTGACCGACCCGGCTTACCAATCCACCGTCCAAAGCTGGCTGAGTCGCCCAATTGCCCCGGACTTGCACCGGCGACTGGTGCTATTCGCACGGGCCAGCCTGGAAAGTCAGGTTTCGTTGCAACCGGCCCTGTACGAGTTACGCAACCGGTTAAACGAGCGACTGCTGACTTTCCGGCCCGGCCTGCCTCAAGCTTCCCCGCTCGCTCCGCTTGCCACCTCAAACCAGACTTCAAATCCCGGTAGCCGTAGCGAGCTAAACCGCCTCTTGCGCTGTCACCCCGACCGCTCCTATCGGCAAAATCTCTACCTGCACGCTTTGCAACCTCTTTCGGTCGAACTGGCTCCCCAGGTGGCGCACCTGATGGAGTTACGGAACGCAGAAGCCCGGCGTCTCGGCTATGCTACCTATGCCCAGATGCATCTGGCCCTACTTGGTTTCGAGCGAACCGAATTGCTGGCTCTTTTCGCCCGGCTGGAAGACCTGACGGCAAATGCTTATAAAACCTTTCTAAATGAAGCCCGCCAGGAATGGGGCTGGGATAAGGTGCAGCCCTGGGATTTACAATGGCTGGCCGAACGCCGGGCCGGACTGCCCGACGAGCCTTTTCGCCGCGAAAAACAAATCGGCCTGGTCAACGCGCTGCTGGCCGAGTTTGGTCTCGACCCGGCCCGCCTGCCGATTCAGTTCATCTCGCAAGATATTCCCTATGGCGGTTTGTGCTTCACGATTCGAGTACCGGACGACATGCGGATTGTAGGCAAGCTCAGCGACGGTTACGCGTCGTTCCGCACCCTCGTCCACGAGTTCGGCCACGGTCTGCACGGAGCCTTCAACGGCCAGAGTACCTATTTGCTCAAACGAGAGTGGGGGCCGTTCAACGAGGGAATGGCTGAAATTCTGGCTTATTTCACCCACCACCCCGAATGGCTGGCCCGCACTACCGGCTTACCTGCGGCGGCCCTGGCCCACTACCACCAGGAAAACAACCTTCGCCGTATCCTGCGCTTGCGGAATCTGATGGCTCAGGCTCATTTCGAGATCGAAGCTTACGACAATCCGGCTACCGACCTGGACAAATTGTTAGCCGAACACGAAAGCCATTACCTTAAAATACCACTCGATCTTACTCCGCGCTGGGCTGCCGTTTCCTTTCCAACCACCCATCCACTCTACCGCCAGAATTACCTCACCGCCGAAATGATCGCCGCCCAGACCCATAAGCAATTGCGGGGGCAATTCGGGCCTTTTTTTCAACTGGATACGGCGGGCCGGGCCGCAGTCTTTACTTTCCTGCAAAAGAATTATTATACCTCCGGTGCTACGCTCGACTGGCCTGATAAAATCAGGCAGGCGACCGGCCAACCGCTCGGCCTGGAAGCCTTGTTGGAAGATTTAGGTCTGTAGAAGTCAAGTTGTAATATAAAATTTGGAGAGCAGTAATGACAACGGTCGAACAAAATAAACTGGTTCAAACTTCCTTTAATACTTACATTTGGCCGGTTTCAAATCAGGCTGCTCAATTTTTTTATCAGGAAGTTTTTCGACTTGACCCTCAACTGCGGGTGCTGTTTAAAACTGATGAGGAGGAGCAGTGGCGTAAACTGATGGAACTGTTGTGGGTGGGCCGTTAACAGCCTCGACCAGATGGAAGACCTGACGCCGCTGATCGAACATCTGGGCGAACGACACGCTGGCTACGGCGTCAGAAAAGAACATTATCTTACTCTTGAACAGGCCCTGATAGCGATGCTGGAAAAATGCCTGGGGCCAAATTTTACCCCTGAAACTCGCCTGGCCTGGGCTTGTGTTTACGAATTACTTGCCAGCACCATGATCGAGGCCGCCCAAATTCAGTAACTTTCGGTTGGGCTTAGATTTTACACCCTTCTTCGCTAAATCCTATAATATGCAGGAGAAAAATAATGTCAGGTCTGGTAATCGTCACTGGTAGTGGTCGCGGCATCGGGGCGGCTACGGCGCAACTGGCGGCCCAAAAAGGTTATGCTGTGTGTGTGAATTACACCACCCAGGCCGAACGAGCTAACCAGATTGTTAAAGGTATTCGGGAGAGCGGCGGCCAGGCGATAGCAGTCGAGGCCGATGTTAGCGATGAGGCAGCCGTAAAGGCAATGTTCGAGCGAGCCACCGGCGAACTTGGCCCGCTGGTCGGTCTGGTGAACAACGCCGGCATTACCGGCAAAATCGGGCGACTGGCCGAGCTTGAGACCGAGAATTTGCGCCGTCTACTGGAAGTTAACGTGCTTGGGACGATTATTTGCGCCCGCGAAGCGGTGAAGCGAATGTCGCTTGCTTCGGGCGGTCAGGGCGGAGCTATCGTCAACATTTCCTCGCGGGCCGCCCAGCACGGCAGCCCGAACGAATTTGTGCATTACGCCGCTTCCAAAGCTGCCGTCGAAACTTTTACTTTTGGCCTGGCCGGAGAAGTAGCAAATGAAGGCATCCGGGTTAATTGCGTCAGTGCCGGTTTGGTTGACACCGAAATTCACGCCCAGATGGGCGACGCCGGACGAGTCCAACGTTTCGCCAGCCGCATCCCGATGCAACGGGCGGGCCAACCGGAGGAAATCGCCCACGCGATTTTATGGCTCCTGTCCGAGGAAGCCTCTTATTGCAACGGTTCAATTCTGGCGGTAAGCGGCGGTCGCTAAGTTTAGAAGTTTCTCAAATCCAGTTATAATTAGAGCGAGTTCTACTAACTAACCCTTAAAGGAGTTGCTTTTCTCATGCAAGATCAAGTTTCGACCTCTGCCCAAACATATCTCGTGCGCTCGGCCCGGCTTGAAGCCGGGGATATTACGGCGGTTACAAAACTTCTCAACGATTGTGCCGTGGCGGAATACGGCCAGCCCGACAGCGATGAAGCGATGGTGCGGAGTTCCTGGGAAGGGCCAGGCTTCGATCTGGCCCGGAATACCCGCCTGGCCTGGGCCGACGACGATAAACTGGTGGCTTATTCGGAATTTCACGACGACCAGGAGAACCACGCTCAGTTCGAGCTAGAAGTTTACCTCGCTCCTGGTTGGCCCGATACCCAGGTGGCCCAGGCTTTGATGCGGCTGGCCGAAGAGCGGGTCGAGCAGGAAATGAGCGGTGCGGCCCCAAATGCCGAAATCTTTTTGCAAGAAGTTATCTGGAGCAAGGACGAAATTAACAAAAAGCTGTTAGAAGCTGACGGTTATCGGCTGGTGCGGCATTTCTGGCGCATGCAGATTGATATTACCGAGCTACCGCCCACCCCACAATGGCCTGCCGGGATAACCGTGCGAACTTTTCAGGCCGGGCAGGATGAGGAAACGGTCTGGCGCACCAGGCAAGAAGCTTTCGCCGATATGTGGGGTTTCACCCCTCTGACGCTCGAAGAGTACCTGCACCAAAACATCAAATCCGAACCGCATTTCGACCCTGGCCTGTGGTTTCTGGCCTTCGATGGAAATGAACCGGCGGGTATCTGTGTCTGCTACCCTTCTACAGTGGAAAACCCCGACCAGGGCTATGTGCGAAGCCTGGCGGTACGCCGACCCTGGCGCAAGCACGGACTCGGCATGGCTCTCTTGCAAAATGCTTTTGGGGAATTTTACCGGCGTGGAATCCTCAAAGCCGGGTTGGGCGTGGATGCCGAAAGCCTGACCGGGGCCACCCGGCTCTATCAACGGGCCGGAATGCGAGTAGTACGTCAGGCCGATTTCTACCGCAAAACCCTGCGGCCCTCGAAGGGTCAGGTCGGAAGCTAATTAATAAGAGCCAAAATTGAAGAATTGCAACGTGTTTGCGTCAATGGCATAAATGTATTCTCTATGGATTATTTCTTGGTAGGTGTCGCAACAGGTGGGGCCACAACACCAGGGGGTAATGGATTTATAGGTGATAAAGTTGGAGTAACCGGGATTTGATCGGGCGTTGAGTTTTGTGGTGCGGAGGGATTATCGTCTGGCAAAGACGGGTCGTTACTGAATGACAGCGTAAGTTTGTATTAAATTCTCAGGGAGCTAAAATACACTCAATTTAACACCTGGTTAGAACAAGAGCCAGGTTAAAATACGTAAGCAGTGAAATTATGAGATTTGGAGATTGTGTTAATGTACCTGATGTCTGTTTTAGTTATACTGATTAGAGTTACATTGTCAAGATATGCTACTGGTGACTAAGGGCTTATGCGTTTACCTCAACTTTGCTTTGAGCCTAATAATCTATGGGTGAGGGTAAAAAGCCCCTCAAAAGTCTTTTGACTTTGAACTAAACGCATAGCCCTACTGGTGACTTGCCGGACTTAGTACCGCTCGTCACTAGAAAGGTACGTAATTCTTAACTATTCAGACAGCTTCGTCCGGTCGTACCATGTCATTCTGAGCGTAGCGAAGAATCTTCTTTAATGCTCACAATTTTGCTTTTTCAAGAAGATTCTTCGCT
>JBBRBE010000209.1:0-10257 GCA_038206175.1 Chloroflexia bacterium
ACAACCAGAACAGGGCCGTCGGCGAATGGTTCCAGGCGAACGACCCGACCGCCCTGGCCCTCGTGCCAGACGCTCCGGCCTGGATGTACATCAACGGTCGGCCCTCGCTCGTTCTCACCAGCGACTCGCTCGAAACAAACCTGCAACTGGCCCACCGCTACGGTGCTAACTACCTGTTGCTCTACCCTCGCCAGGCTCCGGCCTCGTTCACCCCACTTTACGAGCATAAAGGCGCACCGGGCTTTACTTTCGTTACGACTATCGGCGAAATTCAGCTTTACCGGCTAGACACGCCCTGAGCGAGTTGTGATAGAATTAACCCGGTGAATTTTAGAAACGAAACAAACCAGATCAGACAGAAGGAAGCGAGATGACTTATCCCTGCTACGGCCTTTACCTGATCCCGCCGCCTGCCCTGATGTACCCGTTTAGTCTGGCCCACCAGGTCTTAGCCGCCGAGTTTGGGGCGAAGGCGGCGGGTAAGTTTATGGTACATTGCACCGTCAAAGGTTTTACTAAACTGGCCGACGGTGCGACACCCGCCGATTTCCTGCCCGGCCTGGATGCTCTTTTTGCCCGCCTAGCGGCTTTCTCGACCGGCTTTAGCCAAGTTTATACTCACAAACAGGCCGGGAGTAGTCCTAGCGTGCTGGCAATGCTCGAACGGGCCGGGCCGATAATGGAGCTAGAGGCTGGAGTGCGAGGGGTTGTGCAACCGTTTATTGCGCCAGATTGCCGCTTTTCCTGGAGCGAAGGCACCGGCCCGACCTTTTATCCACATTTCACGCTGGGTATGGCCGACGTGCCGTCCGAACCGGGCTTACTGGTTCAATTCGAGGGTCTTTGTAACTATCTGTTTGAGAATATGCCATCCGGCCCTTTCCTCGCGGCGGATTTGCAACTGATCGAATTCCATTCGGACAACTGGAATGGCCCGTGGTGGGACACCTTGAGCTACAAGCAGCTTAAAGGCTGGCGACTTCGTGACGGGAGTGTTAGCTCCTAGCGGTAGCCTCGATGAGAGTATAATTAAAGGCTGGCCGAAGCCTGATGCAGGAGAAAACTTTAGAATTTGGAGTGCGTAGAATGAAAGGAGTATCGTTTTGGAAAGTACCGCATCGGCCTCGCTAATCGTGGTAGTCGGCTCGCGTAACCCGGTTAAAGTCGGGGCCGCCGAGACGGTTTTGCGGCAAGCGGTTGGTGAAGGGCTGCTGCCGGGAGTAAGTTCGGTCGAGGTGCGCAGCCTGGACGTTGCCAGTGGCGTGAGCGACCAGCCGATAGGCGAGGAAGAAACTCGACGCGGTGCGCTGGGCCGGGCGCGGGCAGTCCTGGCGGCCCTGCCGGAGGCCCACTGGGGTATCGGCATTGAGGGTGGAGTAATCCGGCTAGAAGATGGGTTGTATACCTGTGCCTGGTGTGTGATTGCCGACCGAAATGGAGCTTACTCTGCCGGGGGAGGTCTTAATATGCCTCTACCGCCGCCGATTGTGCGCGACCTGGAAGCGGGCCTGGAACTTGGTGATGCTACCGACCAGCTTTTTGGGGTCAAGCATAGCAAGCAAGCGGGCGGTTCACTCGGTCATCTAAGTAAAAATTTACGTACTCGCCAAAGTGCCTACGAATCTATTCTGGTCTATGCCCTGGTCAAGTTCATGAACCCGCAGCTTTACGAACTGGCTTGATCAAGAAGATTTAGTAGGTTATGCTGAGAGAGACGCAAGCTTAAACGGAGTCTGGTAAAATGATTACAGCTATTCTCTTTTTATTAAATGCCCTGGCGATTGCTATTATTGTACGGTCGCTCTTGTCCTGGGTAGACCCGATGGGGCGCAATGGGATTACCCAAATCTTGCAGACTATCACCGAGCCGGTCTTAGCCCCGGTCCGGCGACTGGTGGGCGGTGGTATGGGTGGCTTCGATTTCTCGCCCATGATCGTCGTGTTTGTGATTTACGCCCTGCAAGGAGCTATCGCCGGTAGTGTTCGCTAGTTTTCCGGGCGGCAGATAAAAGGGTTCGGCCAGTCTCAGGAGAAAAGGAAATAGAGGATGAGTGTTTTTCCTTCGATAGTATATGTTTTGCTCTACATCGAGTCTATCGCCTTGCTGGTGATGCTGATTATGTCCTGGGTAGTCGTGGCCGTGCCGCCGTTGGGCCAGAACCCTTTTTTCCGCATCCTGGTGAGCATGACCGAGCCTATTATTGCGCCCTTTCGTACTCTGTTGCCGGTCATTAAAGGCTTAGACCTTTTTTCCTTTATTTTCGCCTATATGATGCTTCGCATAATGCTGGGCCTGGTAGGAACGCTCAGTAGCGTGCGCCTTCCACTAATTTAGCCGGGCCGGGCAGATGACCCAAAGCCGCCTCTTCGAGGAGGAACCCGCGCCCAACCGCCCCGATGCGCCGGGCGATAGCCTCGACCTGCCGCCCGATGCACCTCTGGCGGCCCGGATGCGTCCGCTTTCCTTTGATGAATTTGTCGGCCAGGAACACCTGACCGGCCCACGGGCGGCCCTGCGCCGGGCGGTCGAAAGCGACCGGCTAAGCTCGATCATTTTATGGGGGCCACCCGGTGTCGGCAAGACTACCCTGGCCGAAGTAATTGCCCGCCTCACCAGAGCTTATTTCTCCCGCCTCAGTGCCACTTCTGCCGGGGTTGCCGATCTCCGCCGGGTCGTCGTCGAAGCCCGCCAGCGTCGGCAAGCCCAGGCCCAACGTACCGTCCTTTTTATTGACGAAATCCACCGCTTTAACAAAGCTCAACAAGACGCGATTTTGCCGGTAGTTGAAAACGGTACAGTTACGCTGATCGGCGCGACCACCGAAAACCCCTCTTTCGAGGTAAACGCCGCTTTGCTTTCGCGCTCTCGCGTTTACACGATGCGTGCGCTCAGCGATGACGAAGTTAAGCTGATCTTGCGCCGGGCTTTAGCCGACCCTAAACGGGGCCTGGGGGGTCAGAATATTCGGCTAGAGCCGGAAGCCGAGGATTTTCTGGCGAACCTGGCAAACGGCGACGCTCGCGCCTCGCTCAATATGCTTGAACTGGCCGTGTCGTCTGCACCCGAACGCTCTCCCGGTCAACCACTGACGATTGATGCCGCTCTGCTTGAAAATGCGGTTCAGCGACGAGCTTTACAGTACGATAAAGGCGGAGAGCAACACTACGACATCATTTCAGCTTTACACAAATCGGTAAGAGGAAGCGACCCGGACGCCGCCCTTTACTGGCTGGCCCGCATGCTGGAAAGCGGCGAAGACCCTCTATTTGTCGCCCGGCGGCTGATTCGGATGGCAAGCGAGGATATTGGCCTGGCCGACCCGCAGGCTTTGCCAGTGGCAATGGCGGCGCAACAGGCTATGCACTTTCTGGGAATGCCGGAAGGCGCGTTGGCTCTGGCCGAGTGTGCGGTCTACCTGGCGACGGCTCCCAAGAGTAATCGGATTTACAACGCCTACAAAAGCGTGCAGGCCGATGTGCAGAACAGCCGAAACGATCCGGTGCCGCTCCACCTGCGCAATGCCCCGACCGGCCTCATGAAAAATCTTGGCTACGGCGAAGGCTACAAATACGCCCACGATTACGCAGGGGGTTTTGTCTACCAGCAAAACTTGCCCGCCTCACTCGAAGGCAAACGCTATTACGAGCCGACCGAGCGCGGGTACGAGGCCGAGTTAAACGAGCGTCTAAACCGATGGCGGGCCGAAGCCACCCAGGAAAGAGCATCGGTCGAAACCCCTTCTGACCCTGATACATCCTCTGCTTTAGAAAGTTAAGCAGTAATTTATCGCTCCGGCGGTACCATACTCGGCACCTCGGCCATTAGCTGTTGGACTTCAATTTTAGTGAGTTTGGTGGGTAAGCCGCAGGTCTGACAGACCAGCAATCGTTCGCGGCGGATCGGCACAATCGGCACAAAGAAAAGGGTTCCCCATTCGGCTTCTTCGTTTAGCTGGTGAAGCCGCCTTTGCAGGCAACGCCGACAGGTGATCTGGCCCAGCCATAATCTTTTATTTGTGCGCCGAAAGCCAATAATCCAGAGCATATTTTTGTAGAGAGTTTAGCGTTAAGAGGCCGGGTTCAGGAAGGTAATCTGGTAAAGGCTTGCTTTTATTCAAACCTTACCTTATCAGATTACCTTCCTGAACCCTTAATTATTAGAATTAATTTTAAGAAACTCGCCGCCATCGCTTTCGCGGTTGCGGGCAGGCGTAGGAGCGAAGCGAAAGATCGCCTGGCGCAGTTCGTCCAGGCGGTGCGGGTAGATCAGATGCTGCCGAATAGCGATATTGCGCTCTGGCCCGGCCTCGAATTGCAACAGGCCGCGCCGTTCGCCGCCGGATTGAAAAGGCAAGTTCAGATAAAGTGAAAGCATGACTTCGACCAGTGGAGCCGCCGAGCGCACTTTTTCGATCCGGGTTTGCACTTCGCGGATGTCTGTAATCTCGCGCCACTGGATTTTCTTGAGGCCGTAAGCCCGGCTCTGGCTTGAAATTTCCTGGGGCGTGACCGTAATAATTTGCCGGTAGCGTAGCGAAATATAGACGAAGTAAAACAACATTCCGGCTAAACCCAGTGCCGCCAGCGACAACACCAGCCAGACGAGGCCATCGCCAGCTTTTAGAGCCGCCGCAACTGCAATAACCAGCGCGGCCAGGCCGAAAAGAAAGCTCACGCTGGAAGGGATTGCCACATTTTCCTTAAACTTGAAACTACTAGCGTATTGTTGCATCACCCGACCATCCCTGCCAGGCTCGGCTCGACCAGTATGTCGGCCAGCATTTGCGGCTCAATATTGCCGCCACTGATAACCGCCACGTTTAGCCGGGTAGCCGGTAGCTCGGCCCGGTGGAACAGGAAAGCCGCAAAGGTGACGGCTCCGCTTGGTTCGGCCACCAGCCGCGCCCCGAACGCTAACCGCCGCACCGCTTCCCGAATCTCAGACTCGCTCACCGTCACGATGTCGTCCACAAACGCTTGAATATGGGCAAAGGTAATATCTCCCACATGCTGAGTACGCAAACCGTCTGCAATCGTCTGACTGGTCTGGGCGGGCGAAAAATCTACGATCTGACCGCTCCGCAGACTGGCCTGAGCGTCTCCCGCCAGCTCCGGTTCCACCCCGATTACCTTGATCGCCGGTCGGCTTAACTTAAGAGCCGCCGCAATCCCACTGATCAGCCCACCGCCTCCGACCGGCACCAGTACCGTCTCGACATCGGGCAAATCTTCCAGGATTTCCAGACCGACCGTACCCTGCCCGGCGATCAGCGTCTCGTCGTTGTAGGGCGGCACGATTACATAGCCGTGTTCGGCGGCTAACTCCTCGGCCTTGATCCGGCGTTCCTCGCTGCTGTTGCCGACCATCACAATAGTGGCTCCCAGGGCTGCCGTGCTATCCAGTTTGACCTTTGGCGCGTTGCCCGGCATTACGATCACGGCCCGCACTCCTAGTTCGCGGGCGGCATAGGCTACCCCCTGCGCGTGGTTGCCGCTCGAATAAGCGATTACGCCCCGTTCCCTTTCTGCCGGCGAAAGGGCGACGATTTTGTTGTAAGCTCCGCGTAACTTGAACGCGCCCATCGGCTGAAAGCTTTCAGGCTTGAAATAAAGCAGCCGGTCAGCTCTATGGCTGGGACATAGTACCAGGGGCGGGCGAGCCGCAACGCCTTGCAAGCGGCCCTGGGCCAGCCGCAAATCAGCCAACTCGATCATTCCTGCCGCCCGCTTCCGTTACTACTACTCTGCCCGTTGAGCCGGACAATTTCCAGCACGATATTAGCCGATTTGTACAGGTCGCGCACGTCCAGCCATTCGTTGACGGTATGGATTGCCCGCATGCCCGTACCCAGGTTGGCACAGGTAAGACCCTTGCCATTCAAAACGTTCGCGTCGCACCCGCCCATCATCGGCATTGCCTCGACCTGTTGGTGGAGATTGCTGGCCGCTTGCAGCACTAACTGGACAATTGGGCTGTCCGTCGCCACATCCATCACTTCGTATTCGCGCTGGTGGTCTAACTCGACACGGGCGGTTCGTTCCTGTCCACCTACGCTCACTTTGTAGCGGGCGGCGGCTTCCCGGAAGCATTCGTCCATATGTTGCACCTGGGCTTCCAGCTTTGGGACGCTCAGGCTACGGGCTTCGGCTTTAAGGACAACTTTGTTGGGGACAATATTGGTCGGCCCGCCGCCCTGGATCGAGCCGATATTCGCCACTGTTTCGTGGTCAACCTTGCCTAGTTTCATCGCGGCCAGGGCTTCTCCGGCAATCTTAATCGCGCTGATGCCTTCTTCGGGAGCCATCGCAGCGTGGGCTTCCAGGCCGTGAATCGTCCATTCCATCTTGTCTGCGGCGGGAGCCTGAGTAAAGAGAAAGCCGGGGTCATCGCTGTCCAGCACGAGGCCGTAAGTCGAGGAAAGGCGGCTGACGTCCAGGAATTTAGCTCCCAGGAGGCCAACTTCTTCACAAATTGTAAAAACCGCTTCGATAGGGCCGTGCGGTAAATTCTGCTCGGTCATCACCCGGCAGGCTTCCACAATAATTGCGCACCCGCTCTTGTCGTCTCCGCCCAGCACGGTTTTGCCGTTAGAACGGATAATATTACCTTCCAGGACAGGGCTAACCCCCACCCCCGGCACGACCGTATCCATATGCGCGGCCAGGAAAATCGGCAGTGCGCCAGGCGTATTGCCCGGTAAACGGCAAACTACATTCCCCGTGTCGCCTCCAATCGCTTCGCCCGCGCCGTCAATTTCGACTGTCGCGCCGAGGCTTTCCATTTCGGCTTTGAGCTTCTGGGCTACTCCGCGTTCCTGGCGAGATTCGCTGTCTATGCTGCAAAGTTCGAGCAAGAGGGTACGCAAACGTTCTTCGTTGATCATCTCAAATCCTATCTAAAAAAGTTGATGCTGAGTTCTAAGGCAAGCAAAATACCGCTCAGCATCCGAGCCTATATTATACCTTGGTACCAGGCTCCACGTCGTCCGGCGGAACTAGACCGGCACGACCCAGATTTTCTGAGCAGTTTTAAGGCCGATATTAACTTCGTGGCCTGAGGCGTTGACCGCCACCAGCGTCTCGGAGAAAGGCGAAATGCCCTTGATCCGCAGCTTTTCGCCCGGCACAAGATTAACTTCTTGCAAGTATTGCAACAACCCTGGCTCGTGTTCGGCTTCCTCGCTGATGTACGAAACGGCTACCTCGCTATCTATCGTCGCCAGGCGCAAGGGCAGACTGGCCGGGTCAACGATAGCCCCGCTACCGGGGATCGGGTTGCCGTGCGGGCAGGTCTGGGGATTGTGCAGAAAGGCGGTTAGAGCTTGTTCGACTTTGGGCGAGATCGCGTGTTCGAGTTCACAGGCTTCGTCGTGGGCATCGGCCCAACTCAGGCCCAGCACGTCTACCAGCAAGCGTTCGGCCAGGCGATGGCGGCGCGTCAGCGAAATTGCCACTTCACGCCCACTTTCGGTCAGGCTGATCTCTTTGCTGCTCTCATCTACGGTGACATAACCTTCGTCTTTGAGCCGCTTGACTGTGCCAAATACGGTCGCCGGTTTGACGTTCATGCGCTCGGCCAGCCGCGCCCCGATTGCCGGTTTGCCTTCGTTCGTGAGGTTTAAGATTGACTCTAAATATTCCTCGATAACCGGCGTTATTTTTTCATCGCCGTCTCTATTCTCGTGGTTATGGTGATCTAAACTACGAGTCGCCATAATACTATTTCCCTCGCTTCAGGTTCTTTGGGAGGAGTGCCGATTTAAAAATAAGCTTCGGGCCGCAAAATCCTGTCCAATGCGCGTTACATGCTTCCTGCCGGCCTGACCTTATTTTACCACTTAACCCCTTAATTAGGAAGTTTCGCGGCGAGAGCGAACAGGGCGAGGAAGAAAAGGGCAGAACCCGACTTTGCCCTCGCCCTGGCGAGAGCGAACAGCCCTTTCTGCCGGGCTTGCCTTTTTTACTAACCTACCAGATTTGGCCCGGCTGACCTCTTTTAGCAGAACCGGCCTAATCCTGGTACGTTATATTAATACCCTTGTCTCGAAATATGGGTGTCGGATTGTAACAATTAACCCTATTTTCTACTGAGAGACTGAAAAAACGTAATTAAAGAGTAACTATTCAGCCCTGTCATTCTGAGCGTAGCGAAGAATCTAGATTCTTCGCTACGCTCAGAATGACAGGGCGTGACAGCAGTGAGGCTGGGTGAACAGTTACATTAAAGAATAGAAAGGGCTTGGCAACCATGCAAGCTTGTAAAGCTGGCCCCCGGTGGGGAGTTAAAAATCAACTGGCTCTGGTGAGCCTGGCACTTTTGAGCCTGTGGGGTGGGCTGCTGGCGGCCCTGCCCGCTTCGGCGGTGGAAGCCGCCGCTCCTCTTGATGTAGCCTATTGGAGTTCGACCGGGCATTACACCAGTGGAGCCTTCAAGACTTACTGGGAGCGTAACGGTGGCCTTGAGCAATACGGCTACCCGATCAGCGAGCCGTTTTTGCAGCGTTCGCCAACCGAGATCGGCAAATTTTACGTCACGCAATACTTCGAGCGGGCGGTTTTCGAGTATCACCCGGAAAACGTAGGGAGCAAGTACGCCGTGTTGTTGGGCTTGCTGGGCCGCACTCTGACTGCCGGGCGGGACAGCCAACCCGCTTTTGGCCCAATCGCGGCTTTTCCCAACGACCGCGACCGGCTTTACTTCCCTGAAACTGGTCATTCACTGGCCTTCGGCTTTCGCGGTTATTGGGAGCGTAGCGGCGGTTTGCCCCAGTTCGGCTACCCGATTTCGGAAGAGTTTCAGGAGCTTAACCCTGCCGACGGCAAGACTTATACCGTGCAGTATTTCGAGCGCGGGCGGTTCGAGTATCACCCGGAATTACGCGGCACCCGCTACGAAGTGTTGCTGGGCCTGCTGGGTCGGCAACAGGCCGATGCTTTGAACGTGCGGGCCGATGTCCGAGCCTTTCAGTCTCGCGGTAAAGAAGCCAGTCTGAGTGGGCCGGGTGCGAATGGTGTGCCAAAGGTGCAGCCTGGTTTCGACGGGCCAGCGTTCCCGCTTAAAAGCGCACACCTGGGTTACGGCATGAACGTCTGGCTTTTTGGGATGGATAAAGAACGGGTGTTAGGGCTGGTGCGCGGGGCCGGATTTAGCTGGGTGCGCCAGCAACTTAGCTGGGAGAGTTTCGAGCCTGTTCCCGGCCAATATCAGTGGGATGAGCTAGACCGCACCGTAGACGCCGCCGTTCGTAACAACGTTCATCTGATCCTGAGTGTGGTACGCTCTCCCAAATGGGCGGGCATCAATGGAACGACTGGCCTTCCGGCCAATCCTGCTACTTATGGCGAACTGATGCGCCGCCTGGCCGAGCGTTACCGGGGCCGGGTCGAAGGCTACGAAGTCTGGAACGAGCAAAACATCGAGCGCGAAACCGGCGGCGGCAAAGTGCAGGTCGGGCCATATATCGAGACGCTCAAGGCAGCGTACCGGGGCGTTAAAGCGGCAGACCCCTGGGCGGCGGTGATCTTCGGTGGCCTCAGCCCGACCGGAATTAACGACCCTGGTTATGCCGTAGACGACGCCGTGTTTTTGGAGCAATGCTACCAGTACAACGGCGGCGAAATGCGAAATTATTTCGATGTGCTGGGAGCGCATCCCGGCAGCGCGGCCAATTCGCCAGACGAGTTCTGGCCGATTGATAAGCCGACCGACCCGAACCGGCCCTGGACTACCCATCCTTCCTTCTACTTCCGCCGGATCGAGAACTTGCGGAGTCTGATGGAGAAATACGGCGACGGAGCCAAGCAGGTCTGGCTGACCGAGTTTGGTTGGACGACCAAAAACGAGGCTCCCGGTTACGAATACGGGGCTTTGGTTAGCGAGGAGAGCCAGGCGCAGTACCTCGTGCGGGCCTTCCAGAGAGCCAAAACTGCCTACCCCTGGATGGGAGTGATGTCAGTGTGGCAACTCAACTTTGCCCCTATCGTCGGGCCGCAGGACGAGAAAGGCCCCTGGGGTCTTTTGCGGGCCGATTGGTCAACCCGCCCTTCCTACGATGCTCTCAAACTTATGCCCAAGTAGCACGCAGGTTCAACCAAAGAAAAACAAAAAGCCGGATCAGACGATCTGGCTTTTGTTTTGCAACCGCTTTGTTTTAACTGGCCGTGGGCTGTGCCGCCTCTTATTTTGTGGTAAGATGCTATCAGTTCCGCTCCGAGCGAACGCATACACACCATTTATCGCTCTTAAAAACTTTTCTT
>JBBRBE010000210.1:0-10077 GCA_038206175.1 Chloroflexia bacterium
GTCTATAACATTCTCAAGCCGGGCTTCCTGTAGCCAGAACAAACTAACTTGCCTGGCTGCACTTACATCTAAAATGCTGTATTTCCTCTGTTCAGCGACGGTGGGCGACAATCTATTTTCCATTTTTATCCTAAAAGTTGAAAGATTTTGATCCATTCAGCCACTTTAACGATGCCGAGCCAGTATATACTTAGGGAGGTAGAGCTTACTAAAATACATTATAGCATTTTGCTCGAAGGTGTTATAGTTTCATTTCTGGAATAGATTATTTGCTTGTTGTTTCGTATCGTTCAAATTTAGGGCAGGTGGATTATGAAAGCATTGGTATTTGACCAAAGGTTGCATCTGGTGGAGGACTACCCGCAACCAGAGATCGGGCCGGGCGAAGCCCTGATCCGGGTGCGCCAGGCCGGGATTTGCAACACCGACCTTGAGATTACACGCGGCTACATGGCTTACCAGGGCGTGCTGGGCCACGAGTTTGTGGGCGAGGTAGTCGAAGTGGGCAGTCAGGCCGACGCTGGCTGGATCGGGCGACGGGTAGTGGGTGACATCAACGCCGCCTGCGGTCATTGCCCGACCTGCCGGGCGAATCGCCCGACGCACTGCCCGAACCGCACGACCCTGGGCATCTTCCGGCACGACGGAGCCTTTGCCAATTTCTTGCGTCTGCCGGTGGTCAACCTTGTGGCCGTGCCGCCGAGCGTACTGGACGAACAGGCGGTCTTTACCGAACCTCTCGCGGCAGCTTGCGAGATTTTGGAGCAATTGCACCTGCGCCCGACCGACCGGGCCGTAGTAGTAGGGGATGGCAAGCTAGGCCTGTTGGTCAGCCAGGTTTTACGCCTGACTGGAGCATGGGTAGGTCTTCTGGGGAGGCATCCCGCCAAAGGTGAACTGGTCGAAAGGCTAGGCGTATCTTTTTACACCCAGACCGACCCTGATCTGGCCGGATGCGACGTGGTAATCGAGTGTACTGGCAATGCCGAGGGCCTCGAAACAGCTAAAGCCCTGGTGCGGCCACGGGGTACTCTCGTCCTCAAAAGCACTTATCACGGCCAGCCAAGCGTGCCGCTCAGCCTTTACGTAGTAGACGAGATTACGGTACTTGGTTCGCGCTGTGGCCCGTTCGCGCCCGCCTTGCGGCTTTTGGAACGCGGTCTGGTGCAGGTCACACCGCTAATTTCAGCTCGCTTCGAGCTAGAAGCCGGACTGGCCGCCTTCGAGACTGCCTTTGGGCGGGGCAATCTCAAAGTCTTGCTCACACCCTGAAATGATTTTAGAGGTTTCAGACTTTTGTCCCAGGCAAAGTAAATGTGTTATAATAGCCAGGAAAAGTTGGACAAAGGGGAGTAGTTTTCGGGCCAAAGGCCCGTTGCAATAGCTTCGACAGACTGGCGTACACAAAACGCCCGGAGCTACTGGCTAAACTTTTTTAGCAAACGAGACCTTTACCCGCTCTCAAGCCTTGCGAGGTTTGTTGAGAGCGGGTAAAGGTCTCGTTTTTGTTTTTCTTACCTGGCCGATGAAAAAAAGAATTGAATTGAATTGAATTGAATAGAATAGAATAGAATAGAATAGATTAAAAGAAAGAAATGAAATAAATGAAATGAAATAGAAAGGAGAGAAGCGTGGATTTTGGTCTGGCCCTTTCGGTGTTTGGGTTTATATTTGTAGCCGAGTTGCCGGATAAAACGGCCCTGGCCTCCCTGGTTCTGGCGACCCGCTACAAGCCCCTGATAGTTTTTAGCGGGGCAGCCGTGGCCTTTGTAATTCAAACTCTGGTGGCAATCCTGGCTGGAAGTCTTTTTGCTTACCTGCCGGAAGCGGTCGTACACCGGGTAGCGGGGGTGCTTTTCCTGATATTTGCCTTCTTCATGTGGCGGCGCAAAGACGAAGACGACAAAGAACTTCAAGAGGATACGAACGCGGCAGTCTCCCACCCACCCACTAAAGAACCTTTTTATAAGGGCGCCTGGACTGCTTTTCTGGTTGTTTTCCTGGCCGAATGGGGCGACCTGACCCAACTGGCAACGGCAACTCTGGCAGCCAAATACCGCGATCCTCTGACAGTCGGGGTCGCGGCAACTTTAGCCCTGTGGTCGGTGACAGCCCTGGCGATTGTCATCGGCAACCGGGCGGGCGCACTGTTCAATCCACGTCTGACCCAGCGGGTGGCGGCGGTCATCTTCGTAGTGCTAGGGCTGGCTCTTTTATTCGGTATAATCTAGGCCGAGGTTATACATCAGGAGATGGAAATTTAGAGGCAACAAGAGGTCAGGACGAAATTTGATTTTTCTAAGCCTGACCCTGACCTCAACTCTACTTGCCGACCTTACTTATTCTGGCGATACCAGGCGGGCCAGTCGCTCATGCGGGCCGATCCACGTTGCACCATGCTCTCGAATTTAGCGAAAGCGCGGGCGGCCTGACGCTCGACAAACCGACGCAGGGCGCGTACCGCCAGCCAGACGCCCGCCGCGACTGCCGCCAGCACCAGTACCAGCGATCCTAGCAGGACATCCTTCTGGATCAAGCCTACGATGCCCAGCAAGGCCAGTACCACCGCAACGGCTAAAGCTCCCCATTCAGCAATCCAAAACCAGCGCGTCACCAGAAAAAGCCGTGCGCCCATTCCGGTACGGGCCGCGACTCCGGCAACTTTACTCAGAGCAAAGCCTTTAGCACTCTCGCGCACCTGCTCCGCGCCCCATTCGGTCAGGCGGTTGCCGTCGCGAGGCGGTTGGCCCGGCTCAAACCGGACGCTTTCTCTTTCGGGTTGTTCGGGCCGTGATTGCCTTGCCATTGCTTGGGTACTCCTGTTGTCTGCTCTTTTTCCAGCTTCTAAAGTCCTTCTTTCATTACCTGCCTAGCCTAAAGCATAATCAGGGCCAGTTCTATAGAGCTTGACAAAAAACAGAGCCTTCTCTTAAATAGAGGCTGAAGAAATACAATGCTGTAAGTTTGAGCTAGAAAACTTCAACGCGCCCCGCCTCAACCGGGTCAGGCTTGAAGTTTAATAGCCCAATACATTATTAACCCTTTGCAACCGGGAAGAGAGCAGAATGTTACAAATCACAAAACCTTCAATCGTGACGATTGGTGGGCGCAAACTGGCTTACAACGAAGTTAGCCCGGCCAATCCAAAAGGCACCATTTTACTTTTGACCGGGCTTGGCTCGAAACGCCTGGCCTGGTACAAACAACTCGACGAGTTTGGCCGCACCTACCGCACCATTGCCCTCGACAACCGCGATGTTGGGGACAGCGACCAGACGCCCGCACCCTATAGTATCAGGGATCAGGCCAACGATGCCGCCACTGTTCTGCGGATTTTAGGCGTCGAGCGGGCTAATATCGTGGGAATTTCGATGGGTGGATTTATCTCGCTAGAGTTAACTTTACAATATCCTGAACTGGTTAATAAGCTGGTGCTGGTTTCAACTTCGGGTGGAGGTCTTACCAATGTTCCGGCCAGTCCTCGGTTGTGGCCGGCCTTTTTGCGGCGCGAAAACCTGGAAGTCGGGGCCTTAGCTCGTAAAACCTACAATCGGATTATGGGGCCGGGTTACGGAGCCAATCACCCCGAAGTGCTGGACGAAATTGCCCAGATAGCCCGCTACCGCCCTATGAGTGCCGAAGCTTATCGGCGGCAATTGCGAGCCTGTCTGCGCCACAATGCCGCAACCCGCCTGGATCTAATCCGAGTGCCTACCCTGATAATTCACGGTGACAAAGACCCGCTCGTGCCGGTAGCAAACGGGCGCAGATTGGCCCGTAAAATTGCCGGGGCTAAATTGTTGCTCTATCCCAATACCGGCCACATTCCGATTATCGAGCAAGCCGCCCGGTTTAACCGCGATGTGCTGGCCTTTCTGGACGCCACATAGCCGTAACCGGCCAGTGTCCTGTCCGAGAGTGAGAGTCTGCTCGGCCACGGGTCACTTAGAATTTAGGCCGGTGGCAGGTAAATGCGACCTGCCGGGTAATCGAAGGTTATCCATCCGCCCGCCTCGAACAGATTAAGCGAAATAAACCCGACCGCATCCGGCAGCGCAAAAATGCCCTGGTGGGGTTGGACGACGACACGAGGCCGTTCAAAGCGGAGCGGCCCCAGTTGCAAAGAACTGATGCTGCCAACACCTAGCTCGACCGAGCCACCCATACCACCGGCTTGAATCTGGCTGTCAATGTTATAGACCGCTCCCCGGCTCTGAGCCTTTTCACTCAATTGTTCCCACATTCGCCTGGTAATATTCAGGTATGGGCCAAACACCCCCTGTAAAGTGGCCGCCCCGCTATCTACCCGTAGCTCGACCTCTAACCAATCGTCCAGCACCGCCCGCACGCGCATAATCCGGTTGCTATCCAACCACATGGGCAACCAGTTATTGACGGCCACCCCCGCCGGAGCGTAACCCTGCGGACGACTGAGATGCAAAGCCGGAGGACGAAATTCGATCTCGACGATGAAATGCCTCAAATAATCGTTACCCAGCAGCCCGGCTTCCGAGGTCTGCGGCATGGGTACGACAAACTGGGTTAAATCCTGGGTCGTCGCCACCAGTCCGTACTGGGTCAGTTCTTCCACTGGCACGAGTCGCCGAAGTGGAGCCAGGGCGTCGAACTGTTTGATCGGCACGTTGAGAACCCCGGCAGTCCCGGCCAATTCGGTGTAACCCAGAGTGGGCAACCCTAAATCCTCGGCCACTTTTTGATCTACGGCACTCATCCCTGCGCCGGTATCCAGGATGAAGTAGTAGTAGGGAGCAGTGCGGCTCCCGTTCAGGCTCATGGGCAGAAAGACCTGGCCTAGCTCTTGAACTGAATCTACAGATGGCATAGTTTTAATCTCTCCACAAAATAGCTGTTACAGCTCATGTTTAACCTAGTCCAGGCCAAATCTGCCGCTCGGCCCGGTAGAGCAGTCTGTTTAGTTTACAATAGCTGTGCTGCGGGTGGTGAGGGCCGCGGCGACGGCGGCCCAGGGGTCTACCACTCCGTGGCCTTGCTGGTCAGGCGGAATTTCCGGCAAATAGCGGGCCGTCCGCATCAGTAAATCTTTTAAGCCCGCCGGGCTGAGGTTTGGGTTAGCCTGCCACATCTGGGCCGCTACCGAACTTACGATAGGCGCAGCAAAGGAAGTGCCGTCCACGTGCTGATAATACGGGTTGATCAGCTTCTGGGAACGCCAGGCTTGCTGTAAGACCTCGCGCACCATCTCGACCGGCATTTCCTGGACGCCCTGGGGGAGGTGCAGGGGCGCGGTAAGCTCAGAGTCAGTCAGCAGGGCCGGTAATTCGGCCAGTGGCACAGCCAGCAATCTTTCCAGAGCCTGAGCCTGGCTCGCCACGATGCTGCCTGGCAGCACCGGCGCGGCCAGCCACAAACTTGGCGCGACCAGTTCGGGCTTCCACACGCCCGCCCGCGTCTGACCGTAGTTAGAATGCCACAACTGGAACGAAGCCGGATCGAAAGTATTTTTGTCATCCAGGCCGCCCACCGTAATCGCGCTGGGCGCACTGGCGGGCGGCACCAGCCAGCGTTCGCCCGCATTGCCCGCCGCACATACTACCAGCAGACCCTGCGCTACCAGAGCTTCGACCATCAAATCCACCGGATTATGGGCAAAATCGGTCGGGCGGTCGCCTCCCAGCGAAACATTCACGATTTGAACATCATGCCGCCGGGCGTTCGCCAGAAGCCAACCCAGGCCGCGCCCGATGCCTTCTTCGTTCACCCGGCCTTCGCGGTCGCTGACCCGGATCAGCACTACCTCCGCCCCGGTCGCCAGTCCGCGGTACAAACCCTCGGAGAGGCTGCCATTGCCACAGGCTACCACCGACGTCATCATGCCATGCCAGCTAAGATCACCGGCAGTTTCGACCTCGGCAAGCTCTCGAATCTGCGGCTCGGAAGCATCTACGTAAAGCTTGATTCGTCCGGCCAGGTCGGGGTGAGGGGCAAAACCTGAGTCTAAAAAGGCGATTGTAACGCCGCGTCCATCGTAAAGATTGTTCACCCCCAGCCGTAGGCCCACCGGCAAAATACCATAGACCGGCGCACGCAGGGGAGCTTCGTGGCTGACTACTACCGCCTCATTCAGCAAGGTACTAAGGGCGGTCTCCACACAGTTAGGGCAGGCTCCTTCTTCGGCTTGCCATTCGACATACTTCTGGCGCATATAGGCCAATACTGCGGGTTCAATATCGCTCAGACCGGCAAATTGGCCGGGCCGTACCGTTTGGCGGCAAAGCGGACAGGTTGTTTTAGAGTCGGCCATTACCAAACTCTCCATATTAACTCCTATAAAATAACTTCATAAAGAATAAGAAAGAATAAGAAATGTTAGAATATAATATTCGGTTACTTCTCAATAATCACTAAAATAAGCTCAATATCAGTTGTAAGACAACCCTGTCCTGATCGTGAAATTAATAACAGTTCTATTATACTCTTGCACGCAAATTTTATGCCAGAAGAGTGATGTAAAACCCAGGGCCAATGCAAAGTTCTGGGACTTACCCCGTATTGTGTCCTGTCCCTGTCATTCTGAGCGTAGCGAAGAATCTTCTTGAAAGAGCAAAATTGTGCCTAATCAAGAAGATTCTTCGCTACGCTCAGAATGACACGGCAAAACCGGGCGTGGCAGCTCCACTTTGCCTTCGCCCTGATGTAAAGCCCAGAGGAATGCAAAGTCCGAGTTTTACCCTCTAATTTGTTGGCATAAGAGTTGCACATCTAAATCAGGTAAGTATTACAAAGAAGCTTCATTTCTTCTACTTCTAACTGGTTAGGAGGCGATATTAAGCCTTTTACAAGCGTTAGAGCCTTTGGCTGTGAAGAAAAGACCAGAGTAAAGAAAAAGGGACAATGTTCGACCTGGATTGGCAAGGAATTTTTGCGTTGAGTGAACCGCCGCTAGAGCTTATCGTGTGAGGTTCGCTCTTGTACGTAGGTTTGTTCTGGTTGTTAAGGTTCATTCTGAACCGCCACCTGGGAACAGTTGGGGCCGCCGACCTGCTGATGATGCTGCTACTGGCGAATGGAGTGCAAAACGCCTTTGTCGGGCAGGGTAAATCGCTGGCCGATGCCCTGATAGTTGTGCTGACGGTTATATTCTGGAATTACACTCTGGATTGGCTGGGCTTTCACTTTCCGGCCTTTCAACGCCTGATGCGCCCACCGCCTATCAGCCTGGTCAAGAACGGGCGCATGGACTTTCGCAATATGCGCAAAGAATTGATCAGCGAGGACGAGTTACGGAGTTTGCTCCGGCAGCAGGGCATTGACGACCTGGCCGACGTAAAAACAGCCTTTATGGAAGGCGACGGTCGGATCAGCGTCGTAACGCACGATAAGGTAAACAACCCAGAGGGCAGGCAGAGCGGCAGTTTTAAGGCCGGGCTAAAAGCGAAAGATTAAAGATTGAAAATTGAAAATTGAAAATTGAAAATTGAAAATTGAAAATTGAAAATTGAAAATTGAAAATTGAAAATTGAAGATTGAAGGGAGTGAGGGGAAACACATTACACCACACTCTGCCTTTAGCACCCGGCCCTCGGCGGTATTTTTGGCTTCGTTCACTTTCACTTCACTAGATGGGATAACAACTGTGGCAGCAAGTAGCAAGCCTGGCGATCTGCGTGCAATGCGGCGGGTAGCCCGCCAGACTTTTGGATTTGAGAATTTGCGGCCCGGCCAGGAAGCCGCGATCAAAGCGGTAGTCAGTGGCAACGATACGCTGGCTCTGATGCCGACCGGGGCCGGTAAATCGGCCATCTACCAGATTGCCGGAATCCAGATGCCCGGCCCAACCGTGGTAGTTTCGCCCCTGGTCTCGTTGCAGCGCGACCAGTACGTGACCCTTCAGGATCAGGATGTCGGCGGAGTAGCCCTGGTCAATTCGACGATTAAAGCCAGCGACCGGCGCGAAACGTTCGAGAGTTTGAAAGACGGACAGCTTGAGTTTTTGCTGCTGGCTCCCGAACAACTTAGCAACCAGGAAGTGCTGGATAACATCAAGGCCGCCAAACCTTCGCTCTTTGTGGTGGACGAGGCGCATTGCGTCAGCGAATGGGGCCACGATTTCCGGCCTGACTATCTCAAACTGGGCGGTATAATCGAGAGTCTGGGCCATCCAACCGTCCTGGCCCTGACTGCCACGGCCTCACCCCCGGTGCGAGACGAAATCGTGCAACGGCTGGGTATGCGCAACTGTAAACTGATCGTGCAAGGCTTCGACCGGCCTAACATCTGGCTAGGGGTCGAGCGATTCGACGGCGAGTTTACCAAGCGCAAAGTTTTGATTGAGCGAGTGCAGGAAAGCGACAAGCCGGGGATAGTTTACGCCGCCACCCGGCAGGGAGCCGAAGAAATTGCCGCTGCTTTGAACGAAGTCGGAGTCAAAGCCCTGGCTTACCACGCCGGAATGAAACCTGCCGAGCGCGAGGAAGGCCAACGCGCCTTTATGAGCGATGAGATCGAAGTGATTGTAGCGACCACCGCTTTCGGGATGGGCATTGATAAACCCAACGTGCGTTTCGTCTACCACTACGAAATCAGCGACTCGGTAGACTCTTACTATCAGGAGATTGGCCGGGCCGGACGCGATGGTGAACCGGCCCTGGCGATCCTCTTTTACCGCCCCGAAGACCTGGGCATCCGGCGATTCTTCGCCAGTGGCGGACAGGTAGATATTGATCAGATGCAACAAGTCGCCACGGTGGTGATGCGGCACGCTGGCCCGGTTGATTTTACCGCCCTGCGCGAGCAAACGGCCCTCTCGCAATCCAAACTGATTACCGCCCTTACCCGCCTGGAAGAAGTCGGGGTGATCGAAACACTGCCAAGCGGGGAAGTCGTGCAAAGCCAGAAAAAGGTAGAGCCGAGCGAAGCAATTGTCGAAGCGGCCCAGACTCAGGAAAATCGTCGCCAGTTTGACCGCTCTCGGATCGAAATGATCCGCGGCTACGCCGAATTGCGGGATTGCCGCCGCCGCTACTTGCTCAACTATTTTGGCGAAGAAGTGGCCGAACCCTGCGGCTATTGCGACCGATGCGAAGAAGGTCTGGCCGTCCCGACCGAACTCGATAGCCAACCCTTCCCGGTCAACAGCAAAGTACGGCATAAAACCTGGGGTAGCGGAACCGTAATGCGCTACGAAGGCGATAAAATGGTGATCCTTTTTGATAATATGGGCTATAAAACGCTGGCGGTAGATTTTGTAATCGAGCGCGGCATCTTGCTTAAAGACGAAGGATAAACAAAACCAATGCCCGGTCTGAAAATAGGGTAAATCTAGCCTATTGATAAGGAGTGATGGTTTCTCTACCAGCTAAAGCAGGCAGTCTCCACATCACATTTATTATGGTAGAATACTTTTAACTTACTTCTTTTCTTTAAGCCTTTACTCTAAGGGAGGTGTTTGATGGATTATCCAAACGAAGGATACGGCCCACCCGAAATGCCGATGGTACAAGAACACTCCACCGCCCAAAATGTGCCGGTGAACGCCTGGTACACCGAAAACGCGCTGGTGGTAGAAACGGCTTTGCCGGGGGTCAAGCCGGAAAACGTCGAGATCGAGGTTCTTTCCGACCACCTGGTAATTCGAGGTAACGTAACAGGTTCCCACGGGGAGAACAAAGAGTACATAAGCCAGGAATGGAGTCTTGGCCCTTACGAGCGCATTTACGAATTGCCGACAGGCGTAGATGGCGAAGCCGCTAACGCCACTTTCGGAGGTGGCCTCCTGGTTATTACCTTGCCGCGCACTTCCATTACTCGCCCGGCCTACATCCAGTTAGAGCGAGTCGGGGCCGCCCAGGGCCTGGCCCAGGGTCACGCCGGGCAGCCATTTGACCAGGAAAAGGATACCCCCGTCCCTCAATACGACTGTTCGTAACACGGATAGATAATAAGGATAGATTAGAAGTAGAAGTTGAAAAACAGAGTAGGCTGCCAGAAGAAAGCAACAGTTTCTTCTGGCAGCCTACTCTGTTTTTGTAGTTATGGAAAGAATTGAACGATTTGTAGAAAATTATTAGGGGCACAGACTTGACAGAAGGTTCAAAG
>JBBRBE010000211.1:0-9906 GCA_038206175.1 Chloroflexia bacterium
ACCCCCCCTCTCTCGCCCGGTCAGGATGTGTCACCCCCCCTCTCTCGCCCGGTCAGGATGTGTCACCCCCCCTCTCTCGCCCGGTCATCCCCTCTCACGTCCGGTCATCCCCTCTCACCGCCCGCTCCCCGCCTCTCACGCCCCTCTCACCGCCTGTCATTCTGAGCGTAGCGAAGAATCTTCTTGGCTAAGCAAAATTGTGCTTAGTCAAGAAGATTCTTCGCTTAGATTTGGCTTTAATCAAGATCAGGCTTAGTTGTCGCTCAGAATGACATGGGCGTGCAGGGGCGGGAGCGGGCCAGACTTGCCGCGCAAGGCCAGCCCAGAATCGGACTTTGCAACCGCCCTGGCGAGGAAAGCCCTCGCCTTCTATCTTCCCGCTTCCGTCCACGCCGGTACTTGAGGAAGGGACGAAGGAAGGGCGGGCCGGAACGAAGCTACCCCGCCTGCTCCTGGGGTCGCTCCGCCTGGCGAAGCTGCCTGATCGCTTCCAGGGCACTCTCGCGGCTAGGGTAAATGTGGCTGACTTTCTTTTGCTGCTTGCCCAGCACGGTCGAAGTGCGGATGGTAATGTTTGTAAGCATCTGATTTGCGTCGTAGCGAATAACCCCGCGCACGTGCTGCAACAACCGGGCGGTAAAACTGGCAAAGTTAGGCTGTAACTCCGGGGCAATCGAAACATCCCGCAGGCTGGACAGCGAGAAAACCGGGTGCGGCAACTGGCCGGCCAACTCTGCCACCTGCGCCATCACCTCTTCCAACAAACTTTGGGTCATAACCGTACCGGGAGCATAATCAATGCAAATTATGTCTTCTTTTTTGTCGTAATATATATTTGTTTGAGGTGTAAGCAAGGTTTAAATCTTCCTTCTTATCTTTATTTATGTTTATCTATTCCAAACGCTAAAAAACCGCGCAGGCCCGGTTCTAATCAAACCCATAGTATAGGAGCAGGATTACAAACAACCTTACGAAGCGGCCACAAACCGCATGTCTATGAATTGTCTATTGTATTTTCAGCTTCTGTCTGATAATATTAAAATGCCCATTGTTCCTAATAATAAAACAACCTTACGATTTGTTTTCCTAAGACTTAGTTTGTAAATATATTTTAATCTAATCTTTCTGGCTAGAAGTGTGTGAAATAACAAGGTATTACAGCAGTATGACCATTTTAAAGCAAGATATTCAAAGCTCACCCCCCCATACGAACCTGCCCATCCAGCTAACCAGTTTTATCGGGCGCGAGGCCCAGATTGCCCGCCTCAAAAGCCTGTTGCTTCCGCCCTTACCGCAGGCTAGCGCGGGTTCACCCAACCGCCTGGTGACAATCGTTGGCCCTGGCGGAGCCGGTAAAACTCGGCTGGCCCAGGAAGTAGCCGCCGACCTCACCACTAACTTTGCCGACGGAGTATGGCTGGTCGAACTGGCTCCGTTTAGCGAAGAAAGCCTGGTCGAACGAACTATCGCCAGCGTCTTGGGGCTGCACGAAGAAGTAGACATCTCGCTCCTGAAAATTCTAACCGACTTCCTGCGCGATAAACACCTGCTGCTGATTCTGGATAACTGCGAACATCTGCTGAAAAAATGCGCCGCGCTCTCCCACTTCTTGCTGCAAGCTGGCCCGCACCTGCAAATTCTCGTCACCAGCCGGGAAGCCCTAAAAATCGAGGGCGAAACCGTCTGGTCGCTGCCGCCTCTGACCATGCCGACTCTCCAGGGCTTAGACCCTGCCGCCCCGCCCGCCGGACTGGTGGCCCACCTGCTGCAATCCGAAACCGTGCAGCTTTTTGTCGAACGCGCCCTGGCCGTCCAACCAGAGTTCGAGCTGACCGCCCACAACGCGACGGCTTTGCTGGAAGTTTGCCAGCGACTGGACGGCCTCCCTCTGGCGATTGAACTGGCGGCGGCCCGCGTCAAAATGCTGACGCTTGAACAAATCGCTACCCGCCTCAAAGACGTTTTCCGGCTTTTGAACAAAGGCAACCGCGAACAGCTACCCCGCCAGCAAACCCTCCGAGCCTTGATTGATTGGAGTTACCAGATTCTAACCGAGGACGAACAGGCGATCTTCCAACGCCTGGCAATTTTTGCCGGGGGCTGGACACTCGAAGCCGCCCAGGTAGTTTGCCGGGGCCGCAGCCAACTTCAGGCCCACATACTCGAACTGCTGGCGCAACTGGCGAACAAATCGCTGGTAGTAGCGACCGAAACCGCCGACGGGCAGACCTATTACCGTATGCTGGAAACGATCCGGCAATTTGCCCTGGAAAAACTGGTCGCCAGCAACTACCACGAAGAAGTCAGCCACCGCCACGCCGCCTATTTCTTGCAGTTTGCCGAAGAAGCCGAACCTAAACTGCGAGGTTTCGAGCAAATGCAATGGTTGCACGAGCTAGAAATGGCCCACGATAACCTGCGGGCGGCTTTGCAATGGGCTTTGCAACGTCCCGCCGCGCTCGCGCCGGAAATAGAACTGGGCGTCAAACTTGCCAGCACCCTCTGGTGGTTCTGGTGGCGGCGCGGCCATCTGCTCGAAGGTCGCCGATGGCTGGAAACCGCCCTGACGAAAAGCTGGGTCGCCCGCATATGGCTACCGCCGCCAATCCTGGCTAAATGTGTTCACGCTCTGGGTGGCCTGGCCTACCACATGAGCGATTACGAAGTCGCCAAAGAAAATTGGGACAAAAGCCTCAAACTCAAAGAAGAACTTGGCGACAAAGTAGGGATGTCCTACGCCCTCAACAACCTGGGCGAGATGGCCCAACGCCAGGGCGATTACCGCGCCGCCCTGCTCCTGCACCACCAGAGCCTGGAGCTTAAACGACAAACCGGCGACCGCTGGGGGACAGCTTATTCCCTGAACGAAATCGGGACGATCAGCCAACGCCAGGGCGACTATGCCCAGGCCAAAACCCTCTTAGAAGAAGGGCTGGCTCTGTTCGAGGAAACCGGCCACCGCCACGGGGTCGCCCGCTCGTACCACAACCTGGGCAAAGTGGCTCTGTGCCTGGGCGATTACCACGAAGCCACCGCCTTGCACCAGCGCAGCCAGGCCGAGTTTGTCCAGTTGGGCGAACGCGGCGGGCTCGCCGACGGGCTGAACAGCCTGGGCCTGTTGGCCCTGTTTGCAGGCCAGGCGGCCCAGGCGCGGGCCTTACTGCAAGAAAGCCTGGCTATCTTCCAGGAAGTAGGCGACCGCTGGGGCATCTCCTATGCCCTGAACGACCTGGGCTTGTGTTCGCTGGTGCAGGGCGATTACCCGGAAGCGGTCAGGTTCTTTCAGCAAAGCCTGGCCTTGAAGCACAAACTCAAGGATAAAGAGTCGATTGCCTGGACTTTAGAAGGTCTGGCTCTGGCCGCCGCGCTGCAAAACGAACTTTTACGCTCGGCCTACCTGTTCGGGGCCGTCGAACATTTGCGGGCCAAACTCGGCGCACCTACGCCACCCCCCAACCACACTCTCTACCAGAATTTATTACTACCGGCGGTCAATTTAACCACCTCCCCGGAATTTAAGTCGGCCCACCAGCAGGGTCGCCAGTTAGGGCTGGAACAGGCTATAACCTACGCGATGACCTGAAACCCGTTCTCGCCAGACCTTTCGGGGCCGGGCGGTCTTGCCCTGCCCTTAGCAATTGCCTGGATATTTCACGATGATGAAGACCGGGCGTTGGCGGAGACCTACTTGGTTCATGTCACGCCCTGTCATTCTTCGCTTCGAGCTTAACAATTGCCTAATTTTTCACGATGATGATGGCCGGGCGGTAATCAAGACCGCCCGGCCATAAATGAACCGGGCTACCCCAACGAAGACCCATCAATGGGCCTGATACAAACCGGGCGAAGGCAAAGTCCTACTTGACCAATGTCACGCCCAGTTACCCCTTGTCACCTCCTGTCACGCCCTGTCATTGTAGTGTTCGACGGTTGCATCACCCCGGCTGTTCGATCTTATGCCTAGTGCTGCTTATTACGATTATGAGCGCAACCAAGCAGAAGTTGCATCACCCCGGCTGTTCGATCTTATGCCTAGCCTGTGGTTTGTAAAGTGGGTTGTGGTCGAACGGATTCACAAAAGGCTACACTTAACCTCGAACAGGGTGGGGTTATGCAACCGACGAACACTACACACTGTCATTCTGAGCGTAGCGAAGAATCTTCTTGACTAAGCCAGATTTTGCTTAGTCAAGAAGATTCTTCGCTTAGATTTGGCTTTAATCAAGAACTGGCTTAGTTGTCGCTCAGAATGACAGGGCGTGACAGGGCGTGACAGGGCGTGACAGGGCGTGACAGGGGATGACAGGGCGTGACAGGACGTGACAAAAGGTGACAGGGCGTGACAGGGCGTGACAAAAGGTGACAGGGCGTGACGTGTGCGGAGTACGACTTTGCCTTCGCCCTGCTAATACGGGGACAAAGCAGAACACACGAGACGGCACAAGAGCATTAGCCCTGTTTACGGGGCTTTGTAGTGTTCGACGGTTGCATCACCCCGGCTGTTCGATCTTATGCCTAGCCTGTGGTTTGTAAAGTGGGTTGTGGTCGAACGGATTCACAAAGGGCTACACTTACAAACGAACAGGCTGGGGTGATGCAACCGTCAAACAGTACAGGCTTCGTTGGGGTAGCCCGGCCTCTTTGCCAACGGCACCCAGGCGGGTAGGGCCGGGCGGTCTCCGCTATCGCCCGGCCTTCGCTAAATAAAATATCTCCTGACCAGACGAATTAGCCGCACAAGAAGCTTCCTGTAGCCTATAAATTATTCAGGCAACTCTTAAAAGAGCCAGACTGCTCCGCCCAACTAGCCAGTTTCAGGTATAATAGCCCGGTCAGTAGATTAAATTAAAAGCGAAAGCGAGTAACCAGGATGAAACCAGCCTTGTTTGTAGTAGCGGCAATTATGGCCGTAATTGGCCTCGTCTGGATATTTCAGGGGGTGGGAGTGCTACCCGGTAGTTTTATGACCGGGCAGATTTTGTGGACGTACATCGGGATTGTAGTGCTGCTGGTAGCGGGAGGTCTTTTCTGGTTCGGTAGCCGCCGACCCAACCGCTAGGCCAGCGTCCTTTTCAAGCTCTTAGACTTTCTCCAGAACCTGCTGCACTTTGCTAACAAAAGTAGTCAGGTCGAAAGGCTTTTCCAGAAATAGCGCGTCTTCCAGCATGTGACCCTGGAGAGTGACCGCTTCTTCGCTGTAGCCCGACATCAAAATTGCTTTGAGGCCGGGGTGCTGCTGCCGAACCGCCTTGACCACTTCCGGCCCGCGCATTCCCGGCAGCACTATATCGGTCACGATCAGGTCAATCTTACCGGGATAAGTCTTAGCGATAGATACCGCTTCGGTTCCCTCTGCCGCCACCAGTACATTTAGTTTCTGGATTTTTAAGACACGGGCAAACACCAGCCGGATGCTATCCTCATCTTCGACTACTAAAATGGTCTTTGGAGCCGGAGCAACTGGCACCTGGGCCGGTGCCTCCGTGCCGCTTTCGGTTGGCCCGCTTTGTGGCTGGTCGGGGGCCGCCTCGGTAGAATCTGCTTCCTCGGCTACGGGCAATTGCGGCAGATAGACCATAAAAGTTGCACCGGCCCCAACCGCACTTTCGACCGTAATAAAGCCTTCGCTCTGCTTGACGATCCCGTAGATAGTCGCCAGGCCCAGCCCGGTTCCTTCGTGATTAGGTTTGGTGGTATAAAACGGCTCGAAGATATGCGAAAGCGTCTCGCCCTCCATCCCACTCCCGTTATCCTTGACCATCAAGCAAATGTAAGGCCCCGGTTTAACGTTATAGGGGTAATTATCGGTGTCCGCCTGGTTTACCTGTACCCGGCTAACCGCGATTTCCACCTCTCCACCCGTGGGCAGCGCATCGCGGGCATTGAGTACCAGATTAACCAGAATCTGTTCAATCTGGCTAGGGTCAGCCTGCACCAGGGCCGGTTCGGGGTCAATCCGGGTCGTCAGCACTATATCCTCGCGGATCAAGCGGCGCAGCATACTGGTAAGGTTATTCACCGTCTCGGCTATATTTAATTTCTCCGTGTGCAACACCTGCTTGCGGCTGAAAGCCAGCAATTGGCGGGTCAGACCGACCGACCGTTCGACCGTCTGCCGGATTTCCAGTAAATCCTGGCGTTCGATTTCTTCATCGGTGTTAGCTTCGGTACCATCCGGGGTCTGCGCCGGATGCCGGGCCAACAAAAATTCGGTATAGCCTAGAATAGCGGCCATCTGGTTATTGAAATCGTGGGCAATTCCCCCGGCCAACCGCCCAATCGCTTCCATCTTTTGAACCTGGCGCAGTTCGATTTCTTTTTTCGTGATAGCTTCGTGAAGCTTTTTAAGCTCAGTTACATCGGTCGAGATAGCCCCGATACCGTAAATCGCGCCCGTATGGTCGTAGAGGGGGAACTTGTTCTCGAAATAGGTATGCGGGCCGTCCGCCTGGGGAAGCTCCATCTCGTAGGTCAAAGATTGGCCGGTCTCCAAAACCTTCTGGTCGTTGGCAAGGCAATTATCAGCGACGGGGGTTGGAAATACGTCGTAATCTGTTTTGCCGTGAATCCAACCCGGTTCAAGGCCGAGAAGTTCTTCAAACCGGCGGTTGATCCTGGTATAACGCCGGTTAACATCTTTGATCAAAATAACGTTAGGAGAATTGGTCAGAATAATCTGAAGCAAATCTTCATTTAGTTGGAGCCTGTCCTTAACCAGGCGAAGTTCCTGGTTGGTTTGCTCCAACTCGTTTATCCGAGCTTGCAACCGCTCGATTTCTTGCCTGGGGTTATCCGCTACCGGCAAATTCATCATAATTCACCCACCTGCTCTCACTACCGATTTCCCACCAAAATAGTTCCCATTTGCAATAAATTATATACTGATTTTACCATTTGCACAACTGGCAAAGAGTTAATGGCTAGATGAAAGATATAGCCAAGTCAGGTCTTCTGGCAATTGCAGTTTAATCCAGAACTGGTCGGGCCGGTAGCCTCAATTCTCCCCCTTTTCAAAAGTGCCTGAAATGAATGAGTTGTACGGGCCTATGCGATTCGCCCGTACAACTCATTCATTTCAGGCACTTCCACTTCAATTCTACTTTATCGGGAAGTCACACCTCGCTCTTAGCCGTTTGTAGCGAAGTTTGAGTTTCCAGTTCAGGTTCGGCCTCGATAGTGAGGTGAGGTAGCCAGTTTAACCAGCGGGGCAGGTACCAGTTCCAATCGCCCAGTAGTCGCATCGTTGCGGGAAGTAAAATGCTACGGATAATGGCCGCGTCCACAAACACTGCCACTGCCAGACCAAAACCCACTTGCCGGATAGTCATGAGCGGGATCGCCACAAAGACCAAAAATACTGCTACCATTATGGCCGCCGCGCTGGTAATTGTCCCCGAAGTCTGGCTAATACCTCTGGTAACGGCTTCTACCGAATCGAGGCCACTATCCTTTAGCTCTTTGATCCGGGTCAGAATAAACAGGTGGTAATCCATACTCAGGCCGAATAGCACCGCAAAGACGAAAATCGGTACGAAAGATTCGATTACTCCTGTCACCCTAAAGCCGATTTGTTCACTCAGGTAGCCATCTTGAAAGACCAATACCATTGACCCGTAAGCCGCACCCGTCGAAAGCAGGTTTAACACAATCGCTTTGAGGGGGATGACGATGGAATGAAAAGCCAGGAGCAACAACAAGAAGCTCATCCCTAATATGAAGCCAAAAACCAGCGGGATTGGGTCGCCGTTCAATTTATTGGTATCAAGCGTGGTAGCGGCGTCACCAGCGACGTAAGCCTGAACATTCGGCAGCTTATCAAAGGTAGCCGGAATAATAGCGTGCCGGATTGTGTTTACCGCATCCCAATTGGCCTGGTCGTTGGGTGTCCCATGTTGAAAGAAAGTAATTTTAGCAGCCTGACCACTATCATTGTAACTAATCTGAGAATTGCCCAGGCCGCCGATTTGTTGAGCAACCGACTGTTGAAATTGTCCAATAGCCGCCTTCGTATCAGCCCGGTCAGCCCCGTTCACCACCGTATCCAGCGTGAGAATACCACTTTGCGGCCATTTGTCACTGAGCAAGTGGTAAGCCTGAACTCCGTCCAACGAGTCGGGGAGCGCGTCAATTCCGTTAGTTCCCATTCTAAAATGGAGCAAGGGCGAGGCTACCACCAGCAAAAGAGCTACCGTCACAACCGTAAAAACCACCGGGTAGCGCACCACTTTTGCCACCAGCCACCCCCAAAAACCGCCGTTGTCACTTCTGGGGCGGCCTATTCCTGGTAAATGTCCCCAGTTGAGCTTGTTTCCCAGAATAGACAGCAACGCAGGCAGGAAAGTCAAACTCCCCACGATAGACAAAAATACCACGCTGATTGTACCGACCGCAATAGAGGAGAAAGCTCCAGCAGGGGCAAAAAACAGTCCGGCCAGCGAAATAATTACAGTTAAGCCACTAAAGAAAACCGCCCGGCCCGAAGTGCTGCTGGCTATCTCCAACGCTTTCATGCGGTCACGGCCATTAGCCTGCTCCTTACGGTAGCGCGTAATCAGAAACAGCGAGTAATCTACCGCTACCGCCAGACCGATCAACACAATCAGGTTTGCGGCGGTAAGGTCTATTTTAGCTACCACGTTACTGTAAATCGCCATGAAACCAAAGGCACCCTGTAGAGCCGTCACTCCCAGAATGAGCGGAACAATAGCCGCTACCACGGCCCTAAAAGCCAAAAACAGGATTATCAGGGTCACGAGGGTAGTGATTATAAGCGAATTCTCCAGGCCGGATTGGGCTAACTGCAACTGTTGATCACCCAGTAGACCCAGGTTGAAAGTGTGAATGTTGTAGCCAGGATAGGCTTTGCTCAGACCGCCTAATACCGGCTTGATCCCTTCCAGCTTTTCGTGGGCCGCTTTTTTATCCCCGCCAATCGCTGCCACAATTCGCACGCTGCTAACATCGGGCGAGATCAGGCCAGTCTGAGGCGGGGCGGTATAAGGATCGGGCAAATTGGCTAGAACCTTTTGATTGTTGAAAGTCGCGTTGCGAAGGCTCTCCTCAACTTTGCCGACGGTCTCCCGAAAGGCCGGGTCGGTGGCTTTGAGGGTCGGATGGTTAATTACCACCTGTAACGGTTCGTTGAAGGCCGTTTCCGGCTTATTGCCCGCGTTGAAAACATTGATAGCTGTTTGGGCCTCGGTCTGACTGGCACTCTGAGCGTCGTCCAGGCTTTTGGTTTTTGTCCCCATACCTTGTCCAACCGCAAAAATACCAAATACAAAAACCAACCACAAGATAAGCACCAGCCAGCGATGTCTGGCACTCCACATCGCTACTCGCACGGTCCAGGACCGGGCCTTTTTCGTGGTAAGGTTGGGATTGTTCAAAGACCTTGCTTCCGTTTGCATAAAGTAATCCTTTCGATTTATGGTTAAGTAACATTTGAAACTCGTTATCAGGGCGCACCAAATACGCCCAGATAAAATGAACCTGAGTGCAAAGACCCTATCGAAAAATGAAGTGAAAATTTAAGTCATGGAAAACTGTTATTAGAAGGAGACTGGTAGCCCTTCCAGGCCGCGCACACTGAAACTACCCCGCCAGAGAAGTTGCTCCGATGCAACGCTTAGCCGCAAGTTGGGCAGAAAGTTTTCTCGGTCATAACGGGGTACTCCTTAATCCATCTAAGAGTAAATCGGTTAGAAAATCGGGTAATTCGTCCCAGGCTACTTCGAGCGGTTTGTCACCCATTATGTATTCCAGAATGAGGCCCAATAGCATTCCTGAAATAGCCCGCACCGTCAAAGTTAAATTGACCGGCTTGACCACCTGTTGGTCAGCCCATTGTTGAAAGATAGTTTCAGCCATCGCTAGCGTCGGTTCGAGAACTTTCTGGTAATAAAG
>JBBRBE010000212.1:0-9898 GCA_038206175.1 Chloroflexia bacterium
TGAGCCGGGAGAGAAGCTACACTCATTGTCTTTTCTTCTTCTTCCGAATACTAAACCGACAAAATTACAGATTTGGTTCACAAAGCGATTTTAGACCAGAAGGTTAAACATAGGTGGGCTGGAATGGCGAGTATTCCAGGCTTATCATTGCAAAATACTGTGGGAGACCACGCTAACAAAACTTTGAAAAGAGCAGAGGAATTGCAAAACCGTTGCAATTCCTCTGCTCGTTTTAGTTAAGGACTAGCCGACTTTTACGCCGGTCTGGATCGTGCCGTCCTTGAGGCCACTCTCAATCTTCTTCAAAGCGTCTTTGAGTTCCTGCGGAATAGCTTTGTCGGTATCGTGGAAAGGAGCCAACCCGGTCGGGCCGACGTTGTTACCACCCTTGAAGGAACCATCCTGAGCCGTTTTGATCAGGTTGAAGGTGCCTTCGGTCAAAAGCTTGGTCGCGCTGGACAAGATTTTGGGCTGGGCCTTCGGCAAGGTCAGGTACTGGTCGGTATCTACGCCGATGACGTAAACCCCGGCACTGGCTCCCGCTTCGACCGCGCCGTTGCCGGTGCCGCCGCCCGCCCCAAAGATCACGTCGTTACCGCTCTGGATCAAGGTCTGGGCCTGCTGTGCGCCCCAGGTCGGGTCGCTAAAGGTGTTGTTATCGTCGGCGTGATAGTTCAAGATCACTTCGGTTTTGCCGGCTTTAACCAGGCTCTTGTAATTGGCATCCAGGTAAGCCGCTCCGAGCTTGTAGCCTTCGGCGAACTTGACCACTGCCGGGACAGTCTTGGTACCCAGCACGGCGGCAATCTTACCCTTCTGGCTCATGCCAGCAGCGAGGGCACCGGCCTGGAACCCGGCTTTGTCCTCGTCGAAAACCAGCCCGGCCAGGTTTGCCACGGTCGCTTGCTGGCCCTGGTCAACCCCGATAAACTTGATCGTCGGGTTGGCTTTAGCAGCTTCGATAGTAGCATCACCCATCAAGAAGCCGACCGTCACGATTACGTCAAACTTCTCGTCTACGAACTGCTTGATGTTGCGGGCGTAATCCTTCTGGTCTTTGGTCTCGATGTACTTGATGTCTGCACCGAGTTCCTTTTGCGCCCGGACTACTCCTTCGTAGGCCGACTGGTTGAAGCTCTTGTCGTCAATGCGACCGGTATCGGTGACGAGGGCGACCCGGATTTTCTTGCCGGTTCCACTGGCGGCAGCCGTAGTAACGGCGGCACTGGTGGTGGCGGCTACAGAAGTCATCGCGGCGGTTGTTCCGCCCGCGCTGGTCGTCATTGCGGCTGCCGAAGTGGTCATCGCCATTGCGGTGCCGGGGGACATCGCCATTGCTGCGGTAGTAGCACTCGCCTTCGTGCCTGCCGCCGTCGCGCCGGTGCTAGTGCCGGTAGTCGCGGTGTTATCGCCACAGGCTACCAGTAGCAAAGCCGTTAACAGTCCGATGACTGCCAGCAAGCTGATGCTTGAAATCTTACGCATGAATGTTACATTCCTCCATTTTATGAACTTAACTACTTATCCTGAACGGTCAGGCTCCCTCTTTCCAAGAATCCAGCCTGACAATCGGCTCTGGTGCAGGGTACGAGCCGACTTAATGCTTTTTACAGATATTGGTTCTCACGCATCTCTTCAAATACCCGGCTGTATGCGGGGCGCATAAATCAGTTTTTGAAACGAGCAACGCTAAAAAGCTAAAACCTGGATTAGCGGCGGCTTCAAGAATTCACGCCCTTACAGACGAGGAGATTGTTGGCAAATCGAACGAACCGGGGTCGTGTATTCCAATGTTGCCAAAGTAGGCCGATTATAGCATAAGGCCCGGCCCAGGGCAATTTGTGACTTCTCAACACTTGCTTTTGGCTAAAAAGGTCGAAACGTGTATAATAAGAAAACTGGCTATACATAACATGATTTGGAGTGATCCGACCTTTTGAAGTGACCAGACGAAGAAAGCTCCGAGAGGAACGCAGCTTGATCAAATTTATCGTCATAGGCGGCGGCTGTTACGGCCTTTATCATAGCGGTCAGCTTTACAAAGCCATCCAGAAGGGCAAATTGCCGCCCGATACTCAGCTTGTCATGATTGACCGCAACGCCCAACCGCCCGCGATGGCCGCGCACCAGGACAAACCAAACTTTCAATTTGTCCAGAGCGACTGGCAAGCTTATCTCCAGGAATTTATGGCCGACCCCACCCGCTACGACCCGGCCCAGGATGGCGAAAACGTCCAGATTGTCCCGCCACCTTATGCGCCACACCTCTTTTTCGACTGGCTGCGCTTTGCGACGGCCCGGCGGTTGGCCGAGTTGGGTTTGCCGGTCGCGGTCGAGCGCGAAGGTTTTGGCTACAAATTCGAGCTACCTTACGAGTTCATCAACGTGGAAGGCAACCATTTTCTCAGCCGGGCCGGGTGGACCTGTCCCAGCAGTTGTATCGAGCCACGGGTCTGTCCGGGCGTCAAGGGCCTGCGAGATTGGGACTTGGACGAAGATTTACGGCGGCTGATCGCCGGTAAGCCGGTACTTCCTTCGGTTTCGGCGGCGGCGATTCTAACCGCCAAAGGTCATTCCAACGGCCAGACCGCCCTATTAGACCTGCCGCCCGCCGAACGGCCAGCCCAACGCTATAGTGGGGTCGAAACCTTTAAATGCCATCATTTCATGCACGGCATCGGTACGGTGGCGGCCCTGCGGCTGATCGAAGCCCGCGACCGCACGGTGGCCCTGGCCCAGAGCCTGAGCGCGGCCCAGCCCGAAGCACGAGTGGCCGTTGGCACCGTTTCGCATTGCCACGGCGTAGTAGCAACGCTGGCCCTTAAACGGGGCTAAAATATGCCGGATTTTGCCCTGGAAAGGCTATTTAGAAAGCTCGTAAAGCCCGGTAGCGGTTTTAAGGCGGCCTCGCCGGAAGAAACGGTTGTGTTTGGTGCGCGGCGACCGGGCTTCCCTTTCCACACGGTGTCTCAAACGCTCGTAGATCAGTGGATTACTTTTATGAGCGAGCAGGGCATCAAACGGGTGGTTTGCTTACTACCGCCGAAGCAACTGCTCTACTACGACGAGCTTTTAAGCTCCTATACGAAGGTCTGGGGAGCAGCGCGAGTGTGCTGGACACCGATCAAAGATTTTCACCTGGCCGATAAAACTACCTTAATCGGACAGATTTTGCCGTTTCTGGCCGAAGCGGAGCGAAAAAGCGAAAAGACAGTCGTACACTGTTCGGGAGGTAGGGGGCGAACCGGGCATGTGCTGGCCGCCTGGTTGGTCAGTTTTCGCAGTATGTCCAACCAGGCAGCGATAGAAACTGTCAAACGCAGTGGCCGTAACGCCAGGGAAGCCCGCGACAAAGGGTTAACCACCTTGCTTGACGCATGCAGACAGGCGTTTAACTTAGCCTGACCCTCACCACCAAGTTTAGCGAAAGCTGTAATCTGTAACGGAGAACTTTTATGGCTCAAGCCGCGACCCGGCCCCTCTCGGTTCCTGCTCTACCGCTCGATACGATCCTGGCGGGCGACTGCATCGAGGTAATGTCCGCTTTGCCGGATGGCAGCGTTGACCTGATCTTTGCCGACCCGCCCTATAACCTCCAACTTCAGAACGAACTCTGGCGGCCCAACCTGACCCTGGTGGACGCGGTGGACGACGATTGGGATAAGTTTGGCTCGTTTGCCGAATACGACGATTTCACCCGACGCTGGCTAACCGAATGTCGGCGAGTGTTGAAGGATAACGGCACGATCTGGGTCATCGGCAGCTATCACAACATCTACCGGGTCGGCACGATCATGCAAGACCTGGGCTACTGGATTTTAAATGACGTAGTTTTCTTGAAGCTGAACCCCATGCCTAACTTCAAAGGCACCCGCTTTACTAACGCGCACGAGACGCTCTTATGGTGCAAAAAGAGCAAAGACCAGAAGAAATACACTTTTAACTATGCTCAGATGAAGCAACTCAACGACGAAAAGCAGATGCGCAGCGATTGGGAACTGGCCCTTTGCACCGGCCACGAGCGACTAAAGCTTAACGGCCAGAAGCTGCACAACACCCAAAAACCCGAAGCCCTGCTCTACCGGGTGCTGCTGTCCAGTTCGCTACCGGGCGACGTGGTACTCGATCCTTTCTTCGGCACTGGCACGACCGGGGCCGTCGCCAAAAAACTACACCGTCACTGGCTAGGGATCGAGCGAAACCCGGTTTATGTGCGGGCGGCCCAGGAACGCCTCGACAATATACAGCAGTTGCATCTGGATGTGCAGGTCTTTCCTACCAGCAAACGTAGCCTGCCGCGCTTACCTTTCGCGGCCTTGCTCGAAAACGGCCTGCTGGCTCCCGGCTCCCGGTTGTACTTCGCCCGTCCGGGCCGCGAGAAAGGCATCAAGCTTGGCGAAGACGGCACGGCCAACGTGCCGACGGCCCTGGTGCGGGCCGATAGTTCGCTGGTCTGTGGCGAGTGGGAAGGCTCGATCCACCGGGTCGGGGCGCGGGTGGGCAACACGCCCAGTTGCAACGGCTGGGAATACTGGTGGTTCCAGGCCGACGATGGCTCCCTCCGCTCGATTGACACCCTCCGGGCCTTCCTGCGGCAGAGCGGCAGTGCCGCCCGGCCCACGGGCAGCGATATTTCCTTTTAAGCATAGACCGGGCGGAGGCCAAGACCGCCCGGTCTTCAACTCAAGCCTCTATTTATGGCTTGTTAAGCACCGCAAGCAAGCTGGATACCTTTAGCTCATAGGCTACAACTTAAGGCTTGGATGAGCTTGTCAAGTACCATGAACGGCGGTTTTAAGCCTGGTGTCGGGTTGTAGACCCTGGCCTTGACGCTCCTGAGGCCAAGACCGCCCAGGAATGCAGCTAGTGGCCCAAGCGGGCCACTAGCTGCATTCCTGGGCGGTCGAACGCGAAGTAACCTTGACAACATTAGCAAAACCTTGAGTGGTAGCTTATACCTTAACTTGTAGCCTTTAGTCTTATTCCTTTAACCTTTAGCTCAAATACACTCAAATCACCCGCAGCCAGACCGCTTAGAACTAGCCAGAAAAGCCCTGTTTAGCTTAAAATAAACTAAACTGACTGGTCGTGAAAATCTGTAGGAAGCGTAGGTAGCGAGAATGACCCTTGAGAGAGACAAGACTGAGAAGATAGAGAAGACCGACAAGAAAGCTAAAACCGGGCTAGGCGGGTTCCTCCGCCGTCACGTCGGGCTAGTACCCAACCCGGTCAGCCAGCGCAGCCACAACTTACACTCGCGTATCCTGGGAGCCGACAAACACCATAGCATCTGCCCGTATTGCGCCGTCGGGTGCAGCCAGCTTGTTTTTACCAAAAAGAACGAAATTATTGACATCGAAGGCAACCCCGACAGCCCTATTAACGCCGGGACGCTTTGCCCCAAAGGAAGTGCTACCTACGGCCTGAGCGTCAACCCGCATCGCCTCACCAGAGTCCAGTACCGCGCCCCCTATAGCGACCACTGGGAGGAAAAACCGCTCGATTGGGCGATGGAACGGATTGCTCAACTGGTCAAGAAAACCCGCGACGAGACTTTTCAGGAAAAAAGTTATGAGTTTCCCGATTTACCCGTCAACCGCACCGAAGCAATCGCGCACCTGGGCGGCGCGACCCTCGACAACGAAGAAAATTACCTGATCATCAAGCTCTTTCGCTCGCTAGGGATCGTCCCGATTGAAAACCAGGCCCGTGTCTGACATAGCTCGACTGTACCCGGTCTGGGTACTAGCTTTGGACGCGGCGGTGCTACCACTGCCGAATGGGATTTAGTCAACAGCGATTGCATCTTGATCCAGGGAGCCAACTTTGCCGAAACTCACCCGGTGGCCTACCGCTACGTGATCGAAGCCCGCGAACGAGGGGCGAAAGTGATTCACGTAGACCCGCGTTTTACCCGCACTTCGGCCACGGCCAACCTGTACGCTCCGCTTCGTAGCGGCACGGACATCGCTTTTCTGGGCGGAATTATCAATTACGTGCTGGAGAACGAGCTTTATTTCAAAGAGTACGTCGCCGCTTATACCAACGCCTCGTTCCTGGTCAATCCTGATTACCGGGGGCCGGACGAACTGGACGGCCTCTTTAGCGGCTACGACCCGCAAAAGAGAGTTTACGACAATCAGACCTGGGAGTACCAGTACGAAGGGTCAGGCTCCGGCCAACCTCCGCGTGAAGGGGACGACCGGCCCGACCTGGGCATATATCACAGCCAATCGCAGATGAGCGGCGAACGGCGCGGCCCGCCCCGGCGCGACCCCTCGATGCGCGATCCGCAGTGCGTCCTGCAAATTCTCAAGCGGCACTTTAGCCGCTACACGCCCGAAATGGTCGAGCGGGTTTGCGGCACGCCTCCGCAGGTCTTTCTGGAAGTGGCCCGCCTGATGGCCGAGAATAGCGGGCGCGACCGCACCACGGCGATCTGCTATGCAGTCGGCTGGACGCAACACTCGACCGGGCCGCAGATCATCCGGGCGGCGGCGATTTTGCAACTTTTGCTGGGCAACATCGGGCGACCGGGCGGCGGCATCATGGCGATGCGCGGCCACGCCACGATCCAGGGTTCGACCGACATTCCGACCCTCTACAACCTGCTGCCGGGCTATATGGCCGTCCCGATGGAAGCGACCAAACAATACACCCTGGCAAAATATCTCGAAGATAACGGCACGCCGACCGGTTGGTGGCACAATTTGCCCAAATATATGGTCAGCTTCCTCAAAGCCTGGTACGGCCCCAACGCCACGCCCGAAAACGATTTTGGGTTTCATTTCCTGCCTAAAATCAACCGCGAACACAGCTACAACCAGATTTTCTACGACACGATGGACGGCAAAACCAGAGGCATGTTCGTGATGGGCCAGAACCTAGGCGTCGGCGGCATTAACGCCCGGCAAGAAGTCGAAGCGATGCAAAAGCTAGAATGGTGCGTCGTCCGCGACCTCTTCCCGGTGGAAACCGCCGATTTCTGGAAGTACAACGGCAAAAATCCGGCTCAGGTTCCAACCGAAGTCTTTTTGATGCCCGCCGCCGTCGTGGGCGAGAAAGACGGCTCGTACACCAACACCCAGCGACTGGTACAGTGGCACGAAAAAGCCCTGAACCCGCCCGGCGATGCCCGTAGCGAAACCTGGTTCATCTATCACCTGGGCCGTCGCCTCAAACAGCTTTACCAGGATAGCAAGCTCGAACGCGACCGGGCAATCCAGGCCGTACAGTGGGAATTGCCGATCAAGCCGGGCGAGGAAGAACTGCAAGAGCCGGATTTACGCCAGGTCGCCCTTGAAATTAGCGGCTTTACGGTGGCCGATGGCAAGCCGGTGGACGGCTTCGCCCGGCTAAAGGACGATGGCTCGACCGCCTGTGGAGCCTGGATTTATAGCGGTATGATCGCCGAGGACGGCACTAACCGGGCGGCCAACCGTCAGCGCGACCCGCTAGGGGTTCGGCTGGACGACCCGGCCCACACCAATCATAGTCGCTGGGGCTTTTCCTGGCCGGCCAACCGCCGTATTCTGTATAACCGGGCCAGTGCCGATCCCGCCGGTCAACCCTGGAGCCAGCGCAAGCAATTAGTCTGGTGGCAAGCGGGCGAAGGCGACGACCAGGGCCAGGGCCAGGGCCAGGCCGGAGGAAGCCAGGCCGCAGTTGAACAGGCACCGGGCGAACAGGCCGGTGACGAAACCAGCCAGCGCACCGCTAAAGGTCGCTGGGTCGGCCACGATGTGCCGGACTTCCCGGTAGATAAAGCTCCCTGGACGCCCTCCAACCCGGAAGGTCTGGGCCTGGACGCGCATAGCGGAACGGCTCCTTTTATCATGCTGGCGGACGGCGTGGGCCAGCTTTTCGTGCCGACTGGATTGGCCGATGGGCCGCTACCGACCCACTACGAAGCAATCGAGTCGCCGGTGCCAAACCCGCTTTACAAACAGCAGTCCAACCCGGTAAGCCAGGCCTTGAACCGGACGGACAATCCGCTCAACGCTGCGCTCGACCCGAAATATCCCCATGTTGTGACGACTTACCGCCTGACCGAGCATCACACTTCGGGCGGGATGAGCCGGTGGGTTTCCTGGCTGTCGGAACTTCAGCCGGAGCTTTTCGCCGAAATTGACCCTCAGTTAGCCGCCCAGCAAGAACTGACTAGCGGCGATTGGGCCACTATCGAAACAAGCCGGGGCGAGCTAGAAGCCCGCGTCCTGGTCACGGAGCGCATGACGGCCCTGACTATCAACGGCAAAACCTTGCACCAGATCGGGCTACCCTATCACTGGGGCAGCAAGGGGATTGTCACGGGCGATACGGTCAACAACATGGTGGCCCTGACGACCGAACCGAACGCTCGCATCCACGAGGCTAAAACCTTTACGGCCAACCTGCGTAAAGGGCGGCGGGCGGTTCAGGCTCCTTCCGAACCGTTTACCAGCAACGATAATGTGGTGGCCCGTGGCGGCGAAGCGGGCGAACTGGCCCACGAGGTACGGCTGGGCGTTCAGGATATGCTGCGGCTGGACAACACCAACTCACCGCTCCACCCTGCCGCCGATGCCGCTTCCCCGGCAATCAAAGAAGCGGCAGGCCACGGCGAGGCCCGCAACGATTGAGCCAGGCCCGGCAAGTTGGTTTTTAAGGGCGAAAAGTGACGCTAAGAAAGAGGAAACCCAAACTTATGGCTAACGGTTTTTTCACCGATACGACCTTGTGCATTGGCTGCAAAGCCTGTGAGGTCGCTTGCAAACAATGGAACCAGCTTCCCGCCGATGGCTACCGCCTGACCGGGATGAGCTACGACAATACGGTTTCGCTATCGGCGACTAGCTGGCGGCACGTCGCCTTTATCGAGCAGATGGAAACCCGGCCTCGCCTGCCGATGGCCGGGTCGGTCACGCCTGCCGCGCCGCATCCGCTCGACCCCCCGACGGCGCACCCGGCGGTCGGCGGTATTCCCGGCACGTTGCCGCTATTGAACCTGAATGGCAGCGCAGCCTTGCAGGTAGGCTTCCCCGATGCCGGTCGCTGGCTGATGATGAGTGATGTATGCAAGCACTGCACGAACGCCGGATGCCTTCAGGCTTGCCCGACCGGGGCGATCATCCGCAACGAGTTCGGCGCGGTTTATATCCAGCCGGATATTTGCAACGGCTGCGGCTATTGCGTGCCGTCCTGCCCTTTCGGGGTAGTCGCCTTGCAGCACGACGATGGCCGGGCCTTCAAATGCACCCTGTGCTACGACCGCCAGAAAGACGGTCTCGAACCGGCCTGTGCCAAAGCCTGCCCGACCGATAGCATTTTATTTGGCGAACTCGATAGCCTGAAGATGCACGCCCGGCAGCGCGTGGCCGACCTGCACGAACGTGGCGAAACGCGGGCCTATCTTTACGGCGTAGACGAGCAAACCGACGTGGGCGACCTCAACGCCTTCTTCCTCCTGACCGCCGAGCCGGAAGCCTACAGCCTGCCCCAGAACCCAAAGCTACCTCAGAACCGGGTCGGGCGGGGCTACCTTGCCAGCCTCGTCGCGGCGGTTGGCCTGAGCCTGCTATCGGCTCTTTCGCTCCGGCGCAAACGGCGGACTTAGGAACGGGCCAACCGAACGGTCAACCAGGCGGAAGAAGTAGTACGGCAGCGTGGATCAGGGCGATTGCAAAGTCCCACACGGCAAGTGTCAGGCCCTACGGTTGTGAGCGACAACTAAGCCAGGAATCGCCTGAATAATGCACCAACTATAGAAAGCTCCTTGAGTGGATAATCGATCTGGTCAGAGATATTTTATTTAGTGAAAGCCGGGCGGTCGAACGGTCAAGCAGGTCCTGGCGGATGCAAAGTCGAGTTGTCACGCCCTGTCATTCTGAGCGTAGCGAAGAATCTTCTTGATTGAGCA
>JBBRBE010000213.1:0-9751 GCA_038206175.1 Chloroflexia bacterium
CATGTTTTTAGCCTTATTTTATTTTATTTCTAAACTGTCGGGGAGATCATATCTTCCGGCGTGATCGGGACTTCCAGCGAAAGAAGCGTCCCCTGGCCCGGCTCGGACTTAATATTGAGGAACCCACCCACATTGCAAGCCCGCTGGCGCATACTCAGCACACCCATTCCGCCCCGCCGGGCCAGTTGGGTCAGGTCGTCCGGGACGGCAAAACCGCGCCCGTCGTCTGCAATGTGCAGCAGCACCTTCTCGTCCTCCATTTCCAGCCGCAACTGGATATTCGCGGCACTCGCGTGTTTGATGATATTGGCGAGGGCTTCCTGGGCGATTCGGTAGACTTCAAGCTCCTGCTGCGTGGAAAGACCTTTGGCCGGATTACGCCAATCCATTTGAACTTTGATATTAGAAGTGCGCGAAATATCCGAAACGAGGGCATCCAGCGCGGCGGCCAGGCCCAGGTCGCGCAAAAGTTGCGGTTGCAGTTCGCGGCTGAGCAGGCGCAAGCCTTGAATCGTGCGGTCGAGCGAATCCTGCAAACGGTCCAGGCGGCGTTCGAGTTTGGGGGGTAACGGCACCTCTTCGCCGCAACCTTCCTGGTTCAGGTCGGTAAACTCGTCGCTCAGGTCGCAATGCAACAGATCGAGTTGCCGCCCGATGCCGATCAAAGCCTGGATCGTATCGTCGTGCAGGTTGCGGGCCAGCCGATTACGCTCCTCGGCAATGGCCGCTTCGCGGGCGCGGGCCGATAGCCGGGCGTTCTCGATAGCAATTGCAATCTGGTCGGCCAGAATTTCCAAAAACGGCACATCTTCCGGGTCGAAAGCGTTTAGCTTGGTGCTTTCCAGGTTTAGCACCCCGATCACCTGCCCATTGATTTTCAACGGCAAATCTAGCTCGGCACTGCTCACATACTCGCAAGAGTAATAATAAGGGTCGCGTGAAACGTCGTTCGCCAGGCGGTGTTGCTCGTGCCGAAACACCCAGCCGACCATCCCCTGATTAATGTCGCGGCGCACCCGGTTCTTGCCGCCGGTCGGGTCGCTTTCCTGGCCGTCGCTGCAATAGCTCCGAAAGTAGTAATTGGCGTTATGCTGGTCGCGCAGGTAAATTGTCACCAGTTCATAATCGAACGTCTGCTGGATCAGCCGAACCGACTCGCTCAGCAACCGGTCGAGGTCGAGAATACTGGTAACTTTGCGCCCGACTTTCAGCACCGCTCGCAAGCGAACGGCCTCCCGGTCGGAGACTTCGCTGTAATTGCCCGCGTTAGCCTCGGCATATATCTTCAACATACTACTTATTCACCCCCATCAATATCTTCGAGGCTCAGCCAGTGCCGTTTGAGGCCCTGCAAAACTGCCTCGGTGCGCGACCCGACCTGCAACTTGCTAAAAATATTGGCGAAATGCGCCTGCACCGTGCGCGGACTAAGCACTAGCCGGTCGGCAATCTCTTTGTTCGACAGGCCCCGCCCGGCCAGGCGCAACACTTCCAGTTCCCGGTCGCTCAAACTCTCGACCGCCCGCGAAGGCAATTCGGCCCGTTCCTGGCTATGGGCGAAATGGCCCAGCACTTTCTTGGCAACCGCCGGATGCAGGGCCGCCTCGCCCCGGTTAACCGCCCGCACCGCTTCAATCAATTCGTGGCCGCGCACAGTCTTGAGCAGGTAGCCCGCCGCGCCCGCTTCCAAAAGGGCAAAAACGTACTGGTCTTCGTCGTGTGCGCTCAGGGCCAGCACCGCCACGGTCGGCGAGGCTTCCTTGATCTTGCGCGTCGCGCTGATCCCGTCCAGCACCGGCAAAGCCACGTCCATCAGCACCACGTCCGGCCTGACCTGCGCGGCCAGTTCCACCGCTTGCTGCCCGTCTCCGGCCTCGCCCACCACAATCATATCCACCTGCCGGTTGATCAATTCGGCGGTTCCTTCGCGCACTACCGCGTGGTCTTCCACCAGCAGCACCCGGATTTTCCGGGCTTGTTCGTTCCTAGAGTTTACCATCCGCCCCCCGACCCCTGCTTCCAATCCCCAATCCCCCAAAGGAAACCTGAACATTTCTGTCCCAAATTATATCATTTAATTATACCGCATCTGCTCCCAATTGATAGTGCCGAACGACTTAGTTTGAAAATATACAATTAAGTATTTGTACCTATCAAAACCGCTTAGCCGCTCGTACTAATACTAACCCAGGATGCGCCCTTTAGCCCACGGAATTTCGAGCCAGTGGTGTTACTATATTGATGTCGGGGACAAGACCAGAAAAGAAAGAAACAAAGGAATTGAAATTATGAGCCAGTTCGAGCAATTTGTAGGCCAATCGGTATGGCGTCTACACGAAAAAGAACTCACCAACCGGACCGAACGCCAGCGTCAGTTGGCCGAAGCGAAAGCTAATCGTCTTCACCAGAAGGCCCAGATTAAAAACTGGCAGCCTGACCAAAACTTAAAGAAAGAAGTAGCAAAATGGAATTTTTAATGGCTTTGACCGTGATAATCTTACTCTTCGTGGCCCTCGACCTGGCCGCCCTCAAATGGGGCGTAGATAGCCGCCACACCAGCGTTGGCAACTGGACTAGCCGCGCCGACAGCGATTTCTACGAAACCAGTACGGTCGGCCTGGAGTAAAAATTTTGGTAGAAATTAATCGAGCAGCCTGTCACCCTAAATAATCTGACAGGCTGCCTTTTTGGACTTCTTTTTGTAACCTGATAATTGCCTGAATAATTCACAAAAGCTAAAAAGCTCCCTGAGCGGCAAATCCACCGGGTCAAAGATACTTTATTAAGCCAAAACCGGGCGTCATTCAAGACCGCCCGGCCCTACCCGCCTGGGTGCCGTTGGCAAAGAGGCCGGGCTACAAGGGCGAAGCCCCATCAATGGGCCTGATACAGACCGGGCGAAGGCAAAGTCCTATTTGGTTCCTGTCACGCCCTCTCACTGTGCCTGTCACCTTTTGTCACCGCCTGTCACCTTTTGTCATCCCCTTGCACTTTTGGTCATCGGCTAACTGTTTCTGGTAATCGTTCAACCTATCGGCTGTCACCTTTTGTCACGCCCTTGTCACGCCCTCTCCACCGCCTGTCACCTTTTGTCACGCCCTTGTCACGCCCTCTCACCACCTGTTGCCTTTTGTTACCGCCTGTCACGCCCTTGCACTTTTGGTCATCCCTTGCACTTTTGGTCATCCCCTGTCACGCCCTGTGTTACCCCTGTCATTCTGAGCGACAACTAAGCCAGTTCTTGATTAAAGCCAAATCTAAGCGAAGAATCTTCCTGGCAAGGCACAATTTTGCTTAGTCAAGAAGATTCTTCGCTACGCTCAGAATGACAGTGTGTAGTGTTCGACGGTTGCATCACCCCGGCTGTTCGTTTGTAGGTGTAGCCCTTTGTGAATCCATTCGACCACAGCCCACTTTACAAACCACAGGCTAGGCATAAGATCGAACAACAGGGGTGATGCAACCGTCAAACAGTACAAAGCCCCGTGAACAGGGCTAATACCCTTCCTCAATCTCTCCTGTACATCGTTGTCCCCGTATTAGGCCCATTGATGGGTCTTCGCCAACACCCGGTCTTTGCTAAATAAAATATCTCTGAAGCAGGGCAAAATTTGCTCAAATCAACAGTGGCCCTTTTATTGCAATAGATAATTTATTGAAGGCTAAGAGATAGCCGTGGTAGTACAGGAAAAAGGAGTCGAACAGGATGCAAAATTTCAGGTTTAACAGCGCAGAGGGTAACTTACCCGAACCACATCAAATGGCTGATTTTCAGCAAATGGTTGACCAGACGCCGGACGATGAAGTAAAGACGCTTAGCCAGGAATACGTCAATCAGATGCCGAAGGCCCAGCAAATGAGCCTCTTTAGCGGCCTGATGGGAGCTTTGGGCAACCACAGTGGATTCGATCCGCGCCAGGCTGGAATCAGCACGACTGACCCGAACAAAGCTTCATCCCTTGACCTGGGTAATCTGGCGGGCTACGCCATGAACTCTGGCTTGCTGGGTGGCTTGTTGGGCGGAGGCGGGAGCCAGGGCAACCAGGCTCAGGGCGGCCTGGGCGGCGCGTTGGGTGGCCTCCTGGGTGGCAATCATCAGTCCCAGCAGCCTCAGCAGCCTCAGTACGATAACCGCCAGGGCAGCCAGTATGCTCAACCCGGTTCCCAGGCTGGCGGCGGCTTGCAGAGTTTGCTCGGCAATCCGATGGCACGGGCCGCTCTGGGTGGCCTGATTGCGTATGGCGCGGGTAAGTTTATGGATCGGATGCAGCAAAACCGGGGCGGGCAGTCCCAACAACAGCCTCAGTATCAACAGCCGCAGCCGCAACAACAGCCGCAGTATAACAATAACTCTAATCAGTCGAACCAGATGTACAGCCAGACTCAAAACCAGACCCAGGATAACGGTATTACCGACCTCGGTGGCGGCGGTTCGGCCCTGCCTGGTTTCGAGAATCCCCGCTAGAGCAACCAGCCGTCCGCAAAAGTTTAGCCAGTAGCGGACGGCAAAATTGCTTTTTTGGCATTGATTATGCTGCAAAAAGCTTTAGCGAAATATTTATCTTAAGACTTTCCGCCCCTAGCGACTCTTTCCGCCGCTTCCGCCTGGAATTCTACCGACGGTGGCGGTGTCGGGCCAAGCGTCGCCAGGTATAACAGATTTGAAGCGAAAGCTGGATAATTAAAATATTTAGCTAAACCCGTGTCAGGTAGCAAAGAAAAGGAATTACAAGGAGGTACTTTCGAGATGAGTATGGAGCGATGGAACCCTTTCCGAGATTTTGATACGATGCGTCAGACGATGGATCGCTGGATGGACGAGCGGTTGCCTGGGAATTTTTCAAACCAGCAGGGGAACATGTTAAGTATCGCCCTGGATGTCCACGAAACTCAGAACGGTTACGAGTTAGAAGCTTCTTTGCCGGGTGTGAAGCCCGAAGACCTCGATATTCAGGTTGACCGCGAGACCATTACAATTCGAGGCCAGAGCCAGTCGAGCCAGGAACGCAAGGACGAACGCAATTTTCTCTACCGCGAACGACGCTCAGGCTCTTTCTTCCGCACGATTCGGTTGCCAGAGCCAATTAATGCCGACGGTGTGGAAGCGACCCTCGATCACGGTATTTTGAAGCTGCAATTACCGCGCCTGGCCCAGACCCAGCAACGGCGGGTGCAGGTGCGTAGCGGCAGTATGCCCGGCCAGATGAGCGGCCAGAGTGCCACCAGTGGCGGCCCCACCGACCGCAAAGCGGGCGAAGCGGGTAGCGTGCGGGTGGAGAATAGCAGCGAGCGCGGTTGGACGCAGGCGGGCGACGCTCGCTCTACTTCGACGCAGCACGGCGTTAGTGTCACCGAAGGCGGTTCGGGCAGCAGCGAGATGAGCAGCAGCCAGGGCGGTAGTGGCACGGGTTCGACCGATTATTCCAGCAACTCCCGCAGTGGCGGTATGGCCGGGTCGCCGATGGGTGAGACCGGCGGGCAGCAAGCCGCGGCTAACCTGGGCCAGGAGCCAGGCGGCGGGCCAAAGCCCGGCCAGAACTCGCCCGGTGCCAGTCACGGCGAACATTCCCAGGTTGACCACCGCAACGAGACCGGCGGCCAGACTTATACCAGTGGCGGCTATCGCCAATCGCCCCAGAATACCGGTACAAGTGCGGACGGCCCGGATAGCGGGATGGGTGCGCAGAGTGGTGCGGGCCAGTATGGGGCCGGTCAGGGCGGCGGTACGACCAGTCAGTCCCAGACGATGGGCAACAATCAGTAAAGTTTTCGGTTCCGCCAGTCTGTTTTGAGCTTTGGACGAAAGGCCGTTTGCTATAAATATAGCAAGCGGCTTTTTGGCAGAGCCGGATTTTTGATTATTTTGACGAATAAAGCCAGGCAGAATATAATTCTGGAAACAATCACAATTCCAGCCCTTCTCTTGATTATATTAGTTGTATATTAATTATATATTAGCGAAGTAAGCTGAACCTTTTCACGCCTTGATCAGTTAGATTACCCGGTTTTACCGATTTTGGAAGGAGATTTCGATGAGTCAGGTTGTGGATGAAGTTCTGGAAGCGAACGCTAATTATGCGGCTAATTTTGGAGAGAAAGCCAACTTACCTCTGATGCCTGCCCGGAGTTTCGCTATTCTGACCTGTATGGATGCGCGGATTGACCCGGCAAAGCTGGCCGGACTGCGCGAGGGCGATGCCCACGTTATTCGCAACGCCGGAGGGCGGGCCAGTGACGACGTGCTTCGCTCGTTGATAATTTCGTGCAAATTAAACGGGACGCGGGAATGGTTTGTAATTCACCATACCGATTGCGCCATGGAGCATTTCACCGACGACGTGATCCGCCGCTTGCAGTCGAACAGCCTCGAAACCGCCCCGGTAGACGGGGAAGGCTGGCATGAATCAGGACACGGCCCCGGCTCTAACCAGGTTGAATTTATTGAATGGTTGACCATTAAAGATCAGGCCCAGAGTGTTAAAACAGATGTCGAGCATATTCGCAATCATCCGCTGGTATTGGGTAGCGTAGCGATTTACGGTTATATTTACGATGTGAAGACGGGCCAACTGCTCGAAGTGCCGGAAGCAACCGCGCTCGGTCGGCCTCGCTAGACGGCATCTTTTTCGAGGCTAAATCTAATCTAAAAGAACTGCCTGAGCAGGTTTAGAACCCGGTTCAGGCGGTTCTTTTGGATTTAACATGTTTTCAGAAAAGGCTATACCAGGCTTTGTCGGCCATGCTATACTAGGTTAAAACAACGTTGTTTCTGCTGCAAAAATCTACCGCCAGTTCATTATGGAGAGTTAAAGCTGTGTTCCAGGAAAGTACCTTTGCTATAAACGTTATTTCGTCAGAGGTGTTGATCACTCCTGAAGAGATCAAAAAACGGGTGGTTGCGACGCCCTCGGCTTTGCAAACGGTGATCGAAGGGCGGCGCACGGTGCGGGCGATCCTCGACCACGAAGACCCTCGCCTGTTCGTAGTTGTGGGGCCATGTTCGATCCACGATGAAAAAGCCGCTCTCGAATACGCCGGGCGGTTGCGCGACCTGGCCGAACGGGTCAAGGATACCCTCTTTCTGATTATGCGCGTCTACTTCGAGAAACCCCGTACAACCGTCGGCTGGAAAGGATTTATCAACGATCCCTACATGGACGACTCGTTTAAGATACAGGATGGCTTGATCGCCGCCCGCAGTCTGCTCTTGAAGTGCGCCGAGATGGGCCTGCCGACCGGCACCGAAGCCCTCGACCCGATTACCCCGGCTTATCTTTCCGACCTCGTAACCTGGGCCGCGATTGGCGCACGCACTACCGAGTCGCAGACGCACCGAGAAATGTCGAGCGGCCTTTCGATGCCGGTCGGCTTCAAAAACGGTACGGACGGCAGTATTCAGGTGGCGATTGATGCGTTGCGTTCGGCTCTTTCGCCGCATAGTTTCCTGGGAATTAATCAGGAAGGCCAGACCGCCCTGATTCGCACGCGGGGCAATCGCTACGGTCACGCCGTGTTGCGGGGCGGCGGCGGACGGCCCAACTACGACTCGGTTAGCGTGCGACTATGCGAACAGGCTCTGGAAAAGGCCGACCTGCCGGGCAATATCGTGGTAGATTGCAGCCACGCTAATTCTTATAAAGACCACAACCTGCAACCCCTGGTCGTGACCGATGTAACCAGCCAGATTTTGAACGGCAACCGCTCGGTAGTAGGAATGATGCTAGAAAGCAATCTTTACGAGGGTAATCAGCCGATCCCTAAAGACCTGAGCCAGTTGCGCTATGGCGTATCGGTGACGGACAAATGCATGGATTGGAACATGACCGAACGGCTACTGCTGGATGCCGACTCTAAAATCAAAACGACCTTGCACGGACGTACTTTGGTCGGGCGGGGCTTGCCATTGTAGGAGAGAACTCCTTCAAATAAGGTTAAGGTGTGATGTTTCCTCTGCCAGCTAAAGCCAGGCAGTTTGCACATCACTTCGATTGAACAAAGAACCTCGTAATGTGATGTAGCGAAGAAAGGAAAACGCACAAATGAGACGGCTAGAGGGCAAAGTAGCTCTTATTACCGGGGCCGGTAGCGGGATCGGGGCGGCGACGGCCCGGCGATTTGCCAGCGAAGGAGCGATTGTTGGGGTTAACGATATGGACGAGGCCGGTGGCAACCGCGTCGTGGCTGAAATACGCGAGGCCGGGGGGCAGGCTCAGTTCTTTCAGGGTAACGTGACCGATTTTGCCACAATCGAAAGCATCGTGAACAGCCTGGTGGAGAGTTACGGGCATCTCGATATTTTGATCAATAACGCCGGGGTGCTACGCGATGCCATGTCCTCGAAGATGACCGAGGATCAGTGGGATACTGTGCTGGACACGCACCTCAAAGGCTCCTGGCTGTGCGCCAAAGCCGCCCTGGTGCCGATGAAAGCTCAGGGGAGCGGGCGGATCGTCAATACCAGTTCCACCTCGTCGCTGGGTAATATCGGCCAGGCCAACTACGCTTCGGCCAAGGCGGGCATCTGGGGGCTGACTAAAACCCTGGCCCTGGAATACGCCCGCTACAGCATCACAGTCAATGCCGTCGCGCCCGGCTTCATCGCCACTCGCATGACGGCCCAGATACCCCAGCAATTGCGCGAACGAGCTATCGAAGGGATTCCGCTCAAGCGCGAAGGTCAGCCGGAAGATGTGGCCGGTTTGCACCTTTTCCTGGCTAGCGAAGATGCTTCTTATATCACCGGCCAGGTCGTTTTTATTGACGGCGGGATTACGGCGGGAGCCTGAGTTTTAGATTATGCAAGCTGCCGGAGATGATATAACGCCCAACCTTTTCGGGCTTTCGCTTTGGCAATCTTTAAGGTTTCCTGGTGACGGGTCGCCCATCCGGGCCGCACAGGATCGCCCGCTTGCCGTTCAGGGAAGTGTGGTAGTCGTAGAACTGGCCGTTGACGCTTAGTTGCATCACGAAGCCGGGCGTGATCACCTGAGTGTAACCGAAGTTGGGGTCGGGGCAGCCCATCGAACTATCCGAAAACTCGCGCTGGTTGTAACTGACCAGTTGGACGCTGCCAGGGGCCAGGTTAAAGCGTTTCGCCAGGTCTTCCGAGGCCGTTTTGAACCCTTCCTTGATTTCGTCGGGAATGGCTGCCGGGCTGGTGGCCGGGCCGTTAGTCGCACTTCCCGCCGGGCTAGTCGCCGGGGTGGTGGCGGCGGTTACGGCGGGGCTAGTTGCCGGGGCGGTGGTACTGGCCGGTCTGGTTGGGCTAACAGGGATTGCCGCCGACGTAGAACTGGCCGGGGCAGTGATACTGCCGGAAGTGGCCGAACTATCGCCACAGGCCGCCAGCGTCAGCGTGGTCAGCAGGAGCGACGTGGTTAGCCACCAACCCGGCTTTTTTAGCGAGTTTCGGGCCGGGCTTACTTGAAACATTTTAGACATTAGCATTATTCCTCCTCTTTTTACAACGCAAAAATCAGGCCGCTCGTTACAGCTTACTTAACAATTGCCTGAGAATTTCCACGAAGATGAAGACCGGGTGTTGGCGAAGACCGCCCGCCCATACCCGCAAGGCGTGACAGGGCGGCAAAACCCGGACTGTGCATTCGCCCTGCTTCGGCGATATTTTATTTAGCAAAGACCGGGTGTTGGCGAAGACCGCCCGCCCATACCCGTAGGGCGTGACTGGGCTACTCCAACGAAGACCCATCAATGGGCCTGATACAAACCGGGCGAAGGCAAAGTCCTACTT
>JBBRBE010000214.1:0-9738 GCA_038206175.1 Chloroflexia bacterium
CGGGAAGATACTCGATGGGCAAGGCTGCTACATCATAGCTGCGACCAGCCATCGTGCGTGTCATACGTACAGTGATCAGAGATTTAGACAACACAGGATTACGCAAAATACGTTCACGCTGCCCCGACCACGACAAACCTAAATAATCACACAAGGGGCGGATCGGCACGTAAATTTGAGTTTGCCCTTTGAGCTCGACGAGGGCGGCGGTAATCCGGTCGTCATAAAAATCGACCTGGCGTTCTTCAACGGGTATTAACACCACATCGGCATCGGTGGCTTCACCATTATCAGTCATGTCTAATTTATTTCCCTGTCTACTCTAACTTTGGGCTAGTGTTATACTACCCTGGCGACGGCTGGTGTTGTGACCACTAGCTGTCGCTCGGACCGGGCGTGGTCTCTAAGCTGCCGCCCGGTTTTCTTTTTTTGTTTTTGCCTCGGCTCCTTTACGGCCCCGTGCGGAGGCGGTATCGTCCAAAAATTCTAACAAATCATCAATCGGTACAGACAAAGCTTTTGCCAATTTACCCAAAGTGGCAAGCTGAGACTTGCGCTTGTCTGTTTCAATCTGGCTAATTGTGGCCTGATTAACGCCGGACACCTCAGCCAATTCTCTAAGGCTCAGACCCGCCTCACCTCTTAGCCGCTTAATTTTGTTCAAATCATCACCCCCTTTTGTTTCCTATAGTAGCACAGCTTTTTAGCTAATGCAAGCAATTACATAAATTCGTTTGCAAACCTCTTGCATTTTAGCTAACCTATGCTATAATATAGCTATCGCAAGCAAATGAATAGCCCGGTCGGTACTCGTAATACCAACCAGGCCAATGAACCAAAAGCTGTCTGGCAATTTAGTTCAATGAAAGGATACACACAATGAACCGTGTTTGCAAGCACTGTGGCAAAGGAACTACCCAGGAGCAAGGGCTGATCGGCCTGGCCGGGGGCGAATACGAACACGTCTTTTGCAACCCCTTCGCTAACTATGTCCTGGTGGAAGAAATCAGCTTTCCCGGTGCTGAGGCTTATGAGGCTGATGGCTGGGTACTAGAGTTAGAGCCGATGGCTTCCGCCCTGACCCTGGCCCTGGCGGATGATGGGCGACTGCTTGAGTGTGGCCCGCTTTGTCACAATGCTGACAGCCTACACGACCTGTGTCACGACTGCTATCAGGAATATCTCACCCCGGATTACGATCCCCGCCTCGTGGCGGCGGCTTAGTGATAAGAACTTCATCAATAACTGGAGATAACATGATCACTTTTAACTTAACAATCGAGCAGGTTGAGTACATCGAAATGGCTCTTAAGGACAAGGTTGAAATGGAACGCCACGCGGCGGACACGGCTACAACCCCTAAAGGCCGGGCCTTAGCCCAGGTGTTCGCCACCGAGTACGAACAAATTCATACTATTTTCCGCACTGCCGTTAAGGAATATGACCGCCAACTTGAAAATGAGAATGAGAATGAGAATGAGAATGAGAATGAAGGCCAGAAAGAAACCGGAACCGGAACCGGAACCGGAACCGGAACCCAAACGGGGGTAGCCTAGCGATGGCAATGTTTACTAGCTACTGCAAAGGGGCGGGGCGCCTTCATTCCCGGCCCCACTATCGCCGCTTATCTACCCACGCTTTTACTCGCCGTCGCTTCGTGGTGCTGCGGGGAGGTCGCTACCGATGGTAAACAAACCCAAGTCTAAGCCCAAGTCTAAGCCCAAGCCTAAGCAACTTTCCTCAGCCCAATTAGCCCAACGTCGGGCGGCTGGCCGCGCCCTGGCCGCTAAGGTCGAGCCGGACTATTTCAAGTGGTTAGGGCGGTGGGGTGGACGGGCGTACATGCTCCAATTTGAACTAGCTTTTGCCCAGAATTACATCTTTTCGCCTTTGCCCGGTGGTGATAGTAGCCAAGAAGCTATCGAGCGGGCCACCAACGAGCTAAGGGCGCATTATCGGGAACAGGCTCTCGAACGCTACGGCGACCGACCGGCCAAAGGTCAAAGGGTGATGCTACAAATCTGGGAGCCAAAACCAGAAGAGACCAAACCGACCACCCGCCCCCAGCGCAAGGCTCGTAAAGCAAAAGCAAGCCCAAACCTAAACCCAAACCCAAACACAAGGAGCATACCCAGATGAAACTATCACCCCGAATGCAAGCCTTTGTTACCGCCCTGGCCCGGCACTATGACTTCGACCTGACGCGGGCTGAGAACCATCTAAGGCTAGAACTTGACGGCTTTCTGCCTCTCGTTATCGAGAAGATCGGGCCGGAACTACTTAGCCTGGCTCATTATTACAAACTAAACGGCGACCTCGTGGCTACCCCGGATGTGGTGTTTTATACCGGCGGGAGCCAGGGCTGGCTTGCCATCGAAATTAGTCAACCGCTCGATTACACCCGCTACGCCTATGTTGAAGAGGGGGTGTTAGTGGAGGTCAATGAAGGTCAAGGTCAAGATCAGGAAGACCTGGCCGCGTTCGTGGAAGAATGGGCCGCTTTGCTCTATGGGCAAAGTTGGCTTACCGGAGCTAACAGGGCGGGTAAACCTTACTAACCAGGTGAGTGTGATTGTGATTGTGGTTGGGGTGGTTGACCGGGCTGGGTATGGTCAGGGCGGTCGGCCACTTCCTTTGATATACAGATACAAGAATAAAACTGCATCAACATACTATCACTTTTGGATAGGTACGACAGGGCAGGGCAGGGCGGAAAGGAACAAAGGTTAAAAGACACATGAGCGAAAGCGAATTAAAGATAGTGCCGGTGGATGAGGTCGCTGTGAAACGGGCCTTAGCTCTGTACAGCAGTCAGGAAGATGAAATTATCGCCGGGTTGTACATGCTCTTCGAGGGCTTGCGCTCGCGCTACTGGTCGGCCAGCAGCATGCTTGATATTGTAGTAGCCGTCACCCGGCAAACAAATAAAGTCCTGGCCCACTACACTCCTCGGAACGGCTACGCTATCCCGCACTGTATCGAGTTCAACTCTAACTTTATCGCCCTAAACTGGTCGGATATTCGGCCCATCGAGGGAGAACGCACACTCGTTCAGCACGTCCTGCTCCATGAAATGATCCATCACTGGCAGCATCTCCAGGGCGAGACTTTTGCTAACCAGCAAGCGGCGCACGGTCGTTCTTTCCGGCGGGAAGCGGCGCGGGTGGGCCTGGCCGGTCACGGTCGGCTGATGGCCTGCCCTTACCCGGTCAAGATGCCTCAAAACGGAGCGACTGGCCGGGTGCGGGTAGGGGTAGCGGCTCCCGATCCAGGTGAGGATGGCAGTCCAGACCGGGGGGATGACGATGATACTACCCTTGATAATGGGGGTAAAACTAAAAAGGGCCGCAAACCTAAAGGGGCTGATAGGCACTCTATCGGGCACGGGATTATCGAACTTGCCAAAGCTTATCGAGATCATCGGTTCGGCCTGGAAGATTTAGAGCGGGGGGTGTGGTCACTTCTGGAGCCTTTGGAATAGGAATAAATGGCCCGCTTGGTAAAGCACTACCGAGCGGGCCGGAGGATGCAGCAAGCTAGTAGCTGCGGCCAGTTATATTTTAACTCTGGGGCTAGAGCCGGTCAATCTTCGACAAGTCTTTTTACAGGTTTTTTACACTTTTCTCGGTTTTTTACACTTTTTCCAGCCTTTTTTACAAGTGGAAAATGTAAAAAAGCCCCTAAAGGTTGCTCGTTGTGATATAGTAAAAGGAGCATAGGCCGGTCGAACTGACCCGGCCCAGGCCGCCCGCTCACACGTCCCGGCAAAAGTTCGTGTGAAAGGGCTAACCAACTACCGACGTAAGCGGATAGCTGGCTAAACTGCATGATACCATGCACCTCCTCGAAAAGTGCATGATTATGATGCAGTTTTTCCCCCTGCTATCCCCTTCTTTTTACAGAAAAGAAAGGGGAGTCTTTACCCATGAATTTAGAAGAACTCGTTCAGGAAGCCCGCACCCAGACCCAGACGGCTACTTCGGCTTCGGCTGGCCCGCATAACGTTATCCAGTTTCCCGCCCCCGGCAACTCTAACCCTCAAGGACAAGGACAAGGAAACGATAGTACAGGTTCAGGCCAGGCCGGGGCTGGTTCTGCCGTAGCTATTGCCGCTCCGCCCGACCAGGCCCCGGATGGTGTCGGCGGTGCTGCTGGGGCTGGGGCTGGGGCTGTGCCGGTCAGAACCCGACCAGAGGTTGAGGTGGCGGTTGCTCCCAAGAAAACTCGCTCTCGCCAGGGAGTTGGTGAGGCAGTCGATCTCAATCCCAACCCTAACGAGCTGGCCCGCGTCCGGGCCGGGGGATTACTGGTGGGAGTACGTCAACCTAACACCCAGGACCAATCTCACGGAGCGGTCAGCCTAATCCTGGCTTCCCTCTTTGGCCTGGCTCTTGTCCTCAAAGCCTGGCACTTCGGGGCTTCTTCGACAATGGACTTTCTCAACGACTGGCTCGGCTGGTCGCTGCCGGTTACGATCCCCCTCGACCTCGACCAACTCCACCTGCGTATCCACCTCGATTTCCTGTGGCTCTTTCCGATTGGCCTGACCTTCTACCAGATCGTCCACCGACCTACTCTCTCCTTCCGAGAGATTTACCGCCAGCTTCACCGCGACCCCGCTTCGACCGGCCTGTGGCTGGCCTTTACCTCTATTGGGATCGGTACAACTCTGGCTGGCCTGATCCTATGGGGCCACGAGCGGCACTGGCTGGTCGAGCCGCGCATCGTCTTTGCCCAATGGCCCCTTCTGCTCGTGCTATTCCTGTTGGCTCTGGCCGTCGAATACCTGGCCGAGCCTTTTGCGATCAAGTTCTGGCAAGAACTCAAAAACGGCTTTGCGGCTCTCAACAGCCGGTGGGACGCTCAGGATAATCGCCAGGCCCCCCCGCCAGGAGCCGGAGCCGGAGCCGGAGTAAAGGTTAATCGAGAGGCCGGGAGTCGCCGCCGATGAACACGAACACAACCACAAACTCGACCAACCTCTTTAGCCGGATGTTGCAAGCAGAAAGCGGGACACCTCGATGAGCGATGTACTGGCCGTAGCGTGTATTGTGGGAGCCGCCGTGATGTGGCTCCTCATAAACGAACTTAACTTCAGGCGTAGTCGCTACTTGCGCCCGCAACTTCCACCCTTGCCTCTGCCGCCTAACGATTGGACTGACCCGGTGGGGCTGGCCGCTCGTCGTCGTAGTACCTTCCGGCCTGGCTCTGGTTACAATGCCAGAGGAAGTCAGATTGCCAGTACCAGTGCCGCCGACTCCAGTGCCGCCGACAACGAAAACGAGGAAGATTACGAGGGCGACTATGAGGAGCCGTCGCCTCCCTACGGGCCTGTCCCTGTCCCTACCACTGTTCAGCCCCAGCCCCATCAGCCCCAGGCTCAGGCTTTAGCTTTGCCGCCACAATCGCAACAGCGCAACCACCAGTATATCGAGGGGATCGGTACACTGGTGGATGTCTTTCCCTGGCTGGCCGACCTGGACGGGAACGACCAGCGCAAAGGTAATCATCACACCCTCATCGCGGGTGAGTCGGACGCCGGGAAGTCTACCCTGGCGCGGGCCATGCTGACCTGCCGGAGCTATAGCGGCTGGGTGCTGGTGTTGAACCCGCACGCTAAACGGGATAATTGGGGTGTGCCGGTGATCGGGGGTGGCCGGGACTATCTCACCCTCAACCGGGCCATGGAACTCCTTTTGGCCGAGATGGATCGCCGCTATGACGAGCCGGAAGGAGTCGAGTTCGAGTCGCTCTCAATCTTCATTGACGAGTGGCCCTCGATCCAGGACGAATGCCCCCTTGCCAGCCGCTTCATGAAGAAACTGGCAATGGAAGGGCGCAAGGTCAGGATGCGGCTGGTCGTCTTGTCCCAGAGCCGCCTCGTGGAAGACCTGGGCCTCAAGGGATCGAGTGACATCAAAAAAAGCTTTGCGACGGTGCTACTGGGTTCTTTCGCCCATACCCAAATGGCCGCGCTGCGCCCCCTGTCCCACGCCGGCCTACTCCTTGCCAGGGGTCAGCAGCTACCGATGGTCACATCCGAGTATCCCCAGATTGTGGGGCACTATAAGGCCCGGCTCGACCGCTTCTATAAGTTACCCGGTATCGTGGCCCGCTCGACCTGGCCCGCCCGCACAACCTCGACCACGACCACCCCTGACCCGACTGCGGAACGGATGGACATGGACAGAGCCGCCGCCAGCAGAGCCAGACCGGAAATTGACCGCGCTGCGCCTGTAAAAACTTTTTCCAGCCCTTTTTCCGTTTCCCAAAATGGCCCAAAAGAGCGGGGAAAATTTCCGGGTCTGGAAACTCCTTTTTCCGCTTCCCAAAAGGATTTTTCCGCTTTTTCCGTTTCCGAACTACCTTTTTCCCTCGAAGAAATAGCCCAAATCACGGCTCAAATCACCCGGCGGGAAAAAGGAAAAACGGAAATTGTAAAAAACATGCCAGGCTACGCCGCCCGCAAGCACGCCCTGTACGCCACCTACTACGACCGTCTGGCCGGGGCTATCAACATCAACATCAACACCAACACCAACACCTCGGACGCCCCGGAGCGCGGCTATCATTATCATCCAAACGAGGGTGATAGCCAGGAGCGGGTTAATTTGGCTCCTGGTCAAGCCCCAGGCCGACCACCAGCGGCAGACTATTACGACGAAGATTATGGAATTCAAGAACAAAAACAAGAACAAGAACAAGAAGCTTATAGCTCAGACGAGGAAGAGGAGGAGGAATAAGACTATGAAATTGATTAAGTATTGCGGGTGGGTAGCCGTGGCAGTGGTAATAGTAGAACTGGGTCTAAGCATGAGCTTTACCCCGGTGGCTCCTCAATCGGTGCTGGGGATCATGATTTTCGGTTCTTTCGCTATTGCCCTCGTGGTAGCCGTGCTCTTGTTCGTGTTCGTGTTCTTCTTGCGCGACCGGCAGCGCGAGCGAACAGCTTTCACCCAGCTTGCCCAGCAATCGGCCCAGGATAGCCGCCACGCCCTCGACCGAGCCAGCGACGATCACCGCTATGCCCTCGATACAGTGGTCACGATCTCCCAGAAGCAAGCTCGCACTATTGCCGCCGCTATTGCAATGGGGGCCGAGTTGGTACAGCTACCGAGCGGCCAGTACGGAGCGCGGATGAACGGCCAGACGGCTCTCCTCAGTGAGGCCGAAGCCGCTCACTTCTATGACCTCTCGCAGGATTAGTCCTGTCACATCCATCCTTGAAAGGGATAAATATCCAAACGCACAGGCGAATTTGAAAGGCTTTTCTCGTCGTAATTTGCCCTATATGCACCGCATTTGCCCAAGCCGGGTAGGATGAGCAATTTGTGCAGGCGTCGCTTGCACAAATTGAGTATTACAACTGCGCTTTATTGGATAAGGTGTTCTAAAGTTGGATTTTAGCTTATGCTTGCAATCATTCTCTACTCCGATGTTAAACTTGGTCGCCAGTAGGCCGATTTATAGTGGTGGGAGAAGTCTTATACCGCTTCCAGATCACTCTGGCAGTCCGGTAAGACGAGTTACGATTTCCTCCTGAGACGGCATATATTTAGAGATTGTTTCCGGTAGTTGGGTAATATCGTAAGTGTGATAGGTAGCTACCCCAATGGGCTGAGTAACCGATTTCAGCGTGTATTCAACAATAGTGCGGCTTTTATCTTTACAAATGATAATACCAATAGAAGGGTTTTCGCCTTCGACCCGCGCCAGTTCGTCGAGAGCCGTTAGATAAAACTGCATTTTGCCTGCGTATTCAGGCTTAAATTCACCAGTTTTGAGATCAACCGCCACCATACATTTTAGTTTGCGATGGAAGAACAACAAATCAATCAAGTATTCTTTGTCATCTACCTTTACAGGAACCTGACGACCTGCAAAGGTAAAATAACCACCCATTTCAGCCAGTAATTTTGTGATGTTGGACACCAGAGCATCTTCTAATTCTCGCTCCGAGGGAGTACCCTCGATAGCCAGGAAATCAAAGTTATAATCGTCCTTGACCGCCAGTACCGCTTTAGCACGTTGCTCGGCAGACAGGGCTACTTCAAAATTGGTTTGATTGAGTATCCAGCGTTGGTAAGCCTGGGTATTGATCTCATTTGTAAGTGTTCTTTTGCTCCAGCCAAAGTTTCTACTTACTTTCAAGTAGAATTCACGCTCCTGGTCGTTAGTGCATTTGTCCAAGATTAGCTGATTATGTGACCAGCTAATTTCTCCAGCCAGTGGCTGGAGTTTTGGATTGTCTTTGTAAGTCAGGTAGAACTTTCGCATATACCAAAGATTTTGCACCGAAAAACCGCGTTCGCCTTCAAACTCGTTTTTTAAATCTTTACTCAACCGCTTGACGACACCTTCGCCCCAGCCGTAACGAGCCTGGTTTTCGACGATTAACTTGCCCAGGTCCCAATATAAATTCAGTAGTTCACGGTTTACCGCTTTAAGAGCCTGGAATTGAGCTTCCATGACCCGATTTTTGATGGCCTGGAAAGTTTGCTCATAATCTTTGTCTGAGGCTTCCAGGTTGCTCATTTGGTATCTTGCCTCTTACGATCCAAATATTCAGCCAGGGCCTCATCCATAAGCTGGTAGAGGTCGCGGCCTTCCTGAGCGGCTTGCACTTTAAGAGTTCGCATTCTATCTTCGCGGACTTTTACGCCCCGGCTGATCCACTTTGGTCCGGTAAAGACTTTAGTTGAACCAGGCTCCTCAGCCTCGAACGCATTTTCGCTTTCGTGCGATATTGCGTTAGTGCCATTTTGCGATGGAGCTGCTTCGTTGTATTCGGTAGAAAGAATTACACCGGCTCCTTTGCGGATGGGAAGAGTTGTTTCTTCAGTCGGAACAGTGTCGCCCAGTAAATTAGCCAGACGTTTCTTGCCATTATCGGCGGCCATAGCGTTCCTCCACTTCTTTAGCTAATGCTTCATAAGCTTTTGCACCAGGACTGTTTGGCGCGTAGGCCGCAATACTTTGACCGGCGGCGGGAGACTCGGCCAGCTTAACACTGCGCGGTATTACAGTCTTAAAAACTAGCTCGGCGTATTTCTTGCGGGCTTGCTCTTCTACAGTTTGGCTCAGGTTAGTGCGTTTATCGTACATGGTGCAAACGATACCACCCAGTTCTAAGTCCCGGTTTAGCTTTTTGACTAATTTGATAGTTTGCTCAAGTTTACCAAGAGCTTTGAAGGCGTAGGCCTCAGTTTGTAAAGGAACGATTACAGAATTAGCAGCGGCCAGGGCATTGAGAGTAAACGTGCCGAGCGACGGCGGTGAATCTATGATAATGAAATCGTAACGCTCCTGGGCCTGGGTCAGGGCTTCTTTAAGTAAAAGCTCGCGGCCAACCTTACCAGCTAATTCCAGTTCGGCTCCAGCCAGGTCAAGCGTCGCCGGAATCAGATCGAGGTTTGCGATGCCCGGTACGGCTACCAGAGCATAGTCAAGGCCACGTTCCGGCTGTAGTAACACTTCGTAAACGCTATATTCCAGTTTATCCGGGTTGATACCCAGACCGCTGGTCAGGTTTGATTGATGGTCAATGTCTATAAGCAGAACTTTATGACCATTTTGGGCCAGGTTGACGCCCAGGCTGGCAGTAGTGGTCGTTTTACCAACGCCGCCTTTTTGCATTGCAATAGCTATGATGTGAGCGACCATTTCCAGTTCCTTTCTATATAATAACGGCCTGGCCGAAACAAGTGGGCAATAAAGCACTGATGCTTTATTGCGATA
>JBBRBE010000215.1:0-9703 GCA_038206175.1 Chloroflexia bacterium
TCACAAACTGCGCGGTATGAACCGGCTGCGTGGTTCGCACGCTTATATCATAGATCAAGGTGGGTTGAGCTTTTTCCCGCGCCTGGAAACACTCGTGCCACGCACTTTGACCCCGGCCAGCGACAACTCTCAAAATGTGCGCTTGAACTTTGACCTGTCCGAACTGGATAACATGTTGCACGGTGGAGTGCCCTACTCTTCGTCTACGCTTTTGGCCGGTTCGCCCGGCACAGGCAAAACGCTGCTAGGCCTGCACTTCGCGGCGGCAGGAGCGACCAGAGGTGAACCAACCCTGTTCGTAGGTTTCCACGAAAGCCGCGTCCAGCTTCTGGATAAAGCCGCCCGGCTTGGTCTGGCCCTCGGCTCGGTGGAGCAGGGTTTGTTTGACGTACTAAACTTTGCCCCGGTCGAACTTGAGCCAGACCAGGTAGCCTTGCAAATCCGCCAGCGAATTGAAAAAATGGGAGTGCGCCGCCTGGTGCTGGATGACCTGACCGAGCTAGACCGGGCCTGTAATCTGGAAGGGCGTAACAACGATTTTATCGCCGCGCTAATGGCCTATTTCAAGGAGCAAAGCATTACGGCCATCTTTAACTACACTGTCAGCAAGCTTACTGGCAATGAATTAGACTTGAGTAATACTTCGCTGGCACAGTTGGCCGAAAACTTGCTATTACTAAGACGTATAGAATATAAAACCCGGTTCTACCGAACTCTTTCGGTATTGCAGATGCGTGACAGCGATTACGACCCGCACATTCGGCAGATTACTATTCAAGATGGCAAAGGCCTGACCGTTTTACCGGAGGGAAAAGGAGAGGGAGGTCTGTTTTTAGATTTGCCGCCTGAATTAATAAACAGTTAGCTTTATCGGCTTAGGCTCCGTAATGTGGAGTTTATAGAACCAACTTTTTCTATAACGACCAAACGTTAAGATCAACGGCAAGGTGTGAAGATGTGGCTAAAGTTTTAGTAGTAGATGACGAACAAACCCTGCTATTTCTTCTGCAACAAATCGTCGAAGAGCAGGGTCACGAGGTACTGACCGCCGAAAATGGGCAGCAGGCCCTTTATCAGCTCGAAAATCAATCTCCTCAACTGGTCATCTCCGATGTTATGATGCCGGTGATGGATGGCTATGCTTTGTTAGAAGAGCTACGCAGCCGGGAAGATTTTAAAGACATTAAGCTGGTGCTGATCAGTGCCGCTCCGATTAATCGTCAAACTCCTCACCAGGCCGACGCCTATTTATCCAAACCCTACGACCTGCGTACCATTGAAGAATTAATTGAACGCCTGATTTAGCCTGAACGATGGGCGGTTTGGGGTAGCCCTGCTCAAAACAGCTTTGCTACCATTGCAAAAATACCTCGCTTAAACTCTCTTCGGCCCTGTTTATAGCTACAAGTACCTATCTTGACTAACAAAAAGATACGAACTTACGGTAAGTCAGCCGCTCCTCGGAGCGCGAGAATACGGTATTTGGAGGTTACTATTTGTTCAACGGGCTTTTTGAGGTTTGGCAGGACGTGATCAGGATCGCTTGATTATGAATTTTTATCAATTATAATAAAGCTAATCTTGTCAACGTTTCGTTAGGAAACTTCGGTTATCGAATCGCCAGCAAACCAAACCAAAGAAGGCCAGTATGTCAGATGTAATTACCGAACGTACCACGTCTTTAGATAATTTGATTGAAGATTGCCGCCAGCAAACGGCTTTATTTATGGAGCGTAAGCCGCATAACACTCAAAGTTGTTTTGAGTTATGGCGGCGAGCGTTGCAGTTGAAAGACCCGGAAGCCTGGGATGCCGTGCATTATCTCTACCTGGGCTTTGTGCGAAAGTGGGTGCGCCAGCATACCACGCGCTGGACGGCGGTCAGCTTTGATGAAGACGCCCTGGTGAATGGAGTTTTTATTCGGGCTTTTGTGCATATTGGCCCGGATAAGTTCGATAAATTTTCCAGTTTGCCCAGGCTATTGGAATATCTAAAGATGTGCTGCACCAGCGAAGTGCTGGATGCCCGGCGCAAGTACAATCCTGCCGGGATGGATGTTCCGCTTGAAATCTTTTCGGACGAAGACGGAACTTACCGGGCCGAGCGGGGCGTGGATGCCCGCCTGGTACTGGAAGCCGAAGCGGTCGAGGAGGCGGCCCAACAGCAAGCCGACCGAGACCGCTTCTGGCGGGTGATCCTCCATCACCTGCCGAGCGAAGCCGACCGCACGGCGATGCAAGCTCGCTTTGTCCTGGGGATGATGCCGCAAGAGATTGCCCGTGTTTATCCACATCTGTTCGCGGATAAAGACGAGGTAAGTCGCCTGATCAAAAATGCGATGTGGCGGCTCAAGCAAGACCCTGAGTTGAAGAAATGGTTCGCCGATTTAACTGGCTAGACCGGGCAAGCCCTGTACTTACCCCCGCTAAGGCCGCTATAACGAGGATTTGAGAAATGTCGAGTGAAGTGGGTATCGGACGCTGCCTCAACCCGTCCGAGGTAAGCCAGGCTGATTTTGCGGCCCTGGAAGCAGGTGAGAGCCGTCCTCGGTTCGAGATACACCTCGCAAAGTGCGCTTTTTGTCAGGACGAGTACCGCCAATATACGGCCCTGGCCGATTTTGTAAGCCACAAGGTTGGCTATCGTCCGGCCTCGCGCCGGGCGAACTGCCCGCCGACTCAATCGGTTGGCGAGTACAGCCTGGGTCTTCTGGAGGGCCGGAACAAAGCGAACTTCGAGGCGCACTTGCTGGGGTGTCGTTACTGCCAGGCCGAACTAACGGTTTTCCAGACTGATCTGCGCTCGGAGCCGGTGGCGGGGCCTGTCCCGCGCAATTCGGTCGGTCTACGGCAAGCTGTCGGGGAGGCTTTGCGGCGAGTAACGGCGGTCTTCCTACCGGCCCAGGCGGGTCTGGCTTTGCGCAGTGCCGCCGGGCCGGAAGGGGCCGGGCCGCAAGTCTTTCGCTTCGAGGCCGATGACTTGCTGGTGGTGGTGCAGGTGCTGCTGGGTGAAGCTAACCTGGCCCACACTCTGAGCGTAAGCGGTTCGCTTTCGCCCCAGGCCGGGGCCGCCCGGCCTTCTTCCGCCGCAGGAGTGGTTGAATTATGGCAAGCCCATAGTTCGATTGCTCAGACGCACCTGGACGAGTTTGGTTCCTTTGATTTTGATGATATTGCTTTACCTGTCCGCGCCGCTTTTAGCCTTCAAATTCGCCTGTCTGATCGGATTATAACTGTACCGGATGTACCCTTTCCTTAAAACTCGAAAATCCTGCCGGAAGAAATAAGAATACAAAACGTGCCAATGTATTCTTATTTCTTCTGCTAAAACGACGCGTTGCGGAATAATTTCAGTCCTTCCAGTCCACGACCTATTTCAAGCTCCCTTTAGCATCCAGGCTTTTTTTAATTAATTCCAAATACTCCGATCTTTATCGCCATTTTTGCGCTTAATAGTGTTGATTAGAGTAGCTCGAATATAATAGATAAGTAGATAAGTAGATGGGTGAGCTGAGGCTGTTCGGGAATACGGCTCAGATAAGGTAGTAGGGATGGACAATTATATAAATCAATGGCGGGAGTTAGAAGACGCTAAAGCGTGGCGGTCTTACCTTTTGCGTAATTTACACCTGTTCGCGGGCGACGAAACCGCTCCGGCCCACCTGAGCCAGCGGCTTAAATCCTATGCCAACTCGCTTCTGGCTACACCTCAACGCCACAAAGCTTTGCAACTGGCCGAAACACTGCTGTGGGTCGGCCTGGTGCTGGGTACCTCCCAACCACGGGCGCGGAACCTTACTCGCGCCCGTGGCTTGATGGTGCGTGGCAACTACTACTACCGCGAAGGTGCTTATACTCAGGCCGAGCAGGACTATCACGCCGCCGAACGCTTGTGCCAGGAAAACGATAGCCCTCTGGAAGCCCTCCGCTTTCAGCCCCGCCTGATCAATATTGCCGCCCGTCTCGGTCGCCTGTCCGAAGCCCTCGCCCTGATCGAGCCAGCCGTTCGTCAGGCTGAAGCCGCCGGTGATACCGAACTTTTGCTGCTGGTGCTTAGCAACGTTGGTGCAACTTATCTTGAGGGCCAGGAGTATTTCAAGGCGGAAGAGCTTTATAAGCGGATGCTTGAAGTGGTGCAAGCTCATCACCCTGCCGATCTTGATGCTTTACACGAGTGTTATAGGAATTTAGCCGAGTGTTACCTGTTTCTCAACCGGCCCCGGCAGGCTCTTGAAATGGCTTCGCAGGGCCGGGAAATTGCCCAAAATTCCGGCAATTTTATTTCGATTGCTACAACTGATTGGATAATTGCGACTGCTTACTTCTGGATGGGACATTACACAAAAGCTTTACGAGTGTGGAATAACTCTCTGGAACTTTTTGAAAAGGCTGATTGGCAGCGCGATGCTTACGTGGTCAAGCAGTGGAAGTGTATCTGCCTGATCAAGTTAAACCGCCTGGAAGAAAGCCTTGAGTTAAGCCAGGTTCTAGCCCTCGAAGCTCAAAAACGCCTCTGGATTACCGATCAAGCTAATACTTTGTACTGGCAGTGCCACCTGCTTACCCAGCTTGGCAGGTACGGCGAAGCTTTAGAAGTCTATGAGCAAGCCGTGCAGTTAGTTGCCGCCTCGAATTTACCCAACTGGTCAATTCGGTTACGGCTGCGGCAAACCGAACTACTGTTAAAAATGGGTGAGTATGCGAAGGCCCAGGCAGTCTTGAATTATACCGACGATTTAGGGCAGGAAGATGCTACAGCCTGGCAAGGTCAGGTATTCTTGCTGCAAGCTCGCCTGGCTCAGGCGCAGGGAAACCTGGAAGCGGCCCGGCGCAAGGCTGAGGCGGCCCTGGCTCAGGCCCAGGAAGCCGACCTGCCTACCTTTAATTATCAGGTCTGGCAGATGCTGGGCGAGTTAGCCGAGGCTACCGGCCAGAGCGCGACGGCTCTAAACTATTATTGCCAGGCCGCGACCGAAATAGAGCGGTTACGCGAAACCGTCACTCTTGAACTGCGCGGCGATTTTCTCAAAGATAAAATGAATACTTACGAGAGCGTGGTATTGCTGGCTTTAGAAGAAAAAGATTTTGCCAGAGCTTACGATTACATCGAGCGTTCCAAGTCGCGGGCCTTAACCGAATTATTGGCGCACGGCATTGACCTGCAAATTCGGGCCAGGCGTCCCGCCGACTTCAAGCCGGTAGCGCGGCTAAACGAGCTAAGGGCCGAACACACCCATTATTACGACCTGCTTTACCGCGCAGAAGCTCCCCTGCCGGGCTTACGCGGCAGCGACCAAAGCCCGGCCCGGCTCGAAGGCGGGGACGAGCGCGAAGGTTGGCGGCAGGCTCTGCGCCGTTGCGAGAAGGAAATCGAAGCTTTGCGCTGGCAACTCCAGGTACAAGATTCTGACTATGCCGAAGATTTTAGCCTTAGTGAGGTGACAAGCGAGTCGCCCGAACCCTGGCTGGACGCCGATACCCTGTTGGTTCAATACTATATTGCCCGCGAGGAAGTCCTGGCGGTCGCAATTTCGGCCCACGAACGGCGGGTTTACCGGGGTCTGTTGCCCTTGCGCGAACTCAAACGAGAGTTATTAAAACTGTCGAGTGTGCTTCAAAATACTTTGCCCCAGTATACCGAGGCCCAGTTGCCCGCTACGCAGGGACGCCTGGGCAACCTGTGGCGCAGCCTGTTCGAGCCGGTAGCAGAATGGGCGCACGATTTCCAGCATCTAATTTTTGTCCCGCATGGTCCTCTGCACCGCTTACCCTTCCAGGCTCTCTATAATACGGCGGCAGGGCGTTACCTCGTGCAGGATTGGGAAGTCTCTTATTTGCCTTCGGCCAGCCAGTTGCCGCTCTACCGGCGGCGGGCGGCGGAATTGCGCCAGGAGGCCGAAGCCAGTGGCAGTGTGGTGCTGGGCTATAGTGCGCGGGGAGCCTTGCCCTTTGTTACCCAGGAAGCCCAGGCGGTAGCCGCTGCGCTCGGTGGCCCTGCTCAGGTCGGGTTGTGGCTGGAAGACGAAGCCAGGCGGCGGGTGCTGGAAGATTTGCCGCCGTCGTGCCGGGTCTTGCACCTGGCGACGCACGGCCAGTTCCGGGCGGATGCGCCGCTTTTCTCTTTCGTGGAACTGGCCGACGGCACCCTTTTGACCACCGACCTGTTCAACCTGAAACTGCGGGCGGCCCTGATAACCCTGAGTGCCTGCGAAAGCGGCCTGAACGTCGTTACAGGCGGGGATGAACTGGTCGGGTTGAGCCGGGCTTGCCTCTACGCCGGAGCAGCCAGTTTGCTTTTGTCGCAGTGGCGGGTCGAAGACCACTCGACCACGCTTTTAATGGGTGATTTCTACCGCCGCCTGATAGCCGAGGGTCGGTCTCGTTCGGCGGCTTTACGGGAAGCGCAGCTTGCTTTGCTCGACGGCACGCTTTACCCTGAGCAAGCCCAGGCTTACCGCCATCCCTATTTCTGGGCTGCTTTTTGCCTCATCGGTGAGGCTGGCGTTCTTTAATCCTAACCCTGGGTTTCCTGCTTCAAGTTCCGGCTGGTAGAACTGCAAGGCTTCCTTACGAGCCTTTGGTCAAACGCACGCACGCACAGACAATCAATCAAAAGCACAGACGAGGGAACAAATACGGATAAACAAAAAGGAGCGAGTTAGCATGGCTGTCGGATATTTGCAGATCAGTGGTTCGCCGGGCGATCTGGCCCGCTTTCGGCAAGATTTTGTCGAGAAAAAAGAATACTTTCCGCGCTGGGGTATCGTCTCGTTGCAGGAAGTGCCGGAAGCCGAGCTTGGTTTCGTGCCAACCGTGCGAGTTAAGCTCGCCACTGAGAATGTGTTTAGTAAAGCCAGCTTGCCGAGATTGGGTGCGCCGTTGCGTCTGGAACGCTTGCCGGTGAAGCCAACCGACCGGAAAGGCTCGCGGGAGTCGGAGTACACGGGGGCAAAGTCGGTCTATGCAGGAGACAATACCGCTCAGTCGGAGGCCCGCTCTACTGCGCCAGTCTCGCCATTGCCAGTGCAATATTTGCAAGAGCGGCAGGCTAACCCCTTGACGCGGTTGCTCTCCTTTTTAAAGGAGCTTATCGCCTTAGTATCGGGGTGGTGGGCCATGTTGCGAAGTTTATTTCAAGGGGAAGGGCCACAAGTACCTAAAAACTATCCTTGCCCGGAGACAACCGACGCCTCGAAGCGGCCTTTCCTCCCACTTCGGCCTGATATTGCCGCAGCGCGTACCTACCGTCGTTATATCCTTACGACCCGGCGGGAAGTAGAGGTAAATACTGTTCTGACTAACCTGGCCGCAGCAGTCGAACGAGCTTATCAGAATTGCGGCTTTTATTCAACGCTGGCTATTAACAAATCTACCAGGGTAAGAGCTACATCGGCTATTCCAACTACGCGAGACGTTCCTATTTCGAGTGAGGCCGTGCCGGAGCCAGGCGGAGCCAAAGCGCGGGGAAGCGGCGCGACTTTCGGCGAGTGGGATTATGTGGGTCAATCTTTGACGGGTTATCTGGAGCGCATCGGTCTCAGCCTCAATAAGGCGGCAAAAACGGGCCAGTTTCAGTACGGGAAGCCGGTTTATAACGTCCACGAGGTAGCGATGGGCCAGGGTACGGTGATCCTGGTGGCCGATACCGCCCCGACTACGGCGGATGGCGAACCTGACCCGGCGGTAGACTGGTCGAGCATCGAGGCGTTTATTGACCTCAAGCCGGAGCGGTTCACCGCCAGTGTGCAGCCTCGCCCGGTTAGCCCTGCCGAAAAAACGGTCGCCCAGAAATATCACGGCCTGATGGTTGCCAACCTGTGCAAGCTGATCGCACCTCAGGCGCGGGTGATTCTGGTGCGCGGCCTGGACGATGACGGCGAGGGCGATATTTATGCGATTATGCAGTTCCTCGAAAACCTGATGAAGAATTTGCCGACGACGCTGGGCGACCTGGGCTTGCCGGGCCAGGATGCTAACCAACTCTGGCTGACGCCGGATACCAAGTTTGTAGTCAATTTTAGCCTGGTGGTGGAAGGTACGACCCGCGAAGACCTGGACGCAAAAGATTTGCTGATCGGAATGAGCCGCCTGACTAACGATGCGGCCAATCGCAAAATCCTGTTCGTCTGTGGAGCCGGGAACGGCTCGGAGTTCGGCGAAGCCCGTAACCCGCTCGAACCGGCGGCTTATGGTTATTTCCCCGGCTATAGCCTGGATTATACTGCGCTGGACCCCCAAAATCTGTCTGAGGCCGAACTAAATAATTTAGCGGGTCAATCGCTTGGCTTGCCCGAAGGTCAGCTCGATGCGACACCTTCTCAGGGCAAAATGGCCGACGACCCTTACAATATGGTGATCGGGGTAGCGGCCAGTTCGCCGGTGGTGTCTTACTTCTATGCCCGCTACTCGCACGCCAGCCCCATTTCGGCTCCCGGTAGCGAGCTTGTGCTTGATCCAGGCGTCGAGCTGACCTTGCCGGACGTGGAGCGGCCTTCCCCTCGGACAAGCCTTAACAAGTTCGAGTACGGTGACGACGGCAACTACATCCCTCGCCTGGATAGAAATGGTAACAAAATAATGATCTCTTGCCGTTATGTGCGCTGGTCGGGAACGAGTTTTGCCGCGCCTCTCGTAGCGGGCCAGGCGGCCCTCTTGATGGGCGAGAGCGTCAAGCCTCCGACTGAGGGAGAAAAGCTGTTCACCGGCCTTTCTCCCAAGGCGGTCAAAACTCGCATCTGGCAGACGGGTCATCGCCCGCTTTTCTGGAACCGGCCCACCGAAATCAACATTGCCTGGTCGCTGGGCCTTGAGCCTGAGCAGGCTCCGACATAAACTAACGCCAGGAAGGACAGCCCCGGTTTACTCGTATTCCGGGGCTGCTCCCGTCCCCAGCACCCATTCCAGGGTAGTAATTACCCCGCTCAGGTTAGCAATATCTTCGGCCAGTTCTCCCACTCCGGCTTCACCCTCTTCTTGCTCGGCTTTAAGGCTTTCTTCGGTCAATTCGCGGCGGGCTTGGACGGCTTCGTGCAACCGTTCGCGCAATTCGGCTTCACTTCGCATATGTACCTCCCTGTGCTATCAGCATAAACATCAAGATGCCTGCTCTTATTGCTACTGTTGCGGCTCGTCCGGTTGGCTCTGCTCGATTCTTATCAAGCTGCACAACGGCAGAATCAAAATCAGCCGGTGGAACTTAAAAGCAAGTTCTACCGGCTGATTATACCAGGATTAGCTTACTGCGGAGGCAGGGTAGGCCGGATGTAGAGATCGAGTCGGCTGCTGCCGCGCAAGGCCGTAAGCGGAATGTCTTTGCCGATCACCGGCCCGGCCAGTTGCCGTTGCAAGCTGTAGATGCTGTTGACGGGCTGGTTGTTGACCGAGAGGATCAAGTCGCCCTGTTTAAGACCGGCCCGCCCTGCCGGACTATCCGGGCTGACCTGCACCACTCCGACGCCCGTTTTGCTACTCAGGCCAAAGTTACGGACAACCTGGGCCGGGAGCGGCTGTTGCTGGCAGCTTATACCGATGTAGCCCCGCACAACTTTGCCGCCTGTCATCAACATTCCAGCCACCCAGCGGGCCGTGTTGACTGGCACTGCGAAGCAGATACCCTGGGCCATGGCGATAATGGCCGTGTTGACGCCCACCACCCGTCCGTGGCTATCTACCAAGGGGCCGCCGCTATTGCCTGGATTGAGGGC
>JBBRBE010000216.1:0-9700 GCA_038206175.1 Chloroflexia bacterium
CCTTCCCCGGCCAGTCGAACACGCCTCGGACGGTCAATCTCACGGCCAATCCCGGCAATGTAATAAACGCCCCATTCGTTGAGGGCGCGGCGTAACTCTTCCTCGCGCAAAGCGGCTTGCTGCTCGGCCCGTAATTTGAGCCGCACGCGCACGATAGAATTTTTAAGATAGCCCTCGCTATGCCGATCTATTTCACGGCTCATCGCCTGGATCGTCGCCAGGGTCGGGTTCAAGAGGTCGTCCGTAGCGTTTTCGATATTCAGGTCAAGCGTGCGGAAGGGCCGCACCAGCGGGTCAACTACAAACCGCCAGTCGGTATGCCGGGTGGCTGGGCCGCCGCCGGGGTCGTCAATCTCGACCAGCACAAAGCCTTTATCTTCCTTTTCCTCGCCAAAATCAATTCGTTCAAGACTGCCAGGATAGACAATCGCTGTATCGCCCGCCGCCAGGTCTTGATGCTTGTGAATATGACCGACCGCGATATAGTCGAACTTTTCGGCTCCCAGAATGCTTTTCTGGATCGCCAGGTCTTGACCGAGCATTATCGTGCGTTCGCTACCGTAGGTTGCCCCGACAATCGAGGCATGTACCGCCAGCACCGCCGGAATTTTAGGGTCGAGGCGACGCACCTCTCCCGCCAGCAGGTTTTCCATCTTGGTCAGCATCAGGGTGTTAAGCTCGTCCAGGCTGCGGCCCCGGTATTCTTCGCGGGTCAGGAGGTTCTGGCGGGTCAGCCAGGGCAACGAAACGATCTGCAACGGCCCCGACCGGGTTTGGAGGGTAAAAAGCTCGATCCCCCGCGCCACATAGACGCCCGGCACTGCCAGCGTCTCGAAAATCTCGATAGAGTGGGCGCGACTGGACATACTGGGCAGGTCGTGGTTGCCGGTCAGGAGAAAAACCGGCACTTGCTTTGCCACCAGGCGCATAATCCGCTTGGCGAACTCGCGCTGGACGGTCGGGTTCGGGTCGCGGTTTTTGTAAGCGTCGCCGGTGAAAAGCACCGCGTCCACCCCGGCAGCCAGAGCCTGATCAATCGCCCGGTCGAAAGCGTCCACAAAATCCTGCAAACGGCTGGGCAAGCCCGTCACCGGGTCAATCCGGGAATAATTTTCTATACCGAAATGGATGTCGGACACGTGTAATAGCTTCATAGTAAATAGATCGTAACATTTTAAGGGTCCAAAGTCAACATATTTGTTCGACTTATCTCCATTTTGGGGAGAAGTGTGGATAAGCATGTATGTTCGATTTATTCACATTTTGGGGAGAAGTGTGGATAACTCGCGGTATTTCGGTGGAAAAGTAGGGGCTTATGTGGGTAAAATATTACAATCAATGTGAATAAGTTAATTAAAAAAGAGACCTGAGCCATTCAGCTCAGGTTTCTTTCGTTCTTACGGCTATTCAAGAGTTAGAACTTAGCCAAAGAATAGGTAACAGTAGGGCGGAACAGTCAATGGGCAGAGCCGTTTCCTACAGAAATCAGGTTGGGTAGGACATTGCTCTGTCAATGGATTTGTATAGTCAGTGGATTTTTCGCATAGGCTCTTAGACTGCCGCGCCTTCGCTACCGCTTTTAGAAGGCGGCTGATTGCGCGGGCTGAACCGTCGCGCTCCCAGCACGATGATCAGGGCGATCAACCCACCTAGCGGCACAAGCCAGATTGCCCAGACGCCCAGCGTTACCGCTACTTTAAACAAACCCTGCAAACCTTTGAGCGACCCGGCCCAGGCCGTCTCGAAAACTTTCGCGGCATCGAAACCTGGTTCGGCCTGGGCTGGAGGTGGCGCGGGAGCATACACCGGCGCAATGGTAATAGCGATGCTGGACAGAGCGGCTTTCTTTTCAAAATAGTTGATCCGGCCCTGTCGCCGCTCGATCTCACCGCGCACATTGCCAAGTTCTTTTTGCACCGTCAAAACTTCCCCGACGTTAGTAGCCTTTGCCAGCAGTGCGGCCAGTTGCGTTTCGCTGGCCTTGAGGTTGTTCACCTGGGCGGTCAGGTCAACGTACTCTTCGGTTACGTCCTGGCTGGTAGCGTTTTCGCTCTCGACCTTCACGCCGTTCAGCTTGCGCAGGCGGTTAAGCGTGTCGTCGTAGCTGGTCGAGGGAACCTGGATCGTGATGTTAGCGTAAGTCTTATCCTCTTTGATCGAGGTGCTGGACTGAAAGACTACTCCATTTTTCTCGACCGCTAACGCCCGCAACTCACCGAGGGTCTTTTCGACATCGTTCGCGGTCAGGCTGATCGTGGCGTTACGAATAATCAGCCGGTCGGCGGGTAAAGGCTGGTTGGTAGAACTACCGGTCGAATTGCCGGTGCTGCCGTTACTGGCCGCTTTATCCTGTTGGGCCGGGGCAGCAGGGGCCACCTCCCTGGATGCGGCGGTTGTAGCGGCGGCAGCACTTGTGACGGCAGTGGCGGCGGTTGTAGCCGCATAGCCTCGGTTGCCAGTATCGCCAAAAGTTCGTTGGGCGGCAGGAACGTTGGACGTTGAAGGCCCATTAGTCACGACTCCAAGCACCATCGAAACAATAATCACAAAAATCAGTCCGGCCAGCCCTAGCACAAACCAGCCTTTCGGCCCGGCCTCGCGTAATTCACCAATTCTTTTAAACATAGTCTGCGTCGCTCCTTCCCCTGATCTGTTCAACGTTTTTGCTATATCTTCACCTGTATTGCGTGTACATACATAGGAACGCCGCTGCAACCAAAAAAATTACAGGCCGAAACCTGTAATTTTTCGATCTTTTTACTTGGGATTGCAAGAAAACTTAGGTTAGAAGTGTTTGTAGACTAAAGGAGCCAGAATTAGCTTTGGTGAGCTTGGGGCGGCTCAATTTCGCCCGGCAGGTGGTGCGAGAGTTCGTGCAGTTCGGCGGCGCGTTCTTTTATTTGCACCAGCAGGTTGGGACGCGGGCGACGTTCATACTCGGTACGCAAATCCAACAGCAAATTTGCCAGCCGCGCAATCATTCGCACCGTCTCTATCGGGTCATCAGTTCGGATCGGGTCGGTAAAAGGCATTTTGTACCTGCTTTTTATAATTGAAGCTAAGGATAGAACCAGAGTAGCGGGTAGCTTCCAAGCGAGCTTAATTTTTCAAAAGGCAAATTTTGCCATTAACTTTAATAATGCACTAACTGTGCCGGAAGTTGCTAATCTTCCAGTAATTTCTCGAAAGCGGCTTCGTCCAGGATGACCACTCCCAACCCCTGAGCTTTGGTGAGCTTGCTTCCAGCCTCGGCTCCGGCCACCAAAAAATCGGTGTTCTTCGAGATGCTAGTACCGATTGTCGCACCCCGTCGCTTAAGCAGGTCTTCGGCTTGCTTCCGGCCATAGTTTAACAGGCTTCCAGTCAAAACAAAAGTCTTGCCAGCCAGAGGCCGCTTGCTTCCGGCTTCCTCCTCGATAGGGTCAGCCGTCCGCACTCCCGCCGCCCGTATCTTGGCAAGCACTCGCTGGTTATCCGGGTCGGCAAAGAATTTTACGATGCTGCGGGCCGCCACCCGGCCCATATTCTTAATCCCCGCGATGGCGTCCTCGTCTGCCGCGATCAGATTATCGAGACTGTGAAAATGGTTCGCCAGCATCTCCGCCGACTTCTCGCCAACCTGCGGAATACCCAGAGCCATCAACAGATTGTCGAGCGGTCGCTCTTTGCTGGCCTCGATCTGGCTCAAGAGTTTGTCGGTCAGCTTCGTGCCAAAGCGATCCAGGGTCAAAAGTTTCTCGGCCTCAAGGTAATAAAGATCGCCGTAATCGCGCATCATCCCTTCGTCATATAGCCGGTGGGCGATCTTCTCGCCCATCCCGTCTACGCCGCGCACCGCCGCGAAGAAGAAAATCCAGTCGCGCATCTGGCCGGGACATTTATACGGGCTATTCGAGCAAAAGAGTTTGGGGTCTTTCTCGCCTGCTTCGTCCTCGCGGCGGGTGGTGGGCGCTCCGCAGGCCGGGCAGTGGGTCGGCAGCACTACCGGCGTTTCCTGGCCGGTACGCCGCTCTTCCATCACCTTCACTACATTTGGAATTACGTCGCCCGCCCGCTTCACCAGCACCGGGTCTTTGATCCGCAGACCTAGCCGCTCGATCATATCCACGTTGAAAAGGGTGGCCGTCTTGACCGTGATACCGCCGATATTCACCGGTTCCAGGTTCGCCAGAGGATTGATCGAGCCGGTACGCCGGATGTACCGCCACTCGATGTTATTCAAAATCGTCACGGCTTCGCGGGCCGGAAACTTGTAAGCTGTAGCCCAGCGAGGGTCGCGACCGATAAAACCAAGCTTTTCCTCGGTCGCAAAATCGTTGATCTTGATCACCGCGCCGTCAATCTCGAAATCCAGACGGTCGCGGCGGTCGAGCCAGCTTTGAACTGCCTCTGTTGCTTCCTCCTGGGTCTGGCATAGCCGAATATCCGGCGCGACCCGAAAGCCCAGCCGCTCGAAATATTTAAGGGCTTCAAACTGCGTCTTAATCTCCGGCCCGCCACGCTTTTGAGCCAGCGTATAGAAATAAGCGTTGAGAGGCCGCTGAGCGGTAATGCCGGGATCTTTCTGGCGCAGGCTACCAGCAGCCGAATTGCGCGGGTTAGCAAACAGCTTCTCGCCTCGGTCGGCTAACTCCTGGTTCAGTCGCTCGAAAGCCCGGATCGGAATGTAAACTTCGCCGCGTATCTCTAAAAGGCTTGGTACTTCCGCGCCGTCATCGTTGCGGAGCTTTTTGGGGATAGATTTAATCGTTTTGAGGTTGGCCGTGATGTCGTCGCCGGTCACGCCGTCGCCGCGAGTGGCTCCCCGCACCAGCACGCCCTCTTCGTACAGTAGTGCGACCGAAAGGCCGTCAATTTTGGGTTCGACGGTATACTGGAAATCCTGCCGCCGGTCGAGATACTTGATCGCCCGCTCGTTCCATTCGGCCAGTTCCTTCGGGCTAAAAACGTTCGATAGACTGAGCATGGGTACTTCGTGCCGCACTTTGGGAAACTCGCTGACCGCTCCGCCTACCGAAACGCGCTGGGTGGGCGAGTCGGGCGAAACGAGTTCGGGGAAGCGTTCTTCCAACTCGCGCAATTCGCGGAAAAGAGCGTCGAATTCGGCGTCCGTCACCTGCGGGTCGTCCAGCACGTAATAGCGGTAGTTGTGATATTCGATCTGATGGCGCAAATCCAGCACGCGCCGCTCGGCTTCGTCGGGACTAAGCCCGGCCGGATCAGATACCGCCACAGTGGGCGTCGCGGCTACCTGCTCGACGCCGGTTTCTATTTGCGCTTCCTGCTCTCGCTCAGCTTGTTTGTGTTCTGGCGTTTTGTCGTTTTGTTCCATCATAACCCGCTTAGCTCCTGGCTTCCCTTGATTAAACTCTAGCTTAAACTTTCATGAAGCAAGGCCCATTCCACCCGCCACTTTCCTGCTATCGCTAAAACACCAAAAAAGTGGCAAAGAAAAGGATGAAGGTTTTCAGCCTTCATCCTTTTCAGGCGTTCATCCCTGGTTTAGCGCGGCGCTAGGTGCATGGGCATGATTACATGCACGTAATTGTCGGCCCCGACCGGTTTGACTACACCCGGATTAGAAGGCGATTGCAGTTCGAGCGCGACCTGGGGAGTGGTAATCACGCTCAACACTTCGCTCATGTACTTGGCATTAAAAGCGATCTGCGCGTTCTGGCCGTCCACGCTAGCGTCAATTTCGTTGCGATTGTCGCCTACTTCGGCGGCATTAGCGGTCAACAGGAGGCTACCGGGAGTGAGGTCTTCGCCCGGCACGACCGAAAGCCGCACAATATTGCCGCCGCTATCGCGGGCAAAAATGCTGGCCGTCCGTACCGCCTGGGCCAGCGAGTTTGTTTCGGTGGTCGCCCGCGTCTGATAAGCCTTCGGGATAATCTGCTGGTAGTTCGGGAAATTGCCTTCGATCAGGCTGCTGGTGAAATGGACTGTCTCGGTCTTGAAAAGAGCCTGGCTCTTGTTGGCCGTGACGCTAATTTCCACTTCGCTTTCGTCGTCCGGCACAATCCGGGCAATTTCGACCATCGAGCGGGCCGGTAAAATCACGCTAAAGGCCTGAGATACTTCGCTCAGAAGGGGAGCATTCCGCACGGCCAGGCGGAAAGAGTCCGCCGCCGCCATCGTCACTTTGTCGCCCTGAAAGGTCGCAAAAATGCCGGTCAGTACAGGGCGGGTTTCGTCGGTGGAGGCGGCAAAAGCCACCTGGCCGACCGCTTCCTTAAGGGTCGAAGCCGCCATCGAAACGACGTTTGCGGCGTTACCGACGCTGGGCAGGCTTGGAAAATCTTCCGAAGCGATCCCCTTGACGTTAGCTTCGTTACGCCCGCCTTTAATATGCATGCTCAGGGTTTGGGGGTCGAGGTTAAGCTGCACCAGGCTATCTTTGCCCTGGCTTGCCAGACTGCCCACAAACTCGGTCAGGAGGCGGGCCGGAACCGTCACGTCGCCTTCTTCCTGTACCTGAGCCGGAACCCAAACCGTAATCGAAATTTCAAGGTTGGTAGCGGCCAGCTTGAGCCGGGGAGTTTCGCCGGTCGTATCGGTCGCCAGCAAAATATTTTGAAGTACCGGCAGAGTATTTTTCGTGGCGACAGCCCGCCCGACAATCGAAAGCCCTTTGGCTAACTGTTCTTGCTGGCAACTTACCTTCATATATCCCCTTGCTCCTTCTATAAGCCTTGTCCACTGCGTCAGTTGATCTGATCGGTATAGCTAGATAGCCGGGCCACCCTGAACTCGAACCGAGTTAAAGAAAAGGCTGCTTCTATCTACTTTGATTTATCTAATTTCTATCAAAATGCTAAATGAAGCGTGCTAATCTGGTCGTTACACTGCTTGCGCCCGGCAATTATAGCATAAGCGGGTCGGGCCTGTAGTTTTATCCACCTTTTGTGGATAGCTCTGGATAACTTTTGGGCCTGTAACCTCACCTTTACCACAAGACAAAGAACTTGTTATAACAATTCGTGGCATAATAGAGCTAACTTTCCAGGAACGCCGCTTCAAGTTCAGTGGCGGCATATTGACGGCCTCATTCTTGCCAATCTCCAATGGAAGGCCGTTGCTACAAGCGAAAATTCTGCTTTTTTTATTTAAGACTAAGGAGACCAGACAAATGGAACCGCAAGATAAAAAGAGTTTGAAGATTTTTGTAACGGGCGCAGCAACCGAACTAGGCGACGAAACGGTGCGAGTGCTGGTCGGACGCGGCCATCAGGTGAGCGGCCTGGCGGACGACGAGAAAAAGCTTGGAACGATTCGCGCTGCCGGAGGCCAGCCCATCCGAGGCAACCTGAGCAGTTCGGCCCTTTTTCAAACTATCCTGGAAACGGCTCGGCCCGATGTCCTACTGCACCTGGAACCGCAGGTTGCCAACAGCCTTTTGCACGACGGTCACGACTGGCAAAACTACGATCAGTATCTGCCGGATAGCACCCGCATCCTATTGCAAGGCTGCGAAGGTGCGGGTGTCGGCTTTCTGGTCTACCCTAGCTATGCTTTTCTCTACGGCAACGCCCGCAACGCTACCGAAAGCACGCCGCGCACTGCTCCCGCCGCCGACCCTATCTTTGTCGCCGCTCTGCAAGCCGAGGACTCGATCATCCGTGCAGCCACACCTGCGGCAGTGCTACGGCTAGGCTACCTTTATGGCCCTCAATCGGAAAATCTAAAAAAATACGTTCAATCTTACCGTATCTTCCGTCCTTACTGGTCGGGGCCAGGGGGCCGCTTGACTAACTGGTTGCACTTCGCCGATGCCGCCACCGCCCTGGCCCTGGCTGTAGAAAATCAACCGGCAGGTCAGGCTTTTAACGTCGTGGATGGTTCGCCGGTGGGTTTTAGCGAAGTGATGGATACTCTCGGCCTGCTCACAGTCAACCGTCGTCCGTTCCACATTCCAACCTGGGCTGAAATTCCGGCCCGCCTGACGATTCGTTCTCAGCAGCAAGAATTGCTTAAACTCTCCACGACGGTCAATAGCGATAAATTCCGCCAGACTTTCGGGTGGTCTCCCCGCTATCCTTCCTACAAACAGGGCCTCGATCAGGTGCTGGAAACCTGGCGGGCTACGGGGGTGCGAGTTTAAGAGGTTCTACCTGATTTTATAACCTTGTAACACTTCAGTCGGCTTAATTTTCGCGCCTCTGTCATCCTTAGCGTAAGATGACAGAGGCGTGAGAGGCGAACTTAGGGTTTGCAATCCCTCTAAGGAAAAGAGTTTTGAGCTTGCATCCCACCAGGCTGCGTGCTATAATGACGCCAATCCTGGCGTACAGGGGCGATTAGCTCAGTTGGTTAGAGCGCACGGTTCACATCCGTGAGGTCACTGGTTCGAGCCCAGTATCGCCCATCGCGCCTTTTCTTTTGTCCTTTTCTGCCTTCCACTTTGTCTGCAAAAACTTCTTTTGTAACCAAGTCTGCAAAAACTTCTTTTGTAACCAAACTCGCTCCTGTCCGTTATTATTGAAGACAAACCTTTATTTTCCTGAAACCGTTGTAGCATGGGCAAGGGGTTATTATGACAAGAAAATTTAGCGGATGGATGGTGCTGCTAATTCTGTTGAGCCTGGCTCTGGCAGGTTGTGCCGGAACCCCTGGGCCGCAGAAGATGGTTCAAACCATTGAAGCCAGACCTGTCGAGTCGATAAGCCCTACTCCACCCGCCCTTACCATCGCCGCCCCTACCGCCACTACACCGCCCGAACCGGCCCAAATTTATACCGTCACACCCATAGAGGAAACTCCGGCAGTTGCCCCGACCGAAACCGTGGTTCCCTTGCCAACACTGACGCAGGTTCCGGCCCAGCCAACGCCGACTTTGACCAGGGTTCCAACCACCAAAGCACCGGGGCCAACCTCGCCCCGAAACGTACCGACGGCAACCCCGGCAGTCAAAACCAGCGGTGCAGCCACACCTACGCCCGGCCCGGCACAGCCTACTTTTACCCCCGTCCCAACGGTTGCCGGTACACCCTATAACGGCTCTCTGAGCGAGGTCGGGCGCGGCAGAAGCGGCAAAAAGCAGGTTGCGCTCACCCTCGATGCCGGGTCGGGTAGCCAGCCCTTCCCCAAACTGCTCAACGCACTCAGCAGCGCGGGCGTCAAGATCACCTTCTTTCTGACCGGGCAATGGGCCAGCCAGAACGCGCCCTTTGTAGGTCAGATTGTGGCAAACGGCCACGAAATAGCCAACCATAGCTGGAGCCATGCCGATTTCACCACGATCAGCCGCGAGAAAATCCGCGAAGAGATGGAGAAAACCGACGCTCTCATGAGCAAGTTCACCGGCAAAAGTACCAAACCGCTTATGCGCTTTCCCTACGGTTCGCGCAACGCGGCCCTCCTTGGCCTGGTTAGCGAAATGGGCTACCGTTCGATCTTCTGGACAATAGACAGCCTGGATTCGGTCGGGCAGCCTAAATCGGCGCAGTTCTTGATAGACCGCATCACGAAACAGAGTGACGCTCAGCTAGACGGCCAGATTATCCTGATGCACATCGGTAATGCTACCACTGCGGACGCTCTCCCGGCTATTTTGCAGAATTTGCAGAGCCGGGGCTTCCAGGTCGTGACTGTCTCGGAATTGTTGAAATAAGGATTGTTAGAATAAGCGTCGTTGGACTAAATTGTTACGAGTCTATTAAATTTACTCCCAGGGACTTATTGACCCTTGCATGTTTGG
>JBBRBE010000217.1:0-9677 GCA_038206175.1 Chloroflexia bacterium
GCAACGAGCGTCCCGGATGGCTCTTTTTAGAGCTTGTGCGCTCAATCTCTCCAGCTTTCTCTTTAGCCATAGGCTGACTGCTTTCTCCTGAGATTCAAGATTTAGCAAGCCCGATCTTAATCTAAAAAGCCGCCCTAGTAGAACTGGCTGTTAAAATCGGACTGTTGTTCGCTGAGAACGACTTGCAATTGCTCTTTGGTTAAATAGCCGTATTCCAGCAGTACCTCACCAAGTTTTTTGGGCGTACCGAGTCGGTTAAACATCTCGTGCAGGCTGACCGCCGTTTCGAGTTGCGAACGATTGATATAACCTTTTTTAAGCAAAAGCTGGCCCAGAGGCGTAATTGGATTTACCCGGCGGTCAACCCCTTTTTGCATCCGGTCGCTTTGAACCTGCTCAGCGATGTTCCAATAGCTAAGCACATTCGAGCCAGAGATTAGCCGGTCTAAATCCTGGCAACGTTTCTTACCAGTATCCAGAAATTCCTGCAAACGCTGGTTTTCAGGATGCTTGGCAACCAACCGTTCGAGGTACTTAACTCCTTCGTAGGGGTCGTTGGTATGCCAGGCCAACCACATCAAAGCACTATCGTTGGACGGATCGAGCTTGACCACGTACTGATATAGTTCCCGCGCCTGAGTAAAATCGCCGACTTGAGCGGCTTTCCCGGCAGCCTCCAGGTAAGCGTCTAAATTGCGCGGTTGAAGCCGTTCAGGGCCGCTTGCACCATTGCCGTTAGTTTGATTAGAAGGGGTTGCCGAGGAGGATTTGGCCGCAAAATGGGCCAGGTCCGGCGGTTGGTTCGTCGAACGAGAGGGGGCCGGGGCCGCGGAAGGCAATGGCCGGGTATAGCCTTCGCGGGCCTGAGTTGGTTGCACCTGCAATGGAGTGGTCGCCGTACCGCGCCCGCCCACATCCGCTTCTCCCGGCCCGCGACGTAAAATCGCCCGTACTCGCAACACCAATTCTTTGGGATTAAACGGTTTGACAATATAATCGTCCGCCCCGGCTTCCAGCCCTTTGATCCGATCCTGTTCACTCCCCAAAGCCGTTAACATAATAATATACAGGCCGGGTTGGGTCTGGCGCAAGCGGCGACATAGTTCTGCACCATCCATTTCCGGCATCATCAAATCCAGAATGACCAGGATCGGTTTTTCCTGAGCCGCTTTTTCCAGAGCCTCGGCTCCGTTTTCGGCCAACACCACAGTATAACCAGCCCGTTGAAGATGAAAACTCAAAATCATCAAAACGTCTGGCTCATCGTCAACTAACAAGATGGGGTTTGGCACTTCGGGCATATTCGGTCTCACTCTCGTTCGGATACCCTCTCTACACGGTTATAATTCGGCGGGGCGGTGACGGCTATGCACTTAACCTAACACTAATAGAAGCTGGCTATTTAGTCTTATTATCAGGCTTATCAAGACGAAAAGCAAGCATTCTCGCGGTTTCCCTGCCGCACGAAGGGCTTAACGGGCCAGAACTTTCGCTTATAGAAACGACTTTAGTTCCGCCCTTGTGGAAAGACTAAAGTCGTTTCTACGAATCTCTAAATATTTGGGCTGGCCGCAAAGGGCCAAACAAAAACTAGCCTGAAATTTCAGGCTAGTTTTTGTTTGGCCCCAGGTGCAGACACTATTTGATCAGTCTAAAATTCGTTATGCAAATCACGGAGCTTGTCGCAAAGCGATTCGTACTGGCGCAAGAGCGAAATCCAATAATCTTCCCACGAGGTAACGTCTTTACCCTGCGTCCGTGCTTCCTCGATCCGGGCCGCCCCGACATCGAGACGTTCAACCAGGGTTTCCCGTTTTTCACTGAGCCTGATAATCTGGCTCTGGCGTTCTTGCTGCCGAGCTTCCTGCGCTGAGTCTACTTTTGAGGTACGGCGAGTTGGGAGGGGCGTTTCGACTTCATCAAAAGAAAGTTCGTCAATTTCAGCAGGGGCTTCTAGTTTCCGAGCGGTCGCTTCGCGGCTGCTGGGCGGCACGACCGATTTGGCCGTGGCGGAGCGGCGGGCCGGGGTTTTGGCGTCATTGGCGGACATTGCCATTGGTGATGCTCCTTCCAGATGGGCCGGGTGATAGGCTGGCCCGATTCTTTCTGACTTACTTAATACTCGACTTTAATAGTTTTCGTTTCGCCTGGCTAATTCATCCGGCCCGGCCTCTCTACTCTAATCGCCAAAACTCTCTTTTCGAGCCATCTCGGTTCCGGCAGAGATGGCTTGACCCGCACTTCCGCTTGATCGAAATTATGTTCTAATTATAATCCATGCTCCCTGTAGAGTCAATACATGCAATTTTTCCGCTTCATCTAGTGCAAAAAAGCGAGCCAGACCCACGCGCTAAACCGAAAAGAGGAGTAAAAATAGTAATGTACTTTTACGCCCCCTTTTCAAATTATTTTTCTAAAATTGGGGATGCCTCCCCCTTTCAGCATTGTTAGCCTTCGGTTTTGAGAAGAGCTACTCCATAAGGCTCTAGTGTCATACTCGGCCCGGCAGTCTGAGACGTGAGTAGCTCAAAGTAAGTTCCGTTCAACCCGACTTCGACCGGGGCCGCGTTGTGATTGAGCAAGAATACAAACCTGCTCGTGCCGTCTTCACGCCGAACGATTTCTACTCCTGCCGGGCGTTGGGCTATTTCGGGTAAGTCCGGCTCACCACAAACCTCCTGAAGGAGCCAATCCATCAGGGCTTGTTCCGGGCGAGTTGCCAGGTAATAAGCCTGGCCTGCCCCAAACTTATGTCGAGTGAGAGCGGGACGACCGGCATAAAAATCCTGCTCGAAAGAAGCCAGAGCCTCGGCTCCCTCTAAATTTAGTAAGTCGCTCCAGGTGCTACACTCAAAGCTTCCCACGCCCGGCACCTGGATTCGATTCGTCTGACCCAGGCTATAAGGGTCGAACTCCTCCACCCGCAGACCCAGCACTTTGCGCAAAGGAGCAGGATAACCGCCCAGATAAATCTGTTCGCTCTCGTTCACAATTCCGCTAAAGAAAGACACCAGGAGGCGGCCACCCCCGACTACAAAGTTTTCCAGACTCTGAGCCGCCTGGGAGCGCAGAAGGTAAAGATTAGGCACCAGCACCACCCGGTAGTCGCTCAAATCAGCCTCCGGGTGGACAAAGTTTATGGCAATATTATGCTCGAACAGTGGTTTGTAGTAGCTTTTCAGTTGCTCCAGCATTTTAAGTTCGGCAGAAGGTTTCGAGTCCAGTTCTAAAGCCCACCAGTTTTCCCAATCGAATACAATCGCCACCTGCGGCTTGACCCGGCTTGGCATTAGTTCGTCCAGCCCGGCCAATTCCCGACCTAACTGCACCACCTCCCGCCAGACCCGCGAGTCTGAGGTACCGACGTGAGGCACCATCGCTCCATGAAATTTCTCGCCGCCTGACTGAGAAGCCCGCCACTGAAAGAACATCAGGCCGTTTGCGCCACGGGCCAGATTTTGATAGCTCCACAGCCGCATCTGGCCGGGTCGTTTGAGCCGGTTGACCCTCCGCCAGTTGACCTGCGAGGTAACTTGCTCCATCAGTATCCAGGGCCGACCGCGCCCTAACGACCGCATCAAATCGGCGTGAATAGCACTGTCTATTTTGGCCTCCGGGTCTGCCGGGTCGGGATAGGAGTCGTGGGAAACTATGTCCTCGCGGGCAGCCCACTTCCAGTAATCGAGCGGCTTGAAAAAGCCCATAAAATTTGTTGTCACCGGTAGAGTGGGCGTTATTTCATCCAGGACGGCTTTTTCTACTTCGTAACATTCCAAAATACTGTCGGAACAAAAGCGTTTGTAATCTAACTGCTGGGCCGGATTGATAAAACTTGGCGACAGGCGTGGTGGGTTTATTTCGTCCCACTCGGCGTATTGCTGGCTCCAAAAAGCCGTTCCCCAGGCTCTATTGAGGTCTTCGAGGCTGGCATAGCGTGCCTGTAGCCACTTGCGGAAGGCGACCGCACAATTATCGCAGTAACAGGCCGACACGTGGCAAGCGTATTCGTTGTTGATGTGCCACATCGTCAGAGCCGGATGTTCCCCGTAGCGGCGGGCAAGCTGAGTGACCAGAGCCTGGGCCGCCTGGCGATAAGCCTGACTGTTGGGGCAGTAAGCCTGCCGCGAACCGGGCCACAGGGTTTGCCCGCTCTGCGTAACCGGCAAGCTTTCCGGGTGCAGACGAGCCAACCAGGGCGGAGGCGAAGCGGTAGCCGTTGCCAGGTCTACGGCAATACCGCCCGCGTGAAGCAAATTCAGCACGCGGTCGAGCCATTCAAACTCGTACTGGCCGGGTCGAGGTTCCAGCTTCGACCAGGAAAAAATACCCAGCGACACCATACTTACTCCGGTCTCTCCCATCAGCCGAACATCTTCCGGCCAGATTTCTTCCGGCCACTGTTCCGGGTTGTAATCGCCGCCATAGGCGAGGTGAGGTAGCCGAGAAGGACGAGATTGTTTTACCGATTGGGTTGTCATTGCTTTCCTTTATGTAAACTAAACTACCTGTTCTTCAACATTTCAGCCGAATTATAACGGCTTTTGAAGCAAATGACGACTTGCAGCCCAGATCGCAAACCAGTTCGGTCGAGCTATTGACAGCAGGCTTTTTTTGAAGTATAAACAGGGAAGCGGTTCCCTACACCAAATGCGAAACTATCATCCTAGATAAATTGCATCTGCGTAAGCAGTATTCGTCACACTCTGGCTCTACGTTCCTTAAATTTTTGGGCTGGCTTTTAGCTAAGGCGCACCAGAAATGGTTTGTAGAAAACAAGTCATTGAGGACTGGTTTGATGGCAACCATCTACGATGTGGCTCGTCGGGCGAGCGTATCCACGACCACTGTTTCTAAAGTTCTTTCCAACACACCCTATGTCAGTGCCACCACCAAAGCGCGTGTGCTTGAGGCAATGCGAGAGTTGCAGTACACTCCAAGTCTGGTAGCGCGTGGGCTGAGTGGCAATCGGACTTATGTAGTGGCCCTGGTAGTTCCTTACGAACTAAATTATCTCTTTAGTGACCCCTTTTTGCTCGAAATTATTCGGGGGGTTGAAGATGTCACCAATGAGAAAGACTACAACCTGCTACTTTCAGTAGCCCGTAAGTCCGACCAACGCAGTGCTTATACCCGACTGCTCCGTACCGGCTACGTAGATGGGGCAATCACCATTGAAACCTTCGAGGGTGACGAAGCCGCCCGCGATTTAGAAGCACGGGGAATAGCTCGCGTCTCGGTCGGCTACCGTAGCGACGCTAACCCGATCAATAACGTGCATTGTGACGACTACCGGGGAGCCTACGAAGCGGTCACTCATCTGCTGAAGCTAGGTCATCGCCGGATCGGAGTGGTAAGTGGCCCGGCTCGTTTTATGATCGCAATGGAAGAGCGGTTGCGTGGCACTCAGGAAGCCCTGGCCGCCTACGGCCTGACTCTCGACCCGGCCTTGCTCGTTTACGGCGATTTCACGGTCGAAAGCGGCTACCGGGCCTCTAAACCCTTGCTCGAAAACCCTGAACGGCCTACGGCTATTTTTGCCATGAACGACCGAATGGCTGCCGGAGTTTTGCGTCGGGCGCAAGAATATAGCCTCAACGTTCCTACCGACCTCTCGCTGGTCGGCTTTGACGATATACCTTTGACAGGGTTGGTCGAACCGCCTCTGACCACGATCCATCAGCCCGCATTTCGGTTGGGCCAGGTGGCGACTCAAAAGCTGTTCGAGTTGATCAACGACGAGCTCAAACAATTTGAGCCAATTGTGCTGCCGGTCGAACTGGTAGTGCGCAGCTCAACGGCCCTACCAAACCAACCCTAACCTACTTTAGGGCTTGTAAAAGAGCAGGTGGCTCTTTCAACCCCCTTATCTAACACGGCTCAAGGCTATTTCACTTCACTTCTGCGAAGTTGGCAAAAGTAGCCTGGACATCTCAATGAGGAGGATTTTAAGTATGGTTCCAACCAAATCGCGCCGGAGCTGGTCGCTCCTGGCGATTCTGGCTCTGATGGTCGGCCTGGTGCTGACCGCCTGTGGTGACAACACTGCCACCACCCAACCCCCGGCCCAGACCACTGCCGCGGTCTCCGCTACGACTGCGGCCAGTGCCGCCACCACCGCCGCGGCGGGGGCTGCTACGACTGCGGCCACCGGGGCAGGCCCGGCAATGGCCGTGAACAACGACCTCAAAGGCGATATTACAGTCTGGGGCTGGAACGTCGCCGCCAAGAGCTTGCAGGGCAACGTCGCCGGTTTCAATAAATTCTACCCTAATGTCAAAGTCAAGGTAGAGGACATTGGCCGTCTGGATGTTTATGACAAGCTGACGACCGGCCTGGCTGCTGGTGGTTCGGGTCTGCCCGATGTGGTGGCTATCGAAAGCGATCACATGGATGTTTACACTTCCAAATTTCCCGAAGGCCTGACTGACCTGACCGCACGGGCCAGCAAGTACGAGAAAGATTTTGACCCCTCGAAATGGGCGCAGTCCAAAGTGAAGGGCAAAGTACGCTCAATTCCCTGGGATTCGGGACCAGTTGGTGTTTTCTACCGGGTAGATATGTTCCAGAAGGCCGGCGTAGATGCTAACGCAATTGAAACCTGGGACGATTTTATCGAAGCGGGCAAGAAAGTTGTTGCCGCTAACCCTGGCGTGAAAATGGCTGCGCTGGACTACACCAAAGACGACGCACTCTTCCGCATGATCCTGGGTGAGCAGGGCAAATACTACTTCACGGCTGATGGCAAGATTGACCTGACCTCGAAAGAAGCTGTCACGGCCATGACGATCATCAAAAAGATGAAGGACGCCGACCTGCTGCTGAACGTTTCGGGCTGGGACGGCACGGTAGGCGCGAACAAGAACAGCAAAGTAGCTACTCAGGCTTTCGGCGTCTGGTGGAGCGGCACGATTTCGTCCGAAGCACCCGACCAGAAGGGTAAATGGGACGTAATGCTGATGCCCGCTGTAGCCAAAGGTGGTTCCCGCGCCAGTAACCTGGGCGGTTCGACCCTGGCAATCCCGGCCAAGAGCAAAAACACGGACGCAGCCTGGGCCTTTATCGAATATAGCCTGGCAACTCCCGAAGGTCAGAACAATATTATCAAGAATTTTGGTATCTGGCCCAGCTACATTCCAGCTTACAAAGACCCGCTCTACAACGAGCCACAGGCTTACTTCAACAACAAGCCGATCTGGAAGCTCTTTACCGAACAAATTCCCAAGTTGCAATCGGTAGCCTATACCGGCGACAACGACAAGGGTTTGACGGTTGGAGCAGACGCTCAGGGCGCGGTTCTGGGCGGAGCTGACCCGGCCACCGCCCTTAAGAAGGCGGCGGACGCGCTCAAACAGCAGACCGGACGCGAATTAGCCCAACCATAATAACCGGGGTCAGGGGTTAGAAGTCGGGGATTACAAGCGGAGGAATAAGGGCTGAAAGCAGATTTTCAGCCCTTGACCCCGCTGTAGTCCTCCGCTTCTAACCCCTGGTTCCTATCTGGAGGTTTATATGCAAGGTGCTGTCTCGCAAAGCGACCGAAAACGGTCGGGTCGGCTGGAGTTTCGGCTCAGCCCCAAACTAGCTCCTTATGTGTTTGTAGCCCCGGCCCTGATCTTGTTCTTGCTCTTCATGATTTATCCGATTATCTACTCGTTTTTGCTGAGCTTACAAACCAACCGTGAAGGCGAACAGGTCTGGAACGGACTTAATAATTATTCCCGCTTGCTGGGTGACGAACTCTTCCAAAAGGCTCTGTTCAACACCTTTATCGTGCTGCTGATCCAGGTTCCAATCCAACTTACCCTGGCGATGCTGCTGGCCGTCGCCCTTAATTCTAAACTCCTGCGCGGTAAAACAATTTTTCGGGCGATTTACTTCTTACCGGCTATCACCGGCCTGGCGGCGGTTTCGGTAATCTTTCGCATCTTGTACGCCGACCCGGATGGCCTGGTAAATTCGTTCCTGTCAATCTTTGGCTTTGGGCCGATCCACTGGACGTTAGACGAATTCTGGAACCGGGTACTCTTGATCCTGGCAATTACCTGGCGGTGGACTGGTTACAACATGGTAATCTACCTGTCCGGCTTGCAGAGTATTCCGGGCGACCTGTATGAAGCGGCAGAGGTAGACGGAGCCAGTTGGACAACCCAATTCTTCCGCATAACTTTGCCTTTGATGCGCCCGATCATCCTTTTTACCACTATTTTGTCCACGATTGGCACGCTTCAAATTTTCGACGAAAGTTATCTTTTGACCAACGGTGGGCCACAAAACGCGACCATGACGGTCGGGTTCTATCTCTACCGCACCGCTTTCAGGCAAGCCGATTTCTCCTACGCTTCGACTATTGCCTACGGCTTACTGGTCTTTATTGCCGCTCTGTCAATTATCCAGTTTAAGTTTGCGGGCGACCGCGAGGAGGATCGTTGATATGTCCGCTAGCATCAGTGCCCGCGCCCAAACTGGGGCCGTTGCGGGAGGGCTAAGGCGACACGGCCTCGGTTGGTGGATGCGCCAGGTGGGGCTTTACCTCGCTTTGATTGTCGGGGCTTTTTTGTCGCTCTTCCCCTTCTACTATATGTTCATGGCTTCCACCCTGGAAAAAAGCGAAGTGCTGACCCAGCCCCCGCATCTTACCCCCAGCAACCAGCTTTTCGACAACCTGAGCCGTCTGCTCAACGATAGTACCCTCGACCTGGCCGCCGGAATCTGGAATTCAGTCATCATTGCGGTCATCTCGACTGTTTTGAGTGTGCTGGTGGCTTCGCTGGCCGGGTATGCTTTCGCCAAGTATCGCTGGCGAGGACGTGATCTGCTCTTTTTCGTGTTCCTGGCGACCCTGATGATCCCTAGCCAGGTGACATACGTCCCGCTCTTCAAAATTATGGCCGGAGGCAACCCCTTCGAGTGGAACTGGCTCGGCACGATCCAGGCGGTAATTCTGCCCGGCCTTGCCAGTCCCTTCGGTATCTTCCTCATGCGCCAGTCCTTCCGGCAGTTCCCCGACGAGCTTATTGACGCCGGGCGGATTGACGGGGCGGGCGAGTTTGGCATCTTCTGGCGCATCGCTCTACCCATCATGCGCCCGACCCTGGCGGCTCTGTCAATCTTCCTGTTTCAAAAGGAATGGAGCAACTTTTTCTGGCCGCTCGTAGCCCAGGTCAAGACGCTCCCGACCCGCATCGGCGCACTCTCTGGAGCCAGCTTGATTGATTATAGTGGTATTATGACCCTTACCAGTCTTTCAGTCTTGCCACTAATGATTGTCTTTCTGCTCATGCAACGCCAATTCATTAGCGGGGCATTGGCCGGGTCGGTCAAAGGCTAAACTGCGACCAAGCCAGATTACTCTTTGCAGTTTTGAAATGTGGTATTTTCCATAAAAAAAGCCTGAGCCTCCTTCTTCTACGAAAGAGGCTCAGGCTTTTTCTATTTACCAGACTGAATTTCTAGCGGGCCGAAGTAACCGTTCCTTCGATCACCTGGGGCTTGAGGCCCGCGCCTGGGGTTAGAAGACCGCCCAGGCTGGCCCGCACCCGTTCAACCACCACGCGGGTGTATTTAAACTCCGGCGTGCCGGTGCGTGGGTCGGTGGCCGTGCTGGTTAGAACCGTGCCTGGTGCTTCACGGAACATCCAGGGCATAAAACCATGCCCTTCGCGTTGGGTGACGGTTCC
>JBBRBE010000218.1:0-9557 GCA_038206175.1 Chloroflexia bacterium
CACCTGGCGCGTCTGGTTTGGTCGCTCATTGGGAAACCCGGCCCTTGCAATCGGTCATTGCGATATTGGTCCTTGGAATATCGTGACCCAGAATGGACAGCCGTTAGCTTTGATTGATTGGGAAGTGGCTGGTCCGGTCGATCCACTCTACGAATTGGCCCAGCTTGGCTGGTTAAATGCTAAATTATATGATGATGAAGTAGCGGAGATAGAACACTTACCGCCTTTGAATGACCGGGCGCGACATCTATCTTTAATCCTGGATGGTTATGAATTGCCGCGAGTAGACCGGCGCAACTTTATTGATAAAGTCATTGAATTTGCAATCCAGGATGCGGCAAATGAGGTAATCGAGGCTGGGATTACTCCCAATATTCAACATTCTACCTCGCTCTGGGGGATAAGCTGGCGCACCCGCAGTGCAGCCTGGATAATGCGTCATAGATCAATTTTGCAACAAGCCCTGCTGTAACCACACCTTTTCCAACTGCTCTTTCCAATTTGAATTTGGGTGTATGTGTTCTTAACACTTCTTCTACGTTCAAACCGGAGGTTTTGCTACAATTTCCTTTATTTACTTGTTAATGCTCATCTACTGTTGTGCTTCTTTTCATCTAGCACATCGCCCTAGTAGATAAAAATTAGTAAGGTGGCAATGAGCTAAACCAGTTTGATTTGGCTAATTATAGATTTTCATCTACCTCTTTATAGGGACTTACCACCGAAAATGCGTTAGAGGAGACCAGACAAAAACGGGAGAGGCAGACTTTTTAGAACAAATGTTTATTTTGGTCTAACAAGCGATCCGCTCCTCGCCAATGGCTTTCATTTCTACCGGAGGCTTCATCCCTGGATACCAACGTTGAAAAGTCGGTTCTAATTCCTCGTTCAGTACCTTGCGTACCTGCAACAGCAAATGTACGCCTTTTTTAGTCCAGCGCATATGCTGCCTTTTGACGAAGCGTTTGCTGATGAGCGGGTTGACGGTTGACTCGGCGATACTGCTGCTAATTCGCTCGCCGTTGCGGTGGCGGTCGCCGTAATTTACGATGTAGGAGAGTATTCTTTTCCGGGGGCCATCTAGCGAGTAAAAATTATTCTCAAATTTGCTGGTAGATCGCTCACACCAATTTTTATTAAAGCACCGGAGAATTGATAATAATCCTAAATCAATGAATATTGAAAAAGGACGTGTATAGAGAAAAGAAAGGCAATAAGTAAGTGACCGATAAACAACTAATCGACCCTACTGCCGCATCCTTCGTGCCGCCTGACCCTGCCTCGACACCCAGAATGAACTTTTGGGAGATTTTACGAGTTTGGCTACTGATCGGGGGACAATCTTTTGGTGGTGGCTCGTCCACCATGTATTTAATCCGGCGCGAACATATCACCAAACGCAGTTGGCTCACCGAAGATGATGTTAACGAATTTTGGGCTTTGTGCCAGCTAACGCCGGGGATGAGTATCGTAGCACTTTCTATTCTAATCGGGCGAAAACTTAAAGGCTACAAAGGTATAGTGGCAGTCTTGATTGGCTTGCTCCTTCCTAGCACCCTAATTACCACAATTTTGGCGGCGGGATTTACCGGAGTGCAAAATTGGGCTTCGGCTCAAGCTTTGCTCAAGGGCGTAGTTCCTGCCACTGCCGGGCTAAGTCTTAGCGTTGCCCTGCAATTTGCTATCCCACTGCTGAGGAAAGGCTGGAACGAGCAAATCGCCAGCTTTATCTTTAGCCTGCTGGTCATCGGGGCCGGTGCTACGCTGTCCGGTATTTTCAAATTTCCGGCCAGTTTTGTCTTAATCGGTTCGGGAGTGGTGGCAGCGTTGGTTTTTCCGCGCATCTGGCGGAACACTCAGCCAACACAGGAGCAAAGCAAATAGATGAACCCTCTGGAATTTTTCCTTACCTTTCTCAAAGCCTCCCTTTTTTCTAGTGATGGTCTGGGCAATTTGCCAAGTCTGCATCAGGATTTGCTGGCGAAGGGAATTGCCACCGATGCCGATTTTGGGCGTTCAATTGCGTTGGGCCAGATTAGTCCCGGCCCAAATGGTCTGTGGGCACTGGCCCTGGGCTATTTTACCTACGGTATACTGGGTGTAATCCTCGCGTTTATTGCGATCATCATCCCGCCCTTCACCGTGCTTGTACTGGCGACAGTGCATAGCCGGGTCGAGCATCTAGCCTGGGTAAAGGGTCTGATGCGCGGTATATCACTGACGGTAGTCGGGCTTTTTATTATTGTAATAATTTCACTGCTCACGAGTGCCGGGTTTGAGTGGAAAACGTTAATTTTTACCATAGGTGCGTTTGGCCTGAGCTTCAGCCGCAGAATAAACGTCGTGATCATTCTCGGTCTCGCTGCTCTGGGAGGGTACCTGCTTTTCTAGCCTCTAGTCTCGAACAGGAGGCCTAAGAATTGTAATTTATTCAGCCAGCCCCTGCCCCTGCCCCTGGGAAGGGGAAAGAAGAAAAGGAAAGCCTGGGGGATAATCCGCGCATAGCACACCTGGAGAGGTGCCTGTCAAAGGCAAATTAGGCAATCAAAGTTTGTTAAATTTAGCCGTCTAAAATTCCTACCGTTTAACATTCTAACTTTTTGGATTTTAAGATTTTTAAATATTTAGACTTCTCAACAAACATCTTTCAACTGTCCACCTTTTCTCTACACCTGGGAGTAACGAGCTTTAGCAATTAAAAAAGTTAAACTGCATTTCTCTGAATTACCATAAAACCATCTAGAATTTTGAACGTCTAAAAATTCAGTATGCTAGAAGTTTAATCGGCCTAAATTCTATTACTACTCTGCTCTTCGCGGACTTTATTCTCCTGATAAAAAGCTTCGGCAGCTTCCTGCCCTTCGCTCAGACGACGATAGAGGTATTCCAGGGCCAGGTTCGAGGCTTCGCTCTCCTGCACCTTGAGGACGCCCCGCCGCCGACCCCGCCATTCCTGCATCACCTCGACCGTCCGGCGCAAAGCTCGTTCGGCGGGAGCAGTCAGGTAGACCGTTTTGGGGAACCGCTCGATAGTCGTGCGCGGTCGGCCTCGTTCGCGGGCCGGAGACGCCTCGGTAAGTGGCACGAGGTCAAGGCCAGGGGCGGTTCTTAGCGACTCACTCTCCTCGTGTACTAAGCGGGCCGTTCTGTTCTCAACCTCAGAACCGGCAAAACCCCCACCAGTCGGGGATGTGTAAGACTGAACAGGTTCCGGGGTCGAGTTAGCTTTTGGCGTGGGCGGGCCTGGCGACTTCTCGTCGGCTAGAGCTTGAGCCTGGGCCGCTTCCTCCTGGGGTTCTTCGTCTTCGGTTAGCTGAAAACCTTTACGCAGGCTGCTTGACCAGCCACTATTCCTGGGTTTTGTCGCCATCGGTGGAGTCTCCTTATGGTTCTTTTAGCCCTTCGTCGCTTTGATCACCTGGGTCGCCAATCGCTGCCAGTAGAGCCAATTGTCACCCGTCACGGGCCGCTGCTCGGCACTGGCATTGGGGTATTCGGTGCGGTATGGTAAAGGTTCGCGGCAGAGCGGGCCAAAACGCTCCTGCAAAATCGTCAACACTTCTTTTTCGTGGGAACGGCTGGCATTGTACATGGTCGGCAAGACGGCCAAAATGTCTAGCCGGGTATTGACGCTCTTGACTTCGTTCAAGGTGTCGAGGAAAAGCTGAAGTCCGCGCATTGCCATGTACTGACACTGACAAGGAATGATCAGCCAATCCGCCGCTACCAGACCGTTAACAGTCAGCTTGTCCAAACTAGGCGGTGAGTCTATAATAATTATGTCAAACTCATCGCTGTACTGTTCAAGGGCTTTTTTGAGTGCGCCGTTGCTGTCTATCCGAGCCGAAAGTTCCAGGTTAAGGGCCGATAGGTCAATAGAGGTAGGAATGATTGCCAGGTTGCCCTGACGGTAGAGCCTGGTCTTACCGCCCTTGAGCAGGGTAAAGGTGCCGCTATCAATAGTGGCAGCATCGAGACCCATTGTGAGGGTCAGGCTAGATTGCGGGTCAAGGTCTACCAAGAGGGTACGCTGCCCACTCTCGGCCAGAGCCGCGCCCAGATTGAAAACGGTGGTAGTCTTGCCTACTCCACCCTTCTGATTGGCGACCGCGATTGTAGTTGCCACGAGCCAACCTCCTGTTCTTTTCGTGCTTTAGGTTTGTTATCCGGGAAAATATCTAACTCTATTGTGAGCCAAACTTTTAGATTTGTCAATGTCTAAAAGTTTGGCCAGCTAAATGTTTAAACAGCTAAATACCTAAATGTTTAAACAGCTAAATGCCTAAATGCCTGGAATGTTAGATTTTTGATATGTTAGGCTTTCAGCATTTCAGTTTTCTAGTATTTTAGACTTTTAGAATTTAGAGATTCCAGTAACTTAGATTTTTTGCTTTGTAAGCTTTTAGTCAATCAGAATTTTAGCCGTCTAAAAATTTAGAATTTGAAATGCCTGTAATAAGATTTGAAAAATTAGCGTAGTAGACTTAAGCGGTGCATAGATAAAGCCAGTAGTAGCAGGAAAGAAAGCTTTTAACTTCAGACCTTACCTGACCTCAGATTTTTTAGTGAGAACTTTAATCTTTTCCTATTCCAAAGACTAATGACCTCACTACAGGCGAAATTTCTAGCTGATACTAGCATTCTAAATTTTAGGATGGCTGGATTTTTAGACGTTTAGAATTTCAGATGGGTTTGGACTTGTAGCGTTTGAGGGACGTTTGTTGACGCTGTAGAGCTGATCTGCTAACCTCATACAAGTTGAAAGAGAGACGAACGATTGAGCCAAGCACTGTTACGGGATCGATAATAGGGAGAGGTTAAGTTGACCGACCAGGAACTAGAAACAATCATTGCCGGAGATGAAGGCGAACAAACCGAGTTTAAGATCGAAAGCGAGAAACCGAGCGATCTGGCCGAAGTGTTGCAGGGCTTTGCGCATGCACAGGGGGGCCGCTTGCTGGTGGGTGTTTCGGATGACGGCCAGGTGGTGGGCGTCACTCGGCTCAAGTACGTGATAGACCGACTGCGCCAGGCCGCCGCTCAGGTAAGTCCCTCGCTCGAACCTTTCCTTAGCATCGAAACAGTCAATATACAGGGGCAGCAAGTTGTAGTGGCGCAAATTCCACAGGTAGACGGTATTTTCGCAGTGTCGGGCGGCTACCGCATTCGCAAGGGCAGCCGTACTGTCGCAATGACGTTGGAAGAACTGCGCTCGCGGATGGCCCACTTCGGCCAGATCGTGACAGAAAATTTACCGGTGCCGACAGCCAGCCTTGATGACATAGACCAGGAGGCTTTCCGAGCTTATTTGCAGCAGCGCAGCACTCGCCCGGAAGGGCCGGACGACCTGACCAATCTTTTGAGGCGGGAAAGTTTTCTAACCCTGGATGGCCCGACCGAAAGACCCACTTACGCCGCCATGCTACTGTTTGGTAAAGCTCCGCAGGACTTCGGCCCGCTCTTTAATGCTCGTTTGAAGGCTGCCCGCTTCGCTGGTACAGAACCAGTCTATTTTCTGGACGAAGCAAACTTTACCGGGACGATCCCGGCAATCATTAAAGAGGCTATCGCCTTTGTGGGACGCAATATTCATCATCCTTTGCTGGTTGACCCGGCTATCACCGGCACTTACACCTCGGTCAAAACCAGTGAGTACCCGGAGGCGGCTTTTCGAGAAGCTCTCACAAATGCTCTGTGTCACCGCGATTATTATCTCTCGCGGCCTTCCTACTTGAAGATTTTTGATGACCGCATCGAGATTGAAAGTCCCGGCGGACTGTACGGAGCCACGGGAATTGAGGAAATCAAGGGGAGGCATCTGACCCGCAACGCCACCATTGCTCGCACTTTACACGTGCTAGGTCTGATCGAGCAATTTGGTACCGGCCTATATCGGATGGAGCGAACGATGCGTGAGGCCGGACTACCGCCACCGCTCTTTCAGTACAGCGAGCAGCATTTCCTGGTAACGCTGCGAGGGCCGAGTAGCCTGACCGACGCACGCTCCAGGCCACCTACCGACGCCCCGGCAGAACGGGCCGGACCAGGCGAAACTGCTGAGGAAAAGGAGTTGACCTGGCTGCTGGAGCGCATCGGCGGCAATGAGCGGTTGCAACCGCGCCGAGTGCGCCAGGCTCGCGGCACACTCTACGCCCGTAATCGCGGCAGCATCAGCCGCTCGCAGTACGTCGAGTTGAATGATCTGTCGGAAGATACAGCCAAGATTGACCTGCGGGAACTCGTACAGGAAGGTGTGCTCGAACTGTCAGGAGCGGCCCGCGCCAGCGTTTACCGCCTTATGGACTACAAACCTCGCAGCTAATCGGCCCGACCACCTACTGCTTCAATACCCGATACCTGGGTATATCGGGTACCGAACACCGGATATACCAGTCTGCGAAGACCTTCAATACCCGATACCTGGACACATTGGGTGTCGGATACCCGATACCTGGACACATTGGGTGTCGAATACCCAATATTATTACGCATACTTCCCTGACGCCTTCAATTCCTCAGGTTGGGAACGACTGAAATCATTACAGAGGGTAGGAAATAAATTTAGGAAGTTTAAGACTTTCTAACTTTAGGAATTTTAGACGTTTACAAATTAGAAAGTCTAAAAAATTAAAAGTTAGTTGCCAGTAGGTATGGTCGCGGGGTAGCCTATGGGAAGATCAGCCTTGCCGCAAAGGACAAACTTTGGACAAACAAAAGGCTTGTACGGGGGCAGGCATGAGGCTACTATATGACTCGGCTCGGCAGGGTCAGCAGGAGATCAACAGATTCGGACAACTTTAAAAACATGTGGATAACATGACTCGCTTTTTTGAGCGGGTGGGTTATAATGGGGTCTATGAAGGGGGAAAGTAATCTCCCCCCGAATGGTTGCTACGGTTGGAAGTAATCAACCGCGCCCACGCGCAGAAGAAGGGGTAGTCCGTGAACCTGGAAGTAGACCTGTTGCAGGACGTTATCAGTCTGTCCGACCTGAAGGATAACCCAAACGCAGTTATTGACGATGTGCAGAACCGGCGCGTTACCAAAATTGTGACGAAGCGAGGCAAGCCGACCGCCGTAATCGTAAATTTGGAGGATTACCTGCAACTTAAACAGGCTCTGGCTCAGGCCGAGGCCCGCGAAATCGCTCAGCTACATCAAAGCTTTGTGGATGGCGGAAAGCGCGGTGAGCTAGGCACGAGTGACGACCTGTGGCCGACCCTCGGCCTGACCCCACCTTCGCATAGTCGGCGGCGGTTAGACGAAGCGGCCTCGTAGGGTGGAAGCAGACGGTGAGAGTTGATGGTGGACAAGGCAAAGGCCCCGCCGCGCCCTCGCGCAGTCGCACGCATCCACATTGCGACGGCAATCGCTCGGCTAGAAGAGCTTAGCCAGGGTATCGAGAAAAGAACCGGTTCAGCCGAGGTAGCCCGTAAATCTATCGAGAAAATCTTGCTGGACATCGAGTTCTTACGGGAAAACAATCGAGCAGGTCGGGCAGTGCCAGGCCTGGACGAGCGTTACCGGCGTTGGAACGTCAACGACGATTTTTACATCGTCTACTGGATCGAACGGCTTCAAGAGGAGATTCTCATCCTGGACATTCGCTCTAGCGAAGCGGAAAGGCTTTCTTTGCGGCCACTTTGAAGAAGTAGAAGTACGCTTCTGAGATTGGGCGGCAGGGCCAAAATAAAGAGTGGAAAAGTCAGGGCAGAGCTACAGCAGGTTTTGTGCTATGCCAGAATGTACTTTTATTGTGAATATTCAGCTTTCATGTAACGGAGGAGAACCACTCAATAAGTTAGAAAAAGCAAAATAAAATCACTCGATTCGTCAAAACCGAGTGAGATTTGAAAAAGTCCTATAAACCTAGAAAATCCCTCCTCGCCGACCAAAGCAGATGGGATTTTCCGCGAAACCAAACCTTTTATGAGGCTGGCTTTAGTTTGGAATAATTCAGGCTTGCACCTGAATTAATAATAACAAACTAAACTGGCAATGTCAATATGTAAGGAGGTATTTGTTATGCTCAAAAACCCGACTTTTGAGCCGATGATAGCAAGCACACCTCTGGTCGACCAGTCCAGAGGTGCGCCGGATGAGCCGTCACTTTTTAAGGGTTATGGCGACAGCTTCTTTGGGATGCTGCCGCGTCCTTTCATTAGAGAGCAAGTTTACAAGTTAAATCTGGGCGAGCTAAAGGTGATGCTCTATATTTTTGATCATACCTGGGGTTATCTGGACGAAAACGGGCAGCGCAAGCAAGCTGACGCGATTAGCCGGAGCCAGTTCTTACACGGCATCCGGCGGGCCGATGGTACAATCGTTGATCACGGTACGGGTGTGAGCGAACGCAGCCTCGACCGCGCCCTCGATAGCCTGGTCTCAAAACGCTATATTTTTCGTCATCGCCGCCTGGACGCTCAGGGCGGTTTTGCAGCGACCGTGTACGAGTTGAACATTGACAACCAGAGCCATCTCGAAGAAGCCTCTAACTATCAGCTACCCACCAGGGGCGAGCAACCCGTGAAATCCGGCACCCGGCCATCCGCCGCCCCTTCCGGCAAAAGTAGGCCTACTCTTCCGGCAAATTTACCCCTTCCCCTTCCCCAAATTTTGCCGGATACAAAAGAGAACGTCTTACAAAAGACAATTTTACAAGAAAACACCCAGACACAGCCAGTGCCGAAAGAGACAGGTTTGCCTGAGGGTACGGTTGTGTGTGTGTCGGCTAAAGTTAATTCGGGCAGGAACAACGCCAGTTGTTCTAAATCCGAAGAGCTAAAATCGCCCTTACCGACATGTGACACCAGGCCCGTCGAGGATATTCAGGAAAAAGAGAGGCTGGCGAAACTGGCCGAAGCACTTTGCCGGGAGCGTATTTCGCGGCGGCAGGCTCAGGAGCTGGCCTTGACCGCTCTTGCCAACGGGCATGGGCCGGACTATGTGGAGCGGGTGCGGGCTTACGTCGAGAGCCAGCAGGGAGTCAAGAACCGTGAGGGCTTCCTCGTTCACCTCGTAAAAACCGGCTGGCAGCCCGCTGATAGTGCGCCTCGCCGCACCGGGTCAGCACCAGACGTGAACGACCTGGCAACCCTGGAAGCTCGCTACGGGCGGGACATCCTGGCCCAGTTGCCCACCTCGGTGACGGCGGAACGGCTGCCCCGCATGCTTGAGATGCACGAGCGGAACCTGCGTGAGGCTTGCAGCGACCGGGAGCGGTTGACTTATGAGGCCAAGCTTGAACGCTATCGCCTGCTCGGTCGGCAGATGGGCCTGGTAGACGCCGAGGGCCGTTACCAGAAGACAGAGGAAATACAACACTCCCCCTTCAGTGCCAGGCCCGTAGCCCTTTATTCGCAAGGAGGCGCCTATGCTGCCGACTAGCCCGCTTGCGCCACCGTTGCGGTTGGTCAGTTCTAAACCGACGGGAGGGCGGCTAACCGGGCCAGGTGGCGAACCGGGCGTGCCGCACAACCCCGTAGCCGAGGAGAGCCTGCTGGGGAGCCTTCTGGCCGACCGCGACACGATTGCTTCGGTCGCGCCCATACTCAAGC
>JBBRBE010000219.1:0-9552 GCA_038206175.1 Chloroflexia bacterium
TGCCAGTGCCACTAGCGGCGTAACTTATTTCACCCAGATGACCCAACTGGCCTTTCACAACTTTGTAAGCGCGGCAGTGGGTATTTCAATTGCCGTCGCCCTGATTCGCGGCCTGGCCCGGCGCACCGCCCGTGAAATCGGCAATTTCTGGGTTGACCTGGTGCGGGCCACCCTGTACCTGCTCGTGCCGCTTTGTCTGATCTTTGCGATTTTCCTGATCTGGCAGGGCGTGCCGATGAACTTTAACGACTACACAATTGCTACAACCGTCGAAGGCCAGCAACAGATTATCGCTCAGGGACCGGTCGCCAGCCAGGAAGCGATCAAGATGCTGGGGACGAACGGGGGCGGCTTTTTCAACGCAAACTCGGCTCATCCTTTCGAGAACCCCACCCCGCTCACGAATTTCGCTGAGATGCTTTCGATCTTTGCGATTGGGCTTGGCCTGACCTACACCTTTGGACGCTGGGTGGGTAACCAGAAGCAGGGCTGGGCTATTCTGGGCGCGATGATGTTCCTGTTTGGCTTTGGGCTGTTCGTGGCCTATCCAAGCGAGGCTAACGGCGTGCCTCTAGTGGCCCAGCAAGGGGTCAATCTGGCGACGACCGACACGAACCCAGGCGGCCACATGGAAGGCAAAGAAGTCCGCTTTGGGATCGTCAACTCGGCCATGTTTGCCACAATCACGACTGATGCGAGTTGCGGCGCGGTCAACTCTTTCCACGATAGCTTTACCCCGCTCGGCGGGATGATTCCGCTTCTGAACATCTCGCTGGGTGAAATCGTGGTAGGAGGGGTAGGAGCAGGCTTCTACGGCGTGATTGTGTTTGTGATTTTGTCGGTCTTTATCGCCGGGCTGATGGTCGGGCGCACCCCGGAGTACCTGGGCAAGAAGATCGAAGCGCGAGAAATGAAAATGGTCATGCTGGTCGTCTTGATCCTGCCTCTGACGATCCTCGGCTTTACGGCCCTGGCCTCGATCAACGACATCGCCCAGAAGAGCATTGCGAACCCTGGCCCGCACGGTCTGACCGAGATGCTTTACCTGTTTACCAGTTCGACCGGCAACAACGGGTCGGCCTTTGCCGGGATCACGGGTAATACCGACTTCTTCAACACGCTGGGCGGCTTTGCCATGCTGATCGGGCGGTTCTTGATGATCATCCCGATCCTGGCTATCGCCGGGTCGCTGGTACGCAAGAAAACAGTCGTCGCCGGGGTCGGCACTTTCCCGACCACCGGGCCACTCTTTGCCGGGCTACTGGTCGGGATCATCGTAATCGTCGGAGCTTTAACCTACTTTCCGGCCTATGCGCTTGGCCCGGTAGTGGAGCAGTTCTTTATGAACGCGGGTAAGGTCTTTCAGTTAAGCTAATCTGGCCTTTTACCATAGGTTTAAGGCGATAATGAGGAAAGAAATGTCTGATTCTAGTACCAACAAGCTTACTACCGACCCAGGTCAGGGAGTGCAGGGAGACCAGGTCGGGGCCGGAACAGGGCTAATTACCCAGGCCACCGGCGGCGGGCCAAACCTCGGCCAGACCGGGAGCAACCGGCCTCGTCGCTCCTCGTCGCTGCTTGATCCGCAAATCATCCGGCAGGCGGTCGGCCCGGCCTTTGCCAAACTCGACCCACGGGTACAGTTTCGTAACCCGGTAATGTTCATTGTCGAGGTCGGTAGCCTGATTACCACGATCATTTTCGTGGCGGGCTTCTTCAACGGAGCCAACCAGACGACCCAGTTCTTTGTCGGGTTTACCAGCCTGTGGCTGTGGTTTACGGTCGTCTTCGCCAACTTCGCTGAAGCAATGGCCGAAGGGCGGGGCAAAGCCCAGGCCGATGCCCTCCGGCGCAGTCGCACCGAAACGCAGGCCGAGCTTATTACGAGCGACCAGTCCGGCACGAGTCAGGTGCAAACTCGTCAGGTTCCCGCGCCCGAACTCCGCAAAGGCAATCTGGTGCTGGTGGTGGCCGGGCAGGTTATCCCAGGCGACGGCGAAATCGTCGAAGGCATCGCCAGCGTGGACGAAAGTGCCATTACCGGCGAAAGTGCGCCGGTTATCCGCGAAAGCGGCGGCGACCGTTCAGCCGTGACGGGTGGCACTCGCGTACTATCGGACTGGATCAAAATTCGGATCACTGCCGATCCGGGCGAAAGCTTTTTGGACCGTATGATTGGTCTGGTCGAAGGAGCTAACCGACAGAAAACTCCTAACGAAATTGCCCTGAACATTCTGATCGCGGGCCTGACGATTGTGTTCATGCTGGTGATTATCAGCCTGCAACCTTTTGCAATCTATAGCGGTTCACCCCAGAGTACCACGATCCTGGTTGCTCTGCTGGTTTGCCTGATTCCGACGACGATTGGTGGCCTCCTGTCAGCTATCGGGATTGCCGGAATGGATCGCCTGGTGCAGCGTAATGTGCTGGCGATGAGTGGCCGGGCGGTCGAGGCGGCGGGCGATGTAGATGTGTTGCTGCTGGATAAAACCGGCACTATCACGCTGGGCAACCGTCAGGCTGCCGAATTCTTACCCCTGCCGGGGGTGCGGGTCGAAGACCTGGCCGACGCTGCTCAGCTTAGTTCGCTGGCCGACGAGACGCCGGAAGGCCGTTCGATTGTAGTGCTGGCGAAGGAAAAATACGGGCTGCGGGGCCGGGATGTCTCGAACCAGCAAGCCGAGTTTATTCCTTTTACCGCCCAGACCCGCATGAGTGGGGTCAACTTGAACGGCGAGGAAATCCGCAAAGGCGCGGCAGAATCGGTGGTCAGGTACGTGCGGGCGCAAGGCGGCAACGTCCCGGCCCAGCTAGAAGAAATCGTGACCGGCGTTTCGCGGCAAGGCGGTACACCTCTGGCCGTTTCTCGCAATCGGCAGGTGTTGGGCGTGATCTACCTCAAAGATATTGTCAAAGGCGGTATGCGCGAACGCTTCGACGAGTTGCGTAAGATGGGTATCCGTACCGTGATGATCACGGGCGACAACCCACTCACCGCCGCCGCGATTGCCGACGAAGCGGGCGTAGATGATTTTCTGGCCGAGGCCACGCCGGAAGCCAAGCTGAAGCTAATTCGCCAGCAGCAAACCGGCGGACGACTCGTGGCGATGACCGGCGACGGCACTAACGATGCTCCGGCCCTGGCTCAGGCTGATGTCGGCGTCGCTATGAATAGCGGCACGAGCGCGGCCAAAGAAGCTGGAAACATGGTTGACCTGGACTCGAATCCGACCAAGCTGATCGAGATTGTGGAAGTCGGCAAGCAACTTTTGATGACGCGGGGAGCTTTGACTACTTTCTCGATTGCCAACGATGTCGCCAAGTATTTTGCTATTATCCCGGCGATGTTTGCTATCGGTCAGGTCATCACTACGCCCAGGACCCAGCAGGATTACCTCAACTACCTGTCACCGCTCAATATTATGGGCCTGACTTCGCCCAACACGGCGATCTTGAGTGCGGTTATCTTCAATGCGCTGATCATCGTTTTCCTGATCCCTCTGGCTCTGCGGGGCATCAAGTACCGGGCATTAGGGGCGGCGGCGATCTTGCGGCGCAACCTCTTAATTTACGGAGTGGGCGGCATTATTGCCCCCTTTATCGGGATCAAGTTGATTGACCTGCTCTTGACCGCCCTGGGTATTCGGTAGATTTATTTTTAAGGTGTAGAGAACGATAAAGATTGGAATTGGAAAAAGGCTTTTTCAATCTTTATCGTCCCAGTAATAAAAGTGAGAAGCGAGAAGAAAAAAAATGTTAAAGACTTTCGGGCGTGAAACTTTCACTGCCATTAAAATTACCCTGGCTCTGCTGGTGCTGTGTGTAATCGTTTATCCGCTTATAGTCTGGGGCGTCGGGCAACTGGTCTTTAACAAACAGGCTAACGGCAGCCTGGTCAAGAACGGCGCAGGCCAGGTAATCGGCTCGGAACTGATCGGGCAAGCCTTCACCCGGCCTGAGTATTTTCACGGACGACCGAGCGCGGTCGGTTACAACGGGGCCGGGTCGGGGGCGACTAACCTGGGGCCGACCAACCCCGGCTTTATCAATGGTACGGGCAATGATCCCGAAAACGGTTCGCGTAATATTGTCACCGTCGAAGCCGGGCAAACCATTCCGGCAGGAGTTACACCCGTACCAGGGACGCCTAACGCCTACTACGCCGACGCCGGTTATCTGGGCGTGAAAACCTATGCCGAGCGGTTCCGGCAGGAAAACGGCCTGGCCCCGGACACCAAATTGCCCGCCGACATTGTGACGGCCAGTGGTAGCGGCCTCGATCCGCAAATTTCGGTCGAAGCGGCTAATTTGCAGGTCAACCGGGTCAGTGAGGCTCGCAAAGCTCTGGGTGGAAATAACGCGAGCATCAGCCCGGAGCGGGTGCAACAACTGGTCAAGGATAGCACCGATGGCCGCGACCTGGGCGTGCTGGGCGAACCCCGCGTGAACGTCCTCAAGCTTAATCTGGCCCTGGATAAAGCTTTCGGCGCACCGCCCGCTCCCGCCAAATAACTTACCTTTGTCGGCCCACCCCGAAAAGTACGGCACTGTATTTTTCGGGTCGGACCGACGAAACTCAAAAGTTAAATAGAAGTGAGGATGGTTAAGTGACGACATCTCGTGGTAGGGGTGGCTCGGCAGTAGTCACCTCTGCCACTGCAACCCCTGGGGAACCTATCACCACTTTTTCCCGGCGGCAACGCATGCAACAGGCCTTTCGCCCGGATCGACTGGTCGGGCAATTTAATTTGCTGACGGCTCTGGCGGTCGGGCTGGCTCTGCTTTCGATGCTAATTGCGTACCTGGTGCTTAACGCTAACGCGGCTAATTTCAAACGAGCCGTCAACGACTCTACCCCCAGCATTATTGCCGCTAACGAAATGGGGCAAGCTCTTAATTTCCTGGATACAAATACCGCCGACTTCCAGGTGACGCTCCGAGCCGATCCTTCCGGGAACGAGCTACGCACAGTGCGGGAAGGGGTACTGGCCGATTATTACAAGAACCGTGACGATTTTAGCGAACGTCTATTCCGCGCTCACGACAATATTACTTTCCCTGGTGAAGCAGAAACGATCAAAACAATTTCCACGCGCTTCTACGATTACCTGGGACTGATCGAGCAAATGCGTTACGAGCTTGACCGGGGCAACCGCGAGGTGGGCCTGGCTTTATACAAAAGGGCGCATGATATTGTAATAGGCAACCTGAACAATGTTCCGCTCCAAAACGGGCATACACCAGAAGAAATTTTACGCCAGAACGGTTGGGCCAACCTGCGTACCGACCAGGCTTACCTCGGCCTGGAAGCCAACATTGCCCGGCTGAACAAGATTAACACTAGCTTCCTCGCTCAGGCCAACCAGGACGCTGCAAATGCGGCCAATTTGAGTCTGGTACTGGTTATAGTAGCTGGATTAGTGCTATCCCTGACTCTAGCTGGACTGGTTTATCGTTATGCCTGGGTAACTCACCGACTGTTGAACCCTGGTTATTTTGTAGCCCTAGTTCTTTCTATTGTCATTTTTAGCTGGCTGTGTCTAACCTTATTTCAGGCTAACACCGATTATAAAACTCTCTCGCGGGACAGTTTTATCAGTATCAATGCGGCCTCTCGCGCTAAACAGCTTTTGCTAGATTTCAATGGCGATGAGTCGCGGTTGCTGCTCAGCCCTGATGGCCCCGGTCTGGCTCCTGATCCGGCTCTGACGGCCCAGGTGAAGGCGGCTTTTAGCTCCAGTTTGCTAGCCGAAAACTTCAAATCCAAGCAAGCCCAACTGGAGGAACAGCTAAAAATTGCCTGGGGTAACGTCACCTATCAGGGAGAACGGCAAGCTCTGTGCGGGATTGCCGACAATACCAGTGCTAATGGGCCAAAATGCCGGGACACCGAGAGGCTCCGCGACTCAAAGGGTAGTATTTTAGCTTTTGCCCTCAACTCTTATCTGGAACAACATCAGCGCATTCTTACACTTTACAGCCAGGGGTCGCTGGCCCAGGCTATTGGGGTTAGCTTCGGCCCTTCTAACCAGGCAGCCAGTTCTATTCGTACTCAGCTAGATCAATTGGGCGAGGTAAATCGAAATTACTTCGACGAAGCGGCCTGTTCCAGCATTGGAGTTTACAAATTCAAAACCAACCTCGCTTGTGGACAACCGGGCTACTTTAGCCTGTTGCAAATCGTTACTGTTATAATGGTTTCGCTCCTACCAGCGACTACTTTATTGGGTAGCCGATTTATCCGAAGAATGCTTTAATGCGAACGACCGAAAAGCTGTAAGTAGCCGAGGTAAAAGAACAACCTGATGAATGAAGAAGAGTTTTTGTTGGATAGCCTGGATGCTTCTCGACGCAAGCCGCGTCAGCTTTCGCTGTCCGACCTCGAAAGCGGCGACCTTGAATTAAGCGATTCTACTCCTCCCTTTCCTCCCCAACCAGCCACGCCCGCTAAGGCGGAGACCACACAAGCACCTACCTACATTCGGCCCTGGAAAACCGCCCGGCTCAAAATCTTTCTGGGAGCGGCGGCAGGAGTCGGTAAAACTTACGCCATGCTGGAAGAAGCCCGCGACCTCAAAGCGCAAGGGGTAGAAGTGGCAATCGGTTACGTCGAGCTTCACGGACGCAAAGAAACCGAACGGCTTCTGGCAGGGCTAGAAGTCATTCCGTGTAAACAGGTGGAATATCGCGGTACAACTTTAGAGGAAATGGATACGGAGGCGATTATTGCCCGTCAACCCCAGTTAGTGCTGGTGGATGAACTGGCCCATACCAACGCTCCCGGTTCGCTACGCGAAAAACGTTACGAAGATATAGAGGAAATTCTCAAGCACGGCATTGACGTTTACAGCACGGTCAATGTGCAACATCTGGAAAGCCTTAACGACCGGGTAAACGAGTTGACCGGTACGCGAGTACGAGAAACTTTTCCCGACCGTATCTTTGAACTGGCCGATGAAGTAGTCTTAATTGATTTGCCTCCCGAAGATTTACGTGAACGCATCCGGCAAGGTAAAGTCTACCGGCCTGAAAAAGTCGAGCAAGCTCTGACCAATTTCTTCAAACCCAGCAATTTAATGGTCTTGCGCGAACTGGCTTTGCGCGAAACTGCTGATGCGGTTCAAACCAGTGCCCCTCACCGCCAGCATAAGCAACTGTACGAGGAAGAACCGCCGACTGCTAATGCTTTCGTCTTGATTTGTGTTACGCTTAAACCGCAGGATGCCCGCGTTATCCGGCAAGGCTGGCGTTTTGCCCGCCGATTGAACGCTTCGGCAGAAGTGCTGACAGTTTGGAGCAGTGACGAGCGTAAAGCTAAAGAAGAAGAGATAATTGCCCCGTTACGTCGTCTATCCCGCACCTTAGGTTTGCCCTTTCAGGAATTGAGCGGCGACCCGGTAGAACGTATCGTAGAACAGGCCAAAACCAGCCGAGCTACTTTGCTAGTCCTGGGCGAAAGCACCCGGAACACCTGGAAAGAACGCCTCTTTGGGACTTTTACCGATAAAATTTTGCAAAGGTTAGATGGTCTGGACGTTTACATAGTAGGCGATCCCACCAGAAGAACATCCTGACTAAAAAAGGGTTAGTTCACTTGCTTTTGCTCTGTCAGACTGCCGACTTTACCGCTCAACTCTCGATAGATTTCCTCAAGCTGATCTATAATTTCCGGCGTGTAGTAGCGCGAGACGGTCTGACGACCACCGGCAGCTAGAGTGTAGCGCAGGTTTGGCTCTTGCAGCACGCGGAGGACAGCCTGAGCTAAATTTTCGACATCTTCCAGGGGAAAGAGCAAACCGTTCTCACCATCTCGAATAAGCTCGTCAATCACCGGAATATCGGTGGTGACCACCGGGCAATCCAACGACATAGCCTCAAGCAAAGGAATACCAAAACCTTCGTAGCGAGTGGGCAAGACGTAAACGCCAGTCCGGGCCGCCTGACGAAATAGGGCTGCTTTATCAGTTTCGCTGACATTATGGAGCAGCACGATTCGGTCGCGGGCGTTCGCAAGGTCGGCCAGGCGTAAGAGTTCGGCTTCGTGAATCGGGCTGTGTCCGGCAAAGACAAAGCGAACTTCCGGGCATTCCTGCTGGATTAAAGGGATTGCGCGTGCCAGCAAGTCGAAGCCTTTACGGTATTTTAGCTGACCCAGATAAAGCACCAGTGGCCCAGCGAAATCCTGCAAGTCGGCGGGTAGCTCTGTCTGACTTTTTTCAGCCTCAACCTCTTTAGCCCAATCCTCATCAATAGCGTTTGGCACAACCCGAATACGCTCGTCCGGCACGCCCAGTCGCCGCAGCACTGAGCGACCGTGCTGTGAAAGCGGGATAACTCGATCCATCATGAGAAGCGGGCTGTGATTGAGGAAATTTTTAAGGTGTCGTTTGGGTTTGAAATGGCGGCGCAAAGCCGTCAGGAGTTGGCGGATCGTCAGGATCAGCTCGGCGTACCGGGGCGGGGCATCAAAAGGCCGGTCGCGGTCGGCTACGAGGTAGGGGTCGTGGAAAAGACCGTGCGGCGTCATTACCAGGGGGATGCGCCGGAGTTTGCAGAGCAAAGTGGCCTCGAAAGCAAGCTGATTCGAGAGATGATGCAAGTGTACGATGTCAGGCCGGGGTTGCCGCAACAGTTGGTACGCCAGACCGAGGGAAAGCCACCCACGCCGCCGCACTCTCCGCACTTCTACGCCGTCAATTGTTTCACGCTCAAGCCGGTTAAAATCATGCTTTCCCAGGTAGGTAATCGCCCGCACAGTATGGCCGCGGCGGGCCAAACCACGCGCCTGCAAGCGTTCCGGCCAACTCTGGAACAGACTGGTAATACCGTTAGTTGTAATAATCAGAATTTTCATCTGTGAATTATAGCACAGCAAAACGAGGCTGTTTTTGGCTTGACAGGTCGGGTATGAAGTGGTATAAATAGCAGTACCGCACTGTCGGTGGAAATGCTCGGTCATCAATTATCTAAGCAGTGACCAAACCCAGGAGCAGACCTCAGAGTTGTGACAAGCTCTTTGGTTTTTTGTCGTTCTAAGACGAAAACCATAGGCTCTACTCTGGTAAGTCAAGCTTAGCCTTGAACAAAACTCGGTTAGTAAAACGGGTTTTAAAAAGCCTCAAAAGAGCCTTGACAAACCTAATCGACAGTGGTAATATAACCAAGCACTGATAAAACCAGTGCAAAAATGCTCTAGTGACAATTGATTGCTGGATAAGCAGTTGATTGTGAGTAGACTAAAGAACTAAGCACCTTAACAATCGGAGAGTGACTGAGAAGCAGAAGCAATGCTTCTAATTACTTTCTAATAGCAATGCAAGCAAAACGTCAAGAGAACAGGAACATATTTTGGCTCTGTCAAGACTGATGCCTTTTACGGTTTAGCCCTTTGGCAACAATAGGCTGAATCATAATGAAAGGTGTGGAGAGTTTGATCCTGGCTCAGGATAAACGCTGGCGGCGTGCCTAATGCATGCAAGTCGAACGGTCTAGCTTCTTCGGAAGTTAGATAGTGGCAAACGGGTGAGTAACACGTGGGAATCTGCCCAGTAG